>NZ_JALAAC010000022.1:0-70363 GCF_037546855.1 Vibrio sp. 1-Bac 57 | reverse complement strand
AATTAAAACGTCCTCAAGTAAATAAATGAAACAGGATACTTTATTCTTAGGTTACTTGGGTGAATCATCACCACCATCCAGAGCATTTTGCAATACAGTCGGTGATATTGGGATTAAACCGACATTTAAACCAAAAGGCTTAAAAACTTTATTCAAAACATCAACACTTGGATTACTTCTGTTGTTTTCTATATCAGAAATTTTCTTACGAGAAACGTTAACTAATTCCGCATATTTTTCTTGGTTAAAACTTGTCCAGTGTTTAGAAATGCATAAATATAAGTTTTACAAAAAAGCCTTGGGCTATTACTAAACCAAGACTTTTATTTACAAACAATTATACCAGCGATAGATTGCAGGTAAGATATCAACCTCCCATTAGTTGACTCATTTCATCGCGCACTTGTGGAACCGTTAAGCCAACAATAATTTGAAAACTATCGCCATTCCTTACCACATTAACTGCGCCATTTTCCTGAAAGAAGCTTGTCGACTTAACTAAATCAGGATTTTTAACTTTAATTCTTAAACGAGTGGCACAGTTAGTTAATAATGCAATATTTTCATTATTTCCTAAACCTGCAATAAAAGCATGAGCCTGGCTATTATCATTTATACCAACTTCATTATGGTTTTTAGCCGCTTTATAATCGGCTTTGGTATAAAGCTTAGTTTCACTGTTATCGCGCCCTGGTGTCATAATGTTGTATCTAATAATCAAATAACGGAAAGTAACAAAATAGATAGCCGTAAACGATAACCCAATAATAATCTGGATAACATATGTCCCCATATGGTTGCTACCTAAAGGTAACCAATTTTGGAAAATAAAATCTATAATACCCGTCTGAAAATTACCAGATACGCCCAGTGAGTAAGCAATTGTTGCCATTGTTGCTGAGAGTACAGCATGCAGCGCAAATAATAGTGGAGCAATAAATAGAAAAGTAAATTCAATAGGCTCTGTAATACCAGTAAGAATTGCAGTTACAGTTGCTCCCACCAGTAGCCCCATTACCATTTTTTTGTTTTCTTTTTTCGCTGTAGAGTAAAGAGCAAGAGCAATACCGGTACACCCAAAAACTTTCCCCATCCCTGTAAGCATCAGACCACCTTGTGGGAATTGGCTAATTAAAGATTCCGGATTAGCTGCAAATTCTTGAATATGTTGAATCCAATAAGCAACTGTACCGCCATCTACAGCAACAGGACCATAAAAAACTGGACCGTAAACAAAATGATGAAGCCCCGTTGGGATTAGTATTCTTTCTAAAAAAGTAAATAACCACACACCTAATGCGCCAGCTTGTACAAGAAAAAATTGTAAGTTATTAATGCCATGTTGAATACTTGGCCAAACAAAACAAGTAACAATAGCAAGAGCAATCATTATTGGAAAACTAATAATAACCACTAATGGCGTACCACCAAATACTGACGCCCAGTTAGGTAATTTATAGCCAAAATATTTATTATGGATCCACACTGAAATACTTGCGATAACAATTGCACCCAACAGGTTAGTATCTAATGTTAAAATCCCTCCAATGTCAGTGAGTCCAAGCTCTCCAGAGACATAGTTTATGCCTAGATCAGCCCCCCAAAATTGTAATATACCACCAATAACATAGTTAAAAGTAATATAAGAAACTAAGGTTGCAAGTACAGCCCGACCCGATGCCGATTTCGCAAGCGCGATAGGAAGCGCTACTGCAAAAATCAAAGACATATTTTTAAAAACAGCTAACGATGCCTGTAACAAAATAGTCGAAACACTGTGCCAAGTACTTCCTGGTATTGCCCAGGGAAATAAATCCTGATTTAGTAACATGACTGTCAAACCAAGTAACATACCAGCTGCTGGAAAAAGTAAGACAGGCACAAACATAGCTGCCCCAAAGCGTTGAATAATATCTTTCATATAGACCTTAATTTAAAGGCGAACCTGATTATTCAAGCTCGCTATTTTTAGCAAAAGTTAGGAGTATTAAGAAAACTGCGGTAAATACATTTGGTTTTCTTTTAATATGTCATCCACTATTTTTTTTGCTTTAGGCACATTAATAACAGTACGGTTTAGCGTTAATGCATTAACAAGCTTTTGTTTAGATCCTTCAAACCAAGCATCAACCACTAGTTTTTCATAACCAAGTTGCGTCTCAATCATCGCTTTTTGAAATGTTGGTATTTTACCGACGGCAAAACAATGAGGACCATTATTCGTTAGTGATGCTGGCACTTCGACCATTGCATCATCTTGAAGATTAGAAATGATACCGTTATTAGGAACGATAACGAGGTAAGTATCTCCAGTATTGTAAGCTAAAGAAGCTGCAACGCGCACCATATAACGACCATGAATATCAGCATGCATCTGTTCATTTTTAGTACTTCCTGCACTAATGATTCGCTGACAAAGTTCAAAGACACGCTTTTCACGACCATTCATAACCTGGCGTGATCGAGTATTGCTTATATCTTCTTTTGCCACCATTTTCTCTGGATATAGATAATATTGCAGATAAGTATTAGGTAGAAATTCAGGATTATCTTGAAGCATAACTTTCATATTTTGGAAAGTTGCTTGCCATGAAGGATCATCTGCAATTTCAGGATCAACTGCTGTAATACCTTTATTCATAATAATATTTTTGATTTTATCAGTAAGATCATCTCCATTCTTATTGCGAATACTAGTAAACCAGCCATAGTGGTTTAAACCAAAATACTCAGGTACTAAATCCCAAATTTCACATCCAAGAAGCTGCGCATAACTCACCATAATGGCGGCTGGCATATCACAGATATTTAAAATCCGTTTATCATCAGGAAATTCACGATTCAATGCTTCGGCAACTATTGCAGCTGGGTTTGTGTAGTTTAAAATCCATGCGTTTTTGCTATAAGATCGGATCTCATTTACTAACGTTATCATGTCACCAATGGAGCGAAGCCCATAAGCCATACCGCCGGCTCCACATGTTTCTTGACCAACACAATTATAAGCGAGTGGAATTTGCTCATCTTTTTCTCGCATCAATAAGCCACCAGTACGGATCTGTACAAAGAAGAAATCAGAATTAGAAAAAGCCACCTCTTTATTTGTTGTATAAATAAATTCTTCAATTTCAGGATACTGTTCTTTAAATAAAATCGCTGTTGCTTGTGCATTTAAAGCCTGACGGTCTGCATCAATATCATAAAAAACGACGCGTTTTAATGGAAAAGCATCCTTTTCCGCAATTAAACTGCTCATCATGCCCAGTGTATATGTGCTTCCACCGCCAATCACAGTTAGGTTTTGTTGTTTCATTTTTCTGTCCTTTATTACTTAAGATGCCTTAAATGTATCTTTAAAGTATTACCCAAACAATACCTTAAAGATACATTTACTTGTTTAAAGTGATCTTAATCACTTAATACTGGCCATTAAGTATTAGTAATGTATTATTCATCACTCTTTTGTTAAAGAGCAGACCTGATAAGGAGCTAAAGTGAACAGGCCAAGATATTTACAGATTTCAGATGAATTAATTACACAAATCGATGATGGCACCCTTTTACCAGGAGCAATGTTACCTACTGAAAGTGAGCTTCAAAAAAAATTTGGCGTAAGCCGAGTAACCATTCGTAAGTCCATGAAAATACTAGTAGATAAAGATTTACTTTATCGCGTTCGTGGCAGTGGAACTTATGTCAAATCAGCTAAAGCGCAACATAATGCTTTTCAACTAAACGGCTTCTACGAAGAGGTGTCAGCACAGGGAAAACAACCAAGCTCAAAATTATTAACGTTCGAGCTAATTGAAAGTGATATATTTATCGCCAATAAATTAGGTTTAAACGAGGGGGATGAAGTTTATTCAATTATTAGATTAAGACTTATTGATGGTGAGCCTGAAATATTAGAGCATACATTTATGCCTGTTAGTATATTTCCAGATCTCAGTATTCAAGCTATTCGTGACTCTAAGTATGAATATGTAGAAAAAATAAAAGGGTTAAAAATAAAACTTAGCAGACAAAGCGCAAAACCAGAACTAGTTACAAAAGAGATTGCTAACAACTTAAATATTGAAGCGGGTCACCCCGTTATTCGAGTGGATTCAGTTGGCGAACTAAGTGATGGTAGACTATTTGAATATACCGAACATTATTTCCGAGTATATCAATATAGCTTTGATTTTGTATCTTATAGACCACAATAAAAATAATAATAACTCAATATTAAAGATTAACATTCAACCATAAAACCTAACTTGTCATAAACCTTTAGCATTGTGTCCAACTTTTAGTTATATGGTAAGAGTCCGGTATTATTAGACCATTACAATCTTGTTGAAGATATAGCCGACATTCCGAACTTACGTGTAATCTATTGATTTAATGAAATTATTTTTTGTATTTAATTACATTTACCATTTTTATTGAGCTTTATTATACTCAAAAAAACTACTTATTGAGTATTATAATACCCAGATTAAGCTTATGACTATTTTTTATAGTAAATTCAGTGGTAATAAAGTGAGTAAGTAACATCGCATAAAAGCTCCGAATGTTAGCTTCGACGTTTGTACGTAAACTTGAAATTGAGAGGTAATACAGTTGATTGAAGCGATAATTATGACTAGATCGCCTCGGTACGCCTTTTGGCTTAAAACTTAAATATACAAAACAGTGGTACGCCTATAGTTCGCCTCAACATACACAAAGCCTTATGCGACTTAAAAGTCAGTCCAATCAAGCATCGGAACAATAGAAAAGCGGTTAGTAGGGAAATTTTGCATAAAACACCAAGAATAAAATAAAGGAAGATCATTAAGCCAAATAAGAGTGTTATACCGTTCACATTAAAGAAGTGATTGCTACTAACCTTCAACTGACATTTTAAAAGAATAATTATAACAGAAAATGATTACTTAAAAACGCCATTTAATGACATCGTAAAGCCTCCTACCTTCACTAAAAACAGCAAGCACAAACTAAATCCCCCTTTATAAAGATGACAAAGACGAGATATTCGACAAGGAGTTTACTTGATTCCGTTATTTAGCCTTGGAAAAGAAAGGCAACAATCATAGTATATTTAAGATCAACAAATAATCACAAAGCTTGCGTTAGACGCTATTTCTTGACAGGGAATGTCATTGATAAGAAAAACGTTTGTTTATAATCGAGTCTAGGAAGTCTCATTTTGTAAAAATGACAGGAAATACTTCCCGTATGAAGTTAAATAACATCGTTAGCACTTTTATTGTTATAGGGGGTTAATCCAATGCCAGATCAATATCTTTTATTGAAACAAACATCGTTAATATCGTCAGTCAGCATCTCTTTATTACTCTTATTTTTTTCACCCTTATCTTTTGCACAAGAGTCAAACCTTAAACAAAAGCAGTTCGACGCCATGCTTGCAAAAGCAGAACAATGTGAGTCAAAAAAAATTCCATTAACTGAGGAGGCAAACTCGCTATTAAAGGCTTGCCAGAATTATTGTGAACGTCTGCCACAAACAGCAGGATTTTCAATGGTGAAAGGACAGGCAACAAGAAAGCAAGTAGCCGCCTATTACCAACAAGCCCCTCAACTTTGCGATAAAGCCTATATTGATTTTATGGCAGCTGTCAAAGTGATAGAAGTCGCAGAGAAAGAGGCGGGCAAGAGTTCAGTCTCAATTAATTACGGGCTAAAAGATAGTCGCGCCAGAAAGATGATTGATGACACTCATCAATCATGCTTAGCACACAAACACTACTCCAAGCCAGTTTGTCAATGTGCAACCAAAGCGGTAATAGACATCACCAATACCAGTGGGTTACCAGGAAGGATGCCAAGAGATTACTGGGTCTATGCTAATCGATGTAATGAGTAAGAAGTAAATTATCTTAATGACAATATAAATCAGGCTCTCATCTTGATTTGCAAGAAAGAGTTATCATACCGACTTGATGAACTTTAAAACGAGAAATATATCCGCAACTTATTATGAAAAATCACTAATACTTTTATACGTATAGAAGTATTAGTGCTTTCTTTTTAATAAGCATTAATTTAATGATTACTTTTTAATAACTTCAAAACAGGAATTATTAATAGCTCAATCTCAGTACTATAACCCCTATGAAAGCGGTAGCTAATCCTAAAAACTCTTGGCGAGTAAAAGATTCTTTTAAAATAATGCGAGAGTACAACAGGATGATTAAAATATTCATCCCAGAAATAGCTGATACTAATCCTGTGTTGCCAATTGCAAAAGCGGATATTATTGCAACCATGCCAGCGACATTAGTCAATCCAATAAATAAGCCGCAGGAAAATGTTTTTAATCCAGACCAACTAGGACGAGTGTCATTTTCATCCTCCACTATTTTTTTACGATTGGCCAACCAACTCATCGCAAAAAGAAAACTACCAAAACCAAACATTGAGGTTAATGTGGCGAACGTATCAGCCTCAAGAAGAGTGGACTGCTTACCTAATAAGTCATTAAATGAAAAGAATAATGCTGCAAGTAATCCCCATTGCGCACCTTGTAAATTGGTTATGGAAATTTCATTGGAGTAGCGGATAATATAAAGACCACCAAAAATGATAAAAAAGCCAATCAATTGCAGTGTGGTCAAGGTCTCTTGCCATAATAAAAAAGCAAAAATCAGTACAAATAAGGGAGTTAACCCAGACAAAATACTAATCAGGGAAGCCTTTCCAACAGAAAAGCCTTTATGTAAAAAAGCATTAGCGGCAAAAGAACCAAAGCCTAATGCTAAACCAACGGCAATATCCGCCCATCCATACCATTCTTGGTCTAGCAAGGCGACACCAGAAAGACTTACTAAAAATCCTACAAAAAAGACGCCAAATAAGAATAAATTTCGGTTCATCTTTTTCTGTGATGTCCATTGGTACAATATCCCTCGCATACCAAAAAAAACAGTAGCGAGTAATGCATATATTATCCACATAATAAAATGCTTCCTTTAAAGTTAGAATGAAATATTAGTGCTATCAGAGATTGCTCTTCAATTTAATCGTCAACATGCGATCTTGTATTATTTTGAACTCAAAAATGGAATGCCATATTTTAAAAAGAATATTTGAAAATAAGCATTCATTCTATTTAGTCTTTATTTGGCTTTGCTTAGCTTTTATTTGGTTATGCTTTGATAGCCCTTTGGGACTACTACCCTTGTATTGCCCAGATATAAAGAGCCATGATATAAGCGCAGCTATAAATTATTCGGTGGCATAGTGATCACCGAACTTTTTAATGTGACTTATCGATGAAGTTCGCCATCTCTCTCCGGTTGATACAGTATTTCTTTAATCATTACTTTGATTGTTCCCCCACCTGGTTTTGGCCATTCAATTCTGTCCCCTATAGAAAGCCCAAGAAGAGCGCTTCCGACGGGAGCTAATATTGATATTTTCTCACCTTTTGAATCAATATCTTTGGGATAAACAAGGGTAAGCACAAACTCTTTTAGTGATGAGTCAACAGAAAATTTGACGGTAGCATTCATGGTAACTAGATCCGGAAGAATCTGTTCAGGATCGACTATATTGGCACGAGCGAGTTCCTCTTCAAGTCCACTCACTCCTGCCACACTGTTTTTAGGTAACAGATCAATGACGTTATATAATCGATCTAAATCTAAGGACGAAATAGTAATCTCTGGTTTTTGATTCATTTTTATTCTCAGTATTATTAATACAACAATTATTTAAAGATCTAACACAAGTCAGAACATTTATTCGTAGAGACGTTAAAGATTAATTTAACGTTCGTTAATGTAGATTGGGTGGGGTTAAAATAGAAATAACAAATATATTTCAATAAGATAAAATATATTTTGTTATTTTCACTACGACGACACAGCACCTCATATACAATTTTTATAACTATTTTGACTATTGTTGTGTTTGATTTTCAATCGGTAATTTTTAAAATGAGGCCAATATATGGCCCCATCATTATTTAACCTTTTCTTTTTCTAGGTTTTACAATTTTATTGCTATTATCTTCTTTCTTAAGTTTCCGTTTTTCTTTCAATGATAAAACGGGCTTTTTCATTTCACTCTTTGACATATCATCACCTAAATAATAAATAACAGATTAATTACGTATTTTTGTAACAAAACTAAAATTTACTCAGATTCAACTCACATAGCCTCCTGATCTATTTTGATAAATATTAATCACATACGATTAGACAAAATGTATATAAAAAAGTCACAATAAACCTATTTTTGGAGAGGTTTAATTGATCTCATAAGTTTAATTTTATTGGGAAGATTATCTGCAAATACAGATGGGCATAGACATATGCCCGCTTAAGAGGGGAATTTAAGGACGAAGCTCCTTAAGAAATTGATAGTATAAAATATTGATGTTTTCATAAGCTCAATATAACAACTTAAATAATAACTTCAAGCTTATCCAGTAAGATTTAACAAAAGAAAAAATTAACTATTTCAAGCAACTAATTTTAGAATCAAAATGTAAAGTAAAAGAGTTTTTCTTTACTTTTAAGCTCTCAAATAAAAAGACAAAGCGGTGGTTAATACTACTCCGTCACAACCTTCTTATAAGCCATTCAAAGGGGAAAATAAAATCTCAGACAAGCACAATAATAAAAAATAAGACATCTCAATACTTGAATTCAAAACCAAGATGTCGAATCTCCTGAAATAAAACGAAGTAAGCTGAAATCAACTAATAGCTTTAACAATTAAATTTTGTAAAGACTCAGGTAATTTAATATTTCCAGCTAAAACGAATTGATGTGCATCATCTGACATTTTTCGCCATGTTTTAAGAATAATACCAATCCATTTTTCTTCAGTATATTCAGGATGTTTTAGGGCAAAAGCTAACATGTAATATTCAATGAACACTAAACCAGCAACATCTTCGACCAATTGACTATCAGGGTTTCGTTTAATGGCTTTTTTACCGACGGCATTTTTAACTTGTTCAATATCATCTGGTTCATACCCAACTTGCTGCATCAAGGTAGCAACACCATTTGCATGAAAGGTATAAAGCTCAGATCGCCACTGATGATATCCTTGCTTTCCAACCGGATAATCACTACGCAATGATTTCCAGCGTTGAATATGTTGGCCACGTACAGCTATTTTCAATAACTCGTTGGCATCAGGTTTAAAACGATTCAACATTTCAGCCATACGCTCAGAATATAAACGTTCCTTTGGCCATTCCTTATCGCCTACTAACTCTTTATTTGGATCTTCATTATTAACGTCATCAATTAGACCAATGACTTGTTCAAGTTTTTGATTCATAACATGCTCCCTGCAACTTCTCGCGATAGGTAAATAGAGACTAACTATATAAAAATACTTACAACAAAAAAATAAGAAATGTTCACAACATTAAATACTCATATTTTTGATAGAAAAAAGCTCCCTTGCACTAGGCACAAGGGAGCTTTTTATAAAGCCTTAATACTGGTTAGATACTAGCTTTGTTTGATTCGTTCATCTATTACCTTTGGTTTATCTACTTCAGTTAATAACCCTTTCAGCAAACTAACGCAACCAAGCAAAAGAATAAGAGTGAAAGGCAGTGCTGCGATAATAGTGATCGATTGCAGCGCTTGAATAGACTGAGTACCGCCAATCCACAGCATTACCATTGCGATAACACCCGAGATAACAGCCCACACTATTTTTTGTTTCATTGGCACTTCTAGTTTGCCTCCCGCTGTCATGCTATCGATAACAATGGAGCCTGAATCTAATGTAGTTACAAAGAAAACAACAATTAATACAACTGCGATAACAGATAAAACATCACCGAGAGGGTAAGCATCTAGCATGTAAAAAAGGCTTAAAGAAACATCTGTAATACCTTGCTCAGCACCTAACAATCCAACTTTATCAATGATCTGTTCAATAGCTACACCACCAAAAACTGACATCCAGGCAGTGGTGACTAACGTAGGAATAACCATCACGCAAATAAGAAACTCACGCACAGTACGCCCTTTAGATATACGCGCTACAAACATGCCAAAGAAAGGTGCATAAGCAACCCACCACGCCCAATAAAATACAGTCCACCCATGCAACCATGTTGTATCGTCACGTCCCGAAGACTGACTTAACGGAATAATATTTTTTACATAACCGATCACTGCGGTAGCCAAAGAATCAAGTACCGTTGTGAAGTTCAAAGCAGCGATTAGCCCCAAAAATATAAAGGCAATGACCATATTCAGGTTACTTAACAGTTTAACTCCTCCGTCCATTCCTCGCGTGACCGAAAGAATAGCTAAGCCCATAATTAATAGAATAATGAACTGCTTTAGATAAAGGCTATTTTCAAAACCAAAAACATGACTAATACCACTAGCCGCCTGTGCACCACCTAATCCAAGAGAAGTTGCTAGGCCAAATAAGGTCACTAAAACGGTTAATACATCAATAATATCACCGGTTATTCCCCAAACTCTATCACCTAAAATCGGATAAAATACCGAGCGCATGGATAGTGGCAGGCCTTTGTTATACACAAAATAAGCTAAACAAAGTGCTGTCATTCCATAGATAGCCCAAGCATGCAGTCCCCAGTGAAAAACCGTTGCACCTAATGCTAGTTCACGGCCTTCTGCCGTAAAAGGTTCTGCATTTAATGGAGTTCCGTACCAATTGGTAAAGAAAGCAGTTGGCTCTGCCACGCCCCAGAAAATTAATCCAATCCCCATGCCCGCTGCAAATAGCATTGAAATCCATGACATTGTTGAATAATCAGTGGTCGCTTTATCTCCACCTAAGCGAATTTTACCCAAGGGTGAAAATGCTAATATAACGGCAAAGATTAATAAGATATTGGCTCCCCACATAAATAGGAAGTCAAAATTAGACAGGACAGAGCCCTTAATTGAGTCAATGGCTGCTTTTGCATCGGCAGGCTCTAACATTAGCAGAGTGACGATGAAAAGGATGGATAACGCTACTGAAGCAGTGAAAACTGTGTTGTGGACATCGAAGCCCCATTTATTAAAATTATCCTGACCGACCTGATAATCTGTTGATTCAATACTGTACTTGTTTGATTTGAATTTCATAAACTGTGTCTTACCTATTTGTATTAACAAATAGAAGGACATGCTCCATATTTAAGTTATATTTGACTAGCTAGCCCACCATAATAGACCATGGTCAAACCCCCTTATTGGAGTAATTTTAGGCTTTATCGCTAGTCCCCTGGCCGGCTACTTTACCATAGAAAGCGCCACCCATGAGACTTGAGTTAACCACTTGATTTAATTGAAATAATTTACGACGCAGTGCTTTAAAGTGAAGTAATTTAAATTAAAAATATTAACTTTCAGAAGTAGAGGTTACTTTTATTGCTTACTACTTAGTTCATGATTAACCGCTAATTCTCTATAAATAATGAGCTAGGCATTTTATCGATTAATGCCACCATGATTATCTTTATTTTTAAAATCATCAGTTTCAAGAGAAAGCTTGTAAGTAATGACAGAGTATTAATAGCACTTTCACCTCAAGATCTTGACTAATATCAATATTAACTGGCTATAAATAATGGCGGTTAAGTAGGTGTTAACGACTGAGCAAGATAATCATCCATCTCTTTTTTGGGTACCATGCCGCCACCCGTTGCCCATACTAAATGAGTAGCATTTTGCATTTTAATGGCATCTAACTGTAAACGATTTTTATACTCTATATTTTTATTCACTATGATCGGGCCTACGATGCCAGCGAGTGCAGAAGGCTCAAGTTGAATATGTTCTAATTCACTGAGCTCAGCTAGATAGTGATACATGCGCTGATCTGAGATAGTATAATAACCATCCAACAGACGTTGCATCGCTCTGCCAACAAACCCCGATGCTCGACCAACCGCTAATCCATCAGCAGCAGTGATATTATCAATACCCAGATCTTGAACTGAAATACCGTCATGTAATCCAGTATAAACACCTAATAACATGCAGGGTGAATGTGTTGGCTCGGCAAAGATACAATGTACATTATCACCAAAAGCCATTTTCAAACCAAAGGCAACACCACCGGGACCGCCACCTACACCACAGGGTAAATATACAAACAGAGGATGAGCTTGATCCACGCGAACTCCCATTTCATGGAACTGTTTTTTTAATCGTTGACCTGCAACAGCATAACCAAGAAAAAGTGTTTGTGAATTCTCATCATCAATAAAAAAACAATTAATATCACTCTCCGCCTGTTGACGACCTTGCTCCACGGCAACACCATAATCTTGTTCATATTCAACAACATTCACACCATGTTCACGCAGTTTGTTCTTTTTCCATTGCCTTGCATCTGCAGACATATGAACAGAGACGGAGAAACCTAATTTAGCGCTCATAATGCCAATAGACATCCCTAAATTACCTGTTGAACCTACGGCGATACGGTAACCTTTAAAAAACGCTCTAAATTGATCACTATCGAGTTTACGATAATCATCAGACTCTTTTAATAAACCAGCAGCTATCGCTAACTTTTCTGCATGTGTTAATACTTCGTATATTCCACCTCGCGCTTTAATTGAACCTGAAATAGGTAAGTGACTATCTTTTTTCAGCATCATTTTGCCTACAATTAGTGTCGAGTATTCACGTTCTAATTGTGCTTGCATCTTGCTAATACTGACCACCTCAGATTCAATAATGCCATTGCTTGCAGCCGTCTCAGGAAAGACCTGTGCTAAATAAGGTGCAAATCTTGTTAACCTATCACTGGCTGCTTTAATATCATTATGATTGAGCCCAACATAAGGCAGACCTTCTTCTAAACTAGTTATATTAGGGTTGAACCAACTTATTTCTTGCAATGCAATCAATTGCTCAAGTAAAGGGAATTCAGTAATAAGCTTTTGTATATTCAGCGACATTAGTTTTAACACCTTAAATTAAATAATCGAATACAACAGTCATCAATTGCAGCCTTGGAAAGTCACAATATTTAATGAAGTCAAAAAATGAAGGGTATAGATAGATTTATCATGAGGTTAATAAAAATGCAAAATAATGGGCTTTGGGTCATTTAAAAAACGGAGGCTTCGGGCCCAAATAAGCAAACGTTTAGTACTGTTGAGCTGGGGCAGAAAATATTGCCTAAACTAATTAACTCATTAATGTAGGTACAGCAGTTGCGAGAAGCAGAGTCTAACCTACTCTCTGTTAGCAGGTTAGACTCTCAATTTATAGCAGCTTTAACTTCAGTAGTTTTAACGTGAGCAATTTCAGTTTAAGATCTTCAACTCGTGACAAACAAAATAAATCAGCGCAGTGAATTTAAATTAAATAGCCCTTAAAAAAGCTAATAATGCATCTTTTTCATCATTCGTCAGTTGAGAATAAGTTTCTTTAGCACTCTCTGATTCACCACCATGCCACAAGATTGCTTGCTCAATGGTGAGGGCTCGACCATCATGCAAGAATCGACTTTTCCCATCTCCTTCAATTAAACCTAATCCCCATAATGGTGGTGTACGCCATTCATCAGCTTCTGCACCGGACTCTTTTGCACCATCACTAAGCTCAGGGCCCATATTGTGAAGCAATAAGTCAGTGTAAGGGTAAAATGTTTGATTACTGAGAATAGGGAATCTTTCCACTTCACCAGTACTTAACGTTTCTCGGTGGCATGCATTACAACCAGTAGAATTAAAAAGTGCTCTTCCCGCAAGGAATGTTTCCTGTTTATTAATTCGCCTTTCTGGCACCGCGAGTATAGTTAAAAAGTCATTAATATCCTGTACCGACTTATCAGATACTTCAGGGTCACCTCCCGATGGATAAATATTACATATTCCTTGATTATCAGAGCAAGGTTCTGCTGGGTTCAACGTTGAAGTTAATCCCATATCCTGTTGAAGTGCACCTACTATTTGCCCATCCAATGAACAATGGATAGCTTTCCAGCCGAAACGACCAATACATTGCTGTTGTTGGTTTGCTCTACCAGATATGCCATTCATATCAGTATCATTAATATCTTGATACTCAAGAATAACCGATTCAGGCACTAGATCTAATAATCCCATTCCAATCAATTGAGGCGATAGTCTAGGTGCTAAAACTATGCCTTCATCAAGCGCATTTACATTATCGTTTAAATGGAAAAGGATCTCATTTGAACTTCCTTCGGACCAGCTTACACTTCCTTCGGGCACTCCATCTGCGGAATAAGTTTGCAGTTGTGCACCCAACATAGAATCTACATTGCCCTCTATATCCCGTAATCTGAACAATATTCCATTGCCAGTGGAACCATCACTTTTTAATGATTCAGCTCTACTTGAAGATTCATGGCAATTTGCACATGAGTCAGTGATTGCAAGCGGACCATAACCATCAAGTAGATCTCGCGCCCCAGGAGCAGGGCCCCAAGTAGCGATAAATAACTCTCGGCCTTGGGAAGCCCCATTATATTCTTGAATATCAAGGTCAGGAATGAACTGTAAAAAACCATTATTTTCTTGATATTCTACCGTTGCAACTCCCCCAGTAGCTCCAAGTACTAAGGTGTTATCAACGACAGAGTCAGAAGCCCCATCCGAACCACCACAGCCCACCAATAAGATATTAAGTAATAAATATAATTTACTTTTCATTACTGATTAAACTCTACTTTTTGTGGAACAGTGTATCCCCAGATGTTGATTGGTTCTTTAATTCCTAACGATCCTTCGAAGCTCCATCCCCAACTAAATATAGAGCGATCTTTACGTAGGGCGATGGTATGTAATGCGCCAGGTGCAATATCCTGCACATTATTAAGATCGGCTATTGCGACAGTTGGAGAGATCGGGTCTTGATCTGATTCAAGGCCTAATGTCCCTGTTCCATTAAAACCCCATGGATAAATTAATTGATCGCTTTTTTCTACGAAACTTTGATTGCCATTTGCCCAAACTGCCTTAGCTTGTGTTATCCAAGGTAATTCAACTGCTTCGTAGATTTCATCAGGCCATGTATCTTCAACTGTGTTGCCTATTTGATTACTCGCATTTAATCCCCAACCGTAGACTTTTCCACTTTCACCTAGCGCAAGAACATGTGCTTTACCTGCTGCAACAGAAATAACTTTTTCGAGTAAAGGAATTTGTACTGGCGTATTATAATCGTTTGTATCATCACTACCTTGGCCTAATTGACCATTATCATTTTCCCCCCATCCCCAAAGAATACCATCTGAATCGATAGCGTAAGTGGAATCTGAAGCGGCAGTGATTAGAACAATATTAGTTAACGTAACAAGTTGAGGATAGTCAGCGTCTTCGTTAGAGCTATTGCCTAATTGGCCTTTATCATTCTCACCAAATGTAAAAACTTGGCCATTTTTATCTAATGCAACGGTATGGTCATAACCACGAGTGATTGAAACAATATCTTTAAGGGCGTTAATTTTTTGAGGTGTATAATAATCAACATCTAAAACTACACTATCTTGATCTCCTAACCCTAATTGACCGCCATCACCATCTCCCCAAGCCCATACATCACCTTCATTATCCAATGCGATGGATGCATTTTGGTTAAATGCTAAAGAAGTAAAAGTAACTAGTTCTTCGTTATCTAAGACTTCAATTTTTTGCGGCGTGGTTGGATGATTTTCATCTGTATTTAATTTACTAGTAAACCCTACTCCGGTTTGACCAAGGTTATTCCTACCCCATGTCCAAATCTGACCATCTATAATGGCCCCAGAGTGAGCACCTCCAGCTGCAACTTGTTGTCCAAAATAAATACTATCAGTCATAGATGCTACATTACCGGCAGCATCTAAGGCGATTAATTCATAATTGTTTAATCCTGGTGTTAAAACAAAAGAAACATCAAAATCCCCTCCATTAAAAGTTACGTTTTTGGTTAGATCGTTAACTTTCAACTGTAAAGAAGTTACCTCTTGATTGTCAGTAACGGTACCGTTAATAGAATAAGTGGAGGAATATATGCTGCGATTAGCGGCGAGTGTAGATAATGTGATCTCAGGTTCTGTCGTATCTTTATTAACTTCCGCAGAAGCAGGGCTATCGTTAGAATCGCACCCAGCAATAAATGTTAAAATGCAAACCGATAAAAAACTATGTTGTAACTTCATGCAACCTTCCAATGGCCAATTTAATGATAATGAATATCATTATTGATCCAAAGGTTGATGATTTCAAGCTCTTTTATTCTAGTAAGTTATAAAATTTGCTCTGCTTATTATAAAATTTATTAGTTTAGTTTAACGATCATAAAAGCAAATACCCGCTATCATTCATCACGATCAACAAACAACGTAATGAGTAAATATCGGGTATAAGCGATCAGTAAAAATAGCTCTTTATTTTTTATTGTATAGCGCTTGTCCTGTTTTATCTTGGTCTGACCAGAAATTAATATTGAACTGTGCATCTTCACTTAACTCTATTCTATGCCAATATTGTGGAGGACTCGTAGCAAATTGTCCGGCTTCAATAACCACTGTTACTTCTGGCTCAGTCGCTTCGCTATCTGCAAAACCAAAATATGTGACAACGCCTTCCATGACACATAATTGTCCGAAAACATCTGCCGCCGTATTATGATGAGTTAATAATGCTTTTGGCACAGTATCAACAGTGAAAAAAGGGGTGGAGCGTTGAATTGTCCAATTTGTTGGAATTCGTAAATGACTCATAATATTCTCCTAATTTTATAATATGGCAGATTTGATCTAACGAACCTAAACCTAGATTTCCATCGAATAAAGATCAAAGTGCCGCAGGTAATTCTCTTAGTAATGGAAAAGCTTTTTTCATGTGCCCTTCTGTTACGATAAATCCAACCATTTTTTTGTCTTCGTTATACGCCTTTACTGAGCACCCCTCGGTATCGATATCCGCTTGCCAAGAAGTGACACCGTTTACCATGTTGCCACCTAACTGCATTGGCATTTTCGGTGTTTTTACTTTAACTAACATCGCCGGTAAGGTGACCTCAGTAGCTTGCCCCAATAATGTTTTAGCTAACGCATTCGCACTTAACATTATGGGTTGTAAGTACGACATCACCTTGCCATTTATCTCAGCACAATCTCCCAAGGCATAAATATTGTTGACAGATGTTTGTAACTGCAAATTAACAACTAAACCATTGTTGACGTTGATACCTGATTTTCGTGCTAAGCCTGTATTTGCTTTTAAACCTGCCGCAGAAATAACACAATCAACAATCTGTGTTTCACCTGAGCTAAGCGTGACACAAATACCTGTTTTGTTTGTATTTAATGCGCTTTTGTCTGATAAACAGTTATTCAATGAATGGACGGTTTTTCCCAATTCAAACACAACACCTGCGTCAGTCATTTTATTGCGAAGTTGATTCGCGACCAAGTCTGGTAGCATATTTGCCATCAAACCTTTACTAGGATCAACCACCAGCACCTTTTTACCGCTACTCGATAGATCCATCGCAATCTCAGTGCCAATCAACCCTGCACCAATAACTAAAACACGTTGAGCTTGCTGCAACTGTTGTTGTGCACTTTCAAACTCACGTAAACTATTAAGCGTGATCACTTTGTCAGTTGCATCACCTAACATAGTCGGAATAAAGGCCCGTGCTCCCGTCGCTAAAACAAGTTTTGAATAAGGATACGTGACACCTGCAACCAAAATTTCTTGGTGTTCGAAATTGATCTGCTCAACTTCAGTAAATGCATGTAAATCAAAATTAAATTCAGTGGCAAAGTCTTCTCCAGTTAGCCGGATAAGATCTGCGCTACTCTGTTCATTAGTAAATACATGACTTAAATCTGGTTTGTTGTAATCATGCCCTGCATCTAGCGTGAAAACAGAAATTGCTATCGTTTGATCCGTGCGTCTAATGGTTTTGATTAATTGGTAAGCGGCAAAGCCGCTACCAATAATAATGATCGGTGCACTCATGATGCTTTGCTCTGTGCAACCGCAACAAATACATCTTTACCTAATCCACATTCAGGACAAAGGAAGAAGTCCGGCACATCGTTCCAAGCAGTACCAGCTGCAACATCTTGATTTGGCTCACCAATAGCAGGCTCATAAACCCAGTTACAAACCGTACATAACATATCTTGAGCATCATCAACTTGAACGGCTTCAGTTTTAGAAGGCGCTGCTTGAGTTGTAGAAGGTGCTACTTGAGGTGCTGGATCGCCCTGTACACTAGCCTTTACAATAGGCTCTGCAATAATAGGTTTGATAGTCATAGGTTGGTTAGCAGTGATAGACTGAATATTACTGATATAATGTA
This sequence comes from Vibrio sp. 1-Bac 57, assembly GCF_037546855.1. Lineage (NCBI taxonomy): Bacteria > Pseudomonadati > Pseudomonadota > Gammaproteobacteria > Vibrionales > Vibrionaceae > Vibrio > Vibrio sp. 1-Bac 57. Next base: position 52,070 of record NZ_JALAAC010000022.1, on the reverse strand, counting down.
ATGCCCAGCTTTTTGCAATGCCGCGGCCATATTCACGACATTCGTTCATTGCTTTACCATCAGGTCGCCATTTTGTTTTTAAGCTGTCAGCAGTTTCAAAACCTGCATCCATTAAACGTATATTAATACGGTCAACGGCACCGCCATTCCAACCATAACTACCAAATGCAGCGGCTTTTTTATCTTTAAAACGTAATCCTGTTATCTCTTCTAGCATCGCAGCGATTTGCGGCATCATCACGTTGTTCATGCTTGGTGATCCCACTAATACACCCTTAGAACGGAATACATTAGATAATATTTCGTTTTTATCTTGGCGTGAAACATTGAATACCTTAACCGCAACACCAGGGTCAACATCATGAATCCCCTGTGCCATGGCGTCAGCCATCATGCGTGTATTGTTAGACATAGAGTCGTAAAAAATAGTGATGCGGTCTTCTTGATAATTATCTGCCCACTCTAGGTATTGATGGATAATTTGCGTAGGGTCATCGCGCCAAATAACACCATGGGCAGTTGCAATCATATCAACAGGTAGGTTGAAGCTAAGTACCTCTTTAATCTTAGCAGTCACGAGCGAACTAAAAGGCGTTAAAATATTTGCGTAATAACGTAAACATTGTTCTTTTAATTCATTTTGATCAACTTCGTCATTAAACAAATGCTCATCACAATAATGTTGACCAAATGCATCATTACTAAACAGCACGGCATCATCGGTCAGATAAGTCATCATACTATCTGGCCAGTGCAACATTGGCGTTTCTACAAATATCAATTGTTTGCCGTTACCAATATCCAATGAGTCACCGGTTTTTACGATATTAAAATTCCATTCAGGATGATGATGCTGACCTGTAATTGAATCAATTGCATTTTCTGTACAGTAAATAGGGGTATTAGGAATTTTTGCCATTAGCGCGGGTAATGCACCTGAGTGATCTTCTTCCGCATGATTAATAACAATAAAATCAATCTCATTTAGATCAATTTCCATCTCTAGATTTTGCACAAACTGTAAGCTAAAACGATGATCAACCGTATCAATCAATACATTTTTTTGTTCACGAATCAAATAGCTGTTATAGCTAGTACCTTTTGTTAATTTGAATTCCATACCATGGAAGTTTTCTACTTCCCAATCACGTTGTCCAACCCAATGAATGTTATTTTTAATGTGAATAGTCATATTGTTACCTGCATAATTTATAAAAGATTTAAAAAGTTATCTCCTATATTGCAGATTACATGCCAAAACATAAAGCACTGATTTAATGACACTTATTAATTTAAATTGTCATTATGACACCACTTAAACAATGTCATTTAAACAATAAAAGTGTCATAATGACAATAGCAAATCACTTTATAGTAGGTTTAACATGAGTAATAAATACCAGGCATTAACACAATTAGCGATTGATCTAACAGTCAGCGTTTCTAGTCAGGATAGATTTGATCGTCTGCTGTCAGTTATCCGTAAGCTATTTAATTGTAATGCTTCAGCATTATTAGCTTTTCAGCACCAACAATTTTCCCCACTAGCGATTAATGGCCTTTATGATGAAGTATTAGGACGACGCTTTAATATTCAAGAACACCCAAGATTAGAGGCGATTGCTAGAGCAGGCGATGTTGTCCGCTTTCCTGCTGACAGCACATTACCCGACCCCTATGATGGGCTTATTCCGAATCATCATGGAGAGTTAAATGTTCATTCTTGTATCGGGCTACCATTACTTGCTAACGATAGTTTAATTGGTGCATTAACAATCGATGCTTTCGACCCTCACCAATTTGATCAATTTAGTAATGATGACCTACGTATTATCAGTGCTCTAGCCGCAGCAAGCTTGCATACTTCACTGTTAATGGAGAAGTTAGAAAACCAAGCAGGCGTATTCAGTAATAGCGACCCACTTGACGCATTTACGCAACAGGCAAGTGGCATGATTGGTCAGTCACAGGGGATTTTAGATCTTAAATCACAAATTAAAGCAGTAGCTGACACTGAATTGTCGGTTTTGATCACTGGTGAAACAGGTGTGGGTAAAGAGCTAGTAGCCTCTTCCATCCATCAACAGTCTACACGTTGCGATAATAACCTGATCTATTTAAACTGTGCAGCATTGCCAGAATCGGTCGCAGAAAGTGAACTATTTGGACATGTGAAGGGGGCATTTACTGGAGCAATAAGTGATCGTAAAGGTAAATTTGAACTTGCCAATAACAGCACACTTTTTCTAGACGAAGTTGGGGAGTTGCCGCTATCGTTACAAGCAAAACTGCTTCGTGCTTTACAATACGGCGATATACAACGTGTTGGTGACGAAAAGAGTTTAAAAGTAAATACACGAATTGTCGCAGCAACTAATCGTACATTGCATAAGGAAGTGAAAGCAGGACGTTTTCGTGCAGATCTTTACCATCGATTGAATGTATTCCCTGTACATGTTCCCCCACTGAGAGAGCGAGATAATGATGTCGTATTATTATCAGGGTTCTTTGCTGAACGATGCCGTGCAAAATTAGGTTTTAAACGTTTGACCATTGACCCCGCTGCTATCAATATTTTACAACAATATTCGTGGCCGGGTAATGTGCGAGAGTTAGAGCATGCCATCAATCGTGCGGCGGTGATTGCAAAATCACAAGCTGCAGATTCATACCTACAATTAAAAGCAAGCCACTTTCAACTCAATGCAGAACATCTGCTCACACAGGATCAATCATTAACAAATACAACATCGACTGAAAATAGTAAACTATTTTGCACTACAGATGATCAAGGATTACGCGAAGCAACCAATGACTTTCAAGCGACTATCATTAAACAGGCATACCAAGAAAATGCTAACAACTGGGTAGCAACAGCAAAGCAACTTAAGCTGGATACCGGTAATCTCCATCGTTTAGCTAAACGACTTAATTTGAAATAAAGTTCATTGCTTATTATGTGGAAGGCTTTAGATTATTCGCCTTTACATATAATGATCAGCACATCTCATCAATGATGAGCTTGTAGAAAATAGTCTTTATTTGTTACAAGCTCAATCATCTATTAGTAATAAAATAATTATTTATTAGCACTTATTTATTAACAATTACCAATAATTTTCAGAACTGAACTGTCCTACTTCACGACGCAAATGCTTTTTATAACCCATTTCTTGCAATGTGTCGCGGCTGTCATGAACCATTTCAGGGTTACCACAGAGTAAAAAGAAACTATTAATGGGATCTAATTCAACGCCTGCAAATTCAGATAAAGCACCGGATGATAATAATTGAGGGATCCTGCCACTCAGAGCGTAGGATACTTTTTCACGTGAAACGACTGGAATATAATGAAAGCGATCACCAAAGCGTTGTTGTATTTCCGCTATTCGTTCGCGATAAATTAACTCTTCTTCTTTACGAACTGCATGTACTAATACCACTCGCTCAAATTGTTGTTGAGAAGCCGGATCGGCAAGTATCGATAGGAAAGGACCAATGGCAGTACCAGTAGATAACAACCACAAATCACGAGCGGTTTCTGGGATCTCATCCAATGTCATAAATCCCGCGGGATCTTCACCAACATAGAGCTTATCTCCCGGTTGTAAAATATCTAGTCGAGGCGATAAGTCCCCTTCTGGTACCGTCACTAACAAAAACTCTAGTATTTTTTCATTAGGAGCATTGATCATTGAATAGGCTCTACGCTGCCACTCTCCTTCAGGTGTCGGGAGTGCTAGCTTAGTGAATTGCCCTGCTTTAAAGGGCATCATTGAAGCCTGTATTTTTAAACTGAAAAGTTTTTCTGTCCAATCAGTTCGACCAACAACAGTGCCTTCAATTAAACGCGGGGGAATAGAATTATTATCCATAGTGTTTCTCCAAGATTAAAATCCAAGGTTAACCATGACATGCATTACATATACAGGTTATACCCAGAAAAATTATCAAGCAATGAGAAAATTAGATTGTGTTTATTTTAATATTGTAGATAAAGTTACGCGATGAAGGCTTTGTAGAAAACAAGCATTATCACAAGTCTAGCAATAATATAACCGCCACCAATGAATATTTTTTTACAAGCTGACTATCAATTAAAAAATCCAATAAGAAAGAGAGAAAAGAATAGTGAAAGGGAAGATATGCAAAACTTAAAGCTCACTCAATAATGCAAGCTTTAAGTTTTATGATGAATGGAAAAGTACTAACTGACAGCCAGCTCTCCTTCAGCCTGAGATAATAAAGCAAACTCCTCTTCTGCAGAATTCGCCACTAAATTATTACGGCCAATTAATACGTAATACAACATGCCCACAGCAAACAATGCCAATGTAAAATAAAAGGCTCTTACGTCGTAGGCATAAACTCCGGTTAATGCGAGTAAAGACAATACAAATGAAATACCTGAAGTCACTACACCACCTGGAGTTTTATAAGGACGATTTAAATTAGGTTGTTTAATGCGCAATAATATATGACTGCCCGACATCATGGCATACGATACCGTTGCCCCTACGACAGCCATTGATAACATCAAGTCACCTTCACCAGTTAATGATAATAGGAAGCCTAAGATACCAGGGAAAATTAATGAGCGAACGGGCACTTTACGTTTACTAGTTAATGATAATTTTTGTGGTAAGTAACCTGCACGGGATAATGCAAATACCAAGCGGCTATAACCATAAATAATTGAGAAGAACGACGCAACTAAGCCCGCTAAACCTAACACGTTAACAACGGTTGCAAGGTTAGTATTTCCAGTCATATTCAGTGCATCTACCAACGGTACCGCACTTGATCCCGTCGCTTTTGCACCAGCAGCGCCTGCCACCAGCACGACCACTAATGTCGCAGTCCCTAATAAAAAAATCATAGCTGCAATAATTCCTTTAGGCACATCTTTAGCAGGATCTTTTGCTTCTTCTGCTGCTAGCGGTACGCCTTCAACAGCTAAGAATAACCACATTGCAAAAGGCAAAGCAGCCCAAACACCGTAATACCCCATCGGTAAAAATTCACTGCCATTGGCAAGTGGTGCCACATCAAATAAATTTTCCGTATTAAAAGCAGGTAATAAAACCACGCCAGTAGCAATAATAGCAACCACCGCTAATGCACTGATCACCATCATTACTTTTAAGGCTTCGCCAGCACCAAAAATATGGATACCTACAAAAATCAGATAAAAAACAGCATAAACAATGGGACCGTCCATACCTATGAGTTCATTCACAGCAGAACCAATAAAAATAACAATCGCAGCAGGCGCAAGTGTATATTCAATTAATACAGCCAACCCAGTAAGATAACCACCAACAGGTCCCATTGCTTGACGTGCAAAACTATAACCACCACCCGCGGCAGGAATGGCAGAGGACATTTCTGCTAATGATAAAACTAAGGTTAAATACATTACGCCCATCAAAACAGCAGCAATAACAAAACCACCCCATCCAGCTTGTGCGATACCAAAGTTCCATCCGGCAAAATCACCAGAAATAACATATGAAACACCTAGACCCGCAAGTAAGATCCAACCCGCTGCTCCCTTTTTTAATTGTCTTTGAGCAAGATACTCTTTATTAGTAGACATAAGACTTCCTTTTTATTGTGGTTAGATAATTAATGATTAAACAGTAAATCGTTGTTGTCACTGGTCAAACAGAAATGCTGTTGCTCAGTGTTATCAAGTAATGAATCTTCAGAACGATCTTTTAAATTCACACCTGTTAATTCAAGACGAAGGGACTCAGTGAGTAAATAATGCCCCTTATGTACCGCAGCTTGGTACTTCAAGCCTTCAGGGCGAATATTTGAAATGCAATTACGTAATGAATCTTCAATACCGCGTTTAGCATTCCATGTTAAATACATCCCCATACTGTCAGGTGAACTTAATCCCGGACGTTCACCAATCAGAAGTACAACCTGTTTAGCATTCAAGGCTTCACAAACATCGTCTCCTACAGCAACACGACCTTGTTGAACAACGCAGATAGGAGCGATATTTAATTTTTTGTTGGACTCTTCATTGAGACGACGAATAAAAAGCTCAACAAAGTTTTTAGCATGGTGGCTAATCGCGTAAGAAGATAAACCGTCAGCAAGCACAAACACTAAATCGTAGCGTTCACCTGATGTAGGTTGTAAAGAAGAAATAGACTTTTCATCCAATTGACGCCCTAAATCGGGACGTTGCAGATATTCCATGCGGTCACGTGCTTTACTATGTAACTTTTGTATTGGTAAGTAAGGCTTTAATATTTCAGATTCTGCAAATTGTTCACATAATTTATCGACATCCAGTGGTACATGAACCGCATCAATAGCTTGTGCATGAGAAAGCTGAAAACGCAGTAGTTCAGATGTTGGAAGACTTGTACCAACGCGACCTAATCCAATACGAGCATTAGTAAACTGACGTAACTTTTCCCAAGGGTCTTTATGTATTATTTTCGAGTCGTTGGGTTTAATGTCACTCATAAAAGCTCCTTGATCATATTTAATGGATGAGCAAAGCGTTCAGGTAATGTGTTACTTAATTGGGTAAGGTTATCAGCGGGTGCCAATTGCATTTTTTTAAGCCACTGGTCAAACTCTGGTGCAGGACGCAGCCCTAATACTTGACGCGCATAAAGTGCATCATGGAAAGACGTTGTTTGATAGTTAAGCATGATGTCATCAGAGCCGGGAATGCCCATGATAAATGAACACTCTGCAACCCCTAATAGCGTTAGTAAGTTGTCCATATCATTTTGATCGGCGTAGGCGTGGTTGGTATAACAAATATCACACCCCATCGGTAAACCTAATAACTTCCCACAGAAATGATCTTCTAAACCTGCTCGAATAATTTGCTTCCCATCAAAAAGGTATTCAGGACCTATAAAGCCAACCACAGTATTCACTAATAAAGGTTTAAATTTGCGTGCGACTGCGTAAGCACGTGTTTCACAAGTTTGTTGATCCACACCGTGATGGCCGTTAGCAGAAAGAGCACTTCCCTGTCCGGTTTCAAAATACATCACATTATTACCGACAGTCCCGCGTTTTAACTCTAATGCGGCTTGATGCGCTTCATTTAATACGTTGAGATTTACACCAAATCCTTGATTGGTGGCTTCAGTACCACCAATCGACTGAAAAACCAGATCCACAGGCGCGCCAAGTTCTATTGCTTCGATGGTGTTAGTAACATGCGTTAATACACAAGACTGTGTTGGTATTTCATAATGTTGAATAACGTCATCCATCAACTTCATTAATTTAACCGCTTGTGAAACGCTATCAGTTGCAGGGTTAATTCCTAAAACTGCATCACCACTGCCGTACATCAAACCATCAAAAATAGTCGCAGCAATCCCATTAACGTCATCCGTGGGGTGATTAGGCTGTAAACGCGTAGAAAGGTGTCCCGGTAGACCAATCGTGTTGCGAAATTGCGTCGTAATATTGCACTTTTTAGCCACTAAAATTAGATCTTGGTTACGCATGATTTTACTCACCGCAGCAACCATCTCAGGTGTAATACCCGCTCGAATACGCTTAAAGTCGACTTCCGTTATGGCTTCTTGTAATAACCAATTGCGAAAATCACCTACCGTCAAATGAGCGATTTCTGCAAATGCATTAGCATCGTGTTCATCAATAATAAGACGCGTGATTTCATCACTTTCATAGGGGATTAATGTTTCTTGTAAAAATGTACTTAATGGCAAGTCTGCTAATAACATTTGCGCGACAACACGTTGCTCCGATGAAAGTGCTGCTACACCGGCTAGTTGATCGCCCGAGCGCATTGGTGATGCTTTGGCCATCAAATCAGCAAGATCATTAAATTTATAAACATGGCTACCAAGCTGATAACGGTAATTGGACATATAAAAGACCTCAAACATAAAATTGGGCGCAAACATTGCAAACTAGATAAGTAATAATTAGCGAGGATCATTCCAACTGAGTGACGCTATTGCGCAAACAATAAAATACTTTTAAAACATAAAGTTATATTTGCATTGCATCAAATTAAGGCATCGAGATGAAAAGTGAAAATTTAAAATTTTTAGAGCAGCACCAAGGTAGTACTACCTCTGCACTAGATAGGTGCAAATCATTTACTTTTGATGTGAACCAACAAGCCGAAAGCTTGGTGCAATGGGAACAGCGCTATAACCAACATAGTAGTGGGACTTTTAGCGGTTATTTAGATGAATTGAAGTTAGCGGGTATCCATTTTTTTGAAGAATTCACCAATCAAACATTACTACAACAATGTGCAGTAAAAGACGATAATTTATGGTTAGGTTTTTCGTTGCAAACGCAGCGTCCAAAAATTAATAATTATCAAATAGAAGCAGGTCAGATAATGACACGCCCATCGGGCGTTGAGTTTGAGTTGCTTACTCCTGCCGACTTTCATATTTATGGTTTAGTTGTGAATAAAGACAGCATAAGCCAAGAAATGGTTGGTCCTGACCAAGCATTATGGGAAAACCGAGATAATACAATGCAAGCTTCTGCACCCAATCATTACGTAAGTTATGAACTTGCTAAGCTAATCAGTTTACTCCTCAATAATAACAACTCACCAAGTGGTAAAAATAGCATTATCAATGAACACAACCTGTCTCGCTTAACCACGTTAAAGCCATTGATCACATCTAAAGTTGCCGACCTACTGGCACAAACTGAATATACAAATGAACAACATTTTGGTCACTACCAAACGACACAAAGAGTGATTACAGAGATCACCAACTATATTAAGCAGACCAATCATTACCCATTAACAATCACTGAATTATGCCAAATTGCTCATGTCAGCAGGAGAGCATTACAGTATTGTTTTGAACAAGGTTTAGGTATCTCACCCATACAATATATAAGAGAATGTCGTCTCAACGAAATAAGGCGCGTTTTATTAGGTAGTGGTCAGCAGAATACAATCGCTGATCTTGCATTAAATTTTGGATTTTTTCACCTTGGTACTTTTAATGCGCAATATAAACAATTATTTGCAGAAACGCCGACTCAAACGTTGCAACGTTCAGAACGCTACCAGGATGCCAATATCAGCAAAAATACATTAAAGCCCTCAATTATTGATAAGTAAGTATTAACGTATATGAATTGCGCTCTTTAATCTGCTACTGCTATGTTATTATCTTGATTCTTTCACTGAAAAAAGTACGTAACTATGTCAATAACGCAGTCAACAACGTCGCTAACAATACCACCAATAAAGCCATCTCCACTACTTGCTCGTGCTATCGATATCTGCAAAGCTAACAACGTACGTTTTACAGCAGTACGACAACAAGTTTTCACTTTAATGGCTGAACATAAAGGCGCGATCACGGCATATGAGTTATTAGAGCAATTACAAGTATTTGATAGCAAAGCTAAGCCACCGACTATCTATCGTGCATTAGAGTTTCTGCTAGAAAACCACTTTATTCATCGTATAGAATCTTTGAATTCTTATTTAATGTGCTGTCATTTAGGTTGCGAACATGCGATGCAATTGTTGATCTGTAATAAGTGTAAAAAGGTCATTGAATTAAGTGATCCTGTTATTGATGAGGCATTTTCTGCGAAAGCTTCACAGTTTGGCTTTAAAATTACCAATAAAGTGTTAGAAGCGCATGGAATTTGTGAAACCTGCCTCTATAATTAGTCTCATAAAAAATTAACCCACTTAATCATTATGAGCAGTAATTAAACTATGAATGCAGAATTTGTTAACCCGTTTTTATCCTCATTTATTAATGTTTTAAAAACCATGGCGATGTTGGATATTAAACCAGGGCGTCCAAGCCTAAAAAAAGATACCGTCGCACGTGGTGATGTTTCAGGATTAATTGGTATGGTTGGCCCAACTACTTCAGGATCATTTTCAATTAGTTTTGAGAAAAAATTAGCATTAAATGTATTTGAAATGATGGTAGGTGAAAAAATCGAGGATATCTCTGATGATATTACGGATATGGTGGGTGAAATCACTAACATGGTCGCAGGTGGTGCCAAGCGTCAACTCGGTGAAAAAGGCTTTGAATTTGACATGGCAACACCTATTGTTGTTACCGGTGAAAACCATTCAATTAGCCATCAAGTTAATGGTTCTAAAGTATTAATGCCTTTTAAATCAGATAAAGGTAATGCCTATATCGAGATTTGTTTTACTAAACCTAATTAATCCCTTTCAAGCTTTACGTTAACTTCCTTTAAGTTAACTCCCTAAAGTTAACCTCTAGTGCAAATCCACTCCCAGAAAACATCTAAAAAAAATAGCCAAAAAAAACCCTCAATACACGCAACACATATTGAGGGGAATGAGAAGAAAGCATGGACAATGTTATATCTTCATATTATTTGTCCTATTATTTTTAATTAAGTTCAAAATTAATGCGCTTCATCCCAATTATTACCAACATCTGCGTCAGCAATTAATGGCACAGCTAAATCAGCTGCATTCGCCATAATGGCTTGAATCTCTTTTGTATACTCTTCGACGCATTCTTCTTTAATCGCAAACACTAATTCATCGTGTACTTGCATGAGTATTTGAACGCTACCAGCCGGCTTTTGTTTCACCCACTCTGCCATTTTGATCATCGCTTTTTTGATAATATCAGCAGCGGTACCTTGCATCGGCGCATTGATAGCTGCGCGTTCTGCCGCTTTCTTCAACATACCATTTTTAGCATTGATATTAGGTAACTGTAGGCGACGTCCAAAGACAGTCTCTACATAGGCTTTTTCATTCGCTAACAAACGCGTATCTTCCATGTAAGTTAATACTGCTGGGTAGCGACTAAAATAACGATCCATGTAAGTTTGTGCTTCTTGACGACCAATATTTAACTGTTTTGCTAAGCCGAATGCGCTCATACCGTAAATCAAACCAAAGTTAATCGCTTTAGCACTACGACGCTGATCAACCGTCACTTCATCAAGTGATACAGAGAATACTTCAGCAGCAGTTGCCTTATGGATATCTTTACCCGTTGAGAAAGCCGTTAATAGGCCATCATCTTGAGACAAATGCGCCATAATACGTAATTCAATTTGGCTGTAATCGGCAGCAACAATTTTATATCCCGGTTGTGCAATAAACGCTTGGCGAATACGACGGCCTTCTGCACTACGGATTGGAATATTTTGTAAATTTGGATCGCTTGATGATAGACGACCAGTCACTGTGACTGCTTGATGGTAAGAAGTATGTACTCGACCTGTTTGTTCATTGACCATTAATGGCAATTTATCAGTATAAGTCGATTTTAATTTACTTAAACCACGGTGCTCAATAATCAACTTAGGTAACGGGTAAGTTAACGCTAACTCTTGAAGCACTTCTTCTGCTGTAGAAGGGGCACCTTTAGGTGTTTTCTTAATAACAGGAATATTGAGCTCTTCAAATAAAATAGTCTGTAATTGCTTCGGTGAACTCAAGTTAAAAGGTTTACCAGCTTCTTCATAAGCTAATTCTTCTAGCTCTAATAAACGTTTTGCAATTTCAACACTTTGCACACCCAGTAATTTACTATCAATTTCTACGCCGCCTCTTTCTATGTCAGATAAGACAGTTAATAGCGGCATTTCTATTTCATCTAATACCTTCAATAACTCAGGCGTTTCTTTTAAGCGTGTTTGTAACTCAAGATGTAAACGCAACGTAATATCTGCGTCTTCAGCTGCATAAGGAGCCGCTTCTTTAATCGCTATTTGATTAAAGGTCAGTTGTTTCTTACCTTTACCAGCAATATCTTCAAAGCTGATACATTTATGGCCTAGATATTTTAACGCTAAGGTATCCATATCATGCTTACCGGTACTATCTAATACATATGACTCCAGCATAGTATCAAAAGCGATACCGCCTAATGTAATACCATGGTTAAGTAAGACACTGCGATCGTATTTAAGATTTTGACCTACTTTTTTATGTTCATCTGAGGTTAACAAAGGCGTTAGCAATTCAAGTGTCTCAGTAAAATCTAATTGTGTAGGTGCATCAATGTAATCATGCATTAATGGTAGGTAAGCGGCTTCAATAATAGGCGCGGCTTCTTCACCCACATTAGTCTGAATAGCAAAAGATAATCCAACGATTTTAGCTTGCATGTAATCTAAGCTGGTTGTTTCAGTATCAAAAGCGAATACGTCTGCTTGCTTTAATTTTTTAATCCACTGTAATAATTGGCCTTTTGTGTAAATCGTTTTATAACTATCACGATCTACCATTGATTTAGCGGCTTCTATAGGCGCAACAAACTGCCCTTCTTGAGATGAAGAAGCTTTAGCGACTAAATTATCACCTGCTAATAATGATGCTAACCAACGTTTAAACTCCAATTTTCCAAATAGTTTAATCAGCTCATCAGTATCTTGCGGAGAAGGTTTAAAATCTTCATAGCCTTGGTCTAATTCAACATCTAATTTAATGGTAGCCAATAAGTAAGACAAACGCGCCATTGCTTCGTTATCTTGCATTTTTTTAGCCATGGTTTTACTGCCACGGAAACCTAAATCAGCTAGTTTATCTAAGTTTTCATAGATACTATCCATGTTGCCTAAACCTTGTAACATAGCTAACGCAGTCTTTTCACCCACACCTGGTACACCAGGAATATTATCGACCTTATCACCCATTAGCGCTAAATAATCGATGATCATTTCAGGTGGGATACCAAATTTTTCTTTAACCCCTTCAACATCTAAAGTGGTATTAGTCATGGTGTTAATTAAGAAGGTATGTTCATCAACTAATTGCGCCATATCTTTATCACCAGTACTGATCAGAGTCTTTACTCCCATCTTACTCGCTTGTAACGCTAAGGTACCGATCACATCATCCGCTTCAACACCCGGAATAGTTAAAATAGGTAAGCCCATTGCTTTGATCACCGCATGTAACGGTTCTATTTGGCTACGTAAATCATCAGGCATACTCGGACGATTGGCTTTGTATTCACCATACATATCGTCACGGAAGGTTTTTCCCTTCGCATCAAAGACCACCACGATGTGAGTCGGACTAAATTGCTTTAATAGGCTTTGTAGCATGTTAACAACGCCGTAAACAGCACCAGTCGCTTCGCCTGCAGAATTAGTTAAGTGTGGTGGAGAGAAGAAAGCACGATATAAATAAGAGGACCCATCAACAAGTACAAAGGGATTTTCAGGAACTACAGCCATAGATTAACTACCAATCAGATAAAATTGTTACCTAGTATACCTACACGACATAAAATAGTGATCACGTTTTATTATATTGTCTTCGACAAATCGTAAGTTATTAAATAAAGGTAATAGGTGAAGTGTTAACCAACAGTAGAAGTTAACTATTAATTATCGCCTACTAATAGGTATTAATGAGAAATAAACATTTACTTTCAACATGGAACAATCTGTGGATAACTCTGTTAATGAATTTGTTGAAAATTTGAGGCAGCACAAAACATTGAAATTAAACTTTATTTTTCAATTAGATAGAGATGAAATAAAAATGAAAAATGCACATTCAACATTTTGTTGAATGTGCATAACAAATAGAGTAAATCAGTTATTTAGGAGAAATTAGCTTGTGTAATGCCCTACAGGGTTTGCATACATTTTTAATACGGTATCCTGCAACTCTGGTTTTATCGCTTGAATACGAGCCTTAAAGGCGGCGATTTCTTCTGCTGAAATATTATCAACATCTTGCTCTGCAGCAATCAAATTAGAAGGGTGTAAAAAGTAGTTCTGGTAAATTTGTGTATCAATTTCTTCCGCTACTTGATCCGCATTCTCAAACTCACTTTGTAATGGGGTACCGAATGAGACATGGACATGGCCTTTTTGACCTATAATGCCACTAACAATACTTTCGATATCTTCAAATTCAGTTTTTTTGTATTCTCCAAACTCTGCTTTTTCATATAACTCACGCGCTTTTTGTTGATCGCAAGGATCCAACTCGTAAGAAACAGCGACAGGAACAATATTCAAAGAATTAATATATTCAGCAAAAGGGATTTTCTGTTTTTTACCATTCACATAAAACATTTTAATGATTGCAGGATCAGTTTTATCAAAACCATCTTTTGCACGTCCTTCTTTTTGTGCAATCCAAATACTGCTATCTTCCTTTAATGAGCTACAAATATAATCTGATAAATGTGATAGTGATTTCATCATTTCACGTACACCAACCACAGAACGTTTCACAACAAAGCTTTTATTCATGCGCATTAAATCTGCGACAAATGGTTTACTAAGTAAATTATCACCTATCGCAATACGTACTGTTTTAAAGTTTTCTGAATATAGAGCCCAGTTTACAAAAGAAGGATCCATTGCTATATCTCGATGATTTGAAACAAAAAGGTAGCTTTTATTTGGGTCTAGATTTTGTAATCCAGAATAAGTGAAATTAGTGGTCGTAGAATCGATCATACGTTGCACGTAATGACCCATGATTTTTTGCATTTGATCGATGCTATTGATATTGCCCCACTTATACAAAAAGTAGCGACGTATTAATGGTTTTAGTAAAAACCCTAAAAACTTAGATAACTTAGAAAAACGAAAACTTAATATCGCATCAATAAACTCTTCGCTATTAATGACACGCTTGATAGCAGGCTGTATCTCTTGGTCATTATATGGACGAATATCGCTAAACTTATCGACGTTACTTGGCATGTTTTAATTCTCTATAAAATGGATGACGTATTTTACACGATTTTGACTATTTCAGCGAGTATATTTCAAACATCTACCAGTCGGGCTTAAATCGAAATAACTCTTGTTTAGACAAGAGTTTAAAAGTTGCTTGATCAATATGAGCAGTTTTAAAATAACTTGCTAACCACTCATTCTTGAATAAACGAGAAGCACGCAATTGCTCATATTTTGCAAAATAAACGGCTTTAAATAGAATTTGTCCCAACACAGAACGAGAGTCAAAATCGATATTTTCTACTTCTTCAGTTAATGCAGTGACTAAATGAGGAAAGTCCTTGGAGAATACTGGAGTCGCAAGCTTAACGCTCATCATTAGATCGGATTTAGTGATCAATAACGCCTGCAATGAGGCAAGATCAGACTTGAGGTCATGAAAAAAGTCATGGCGCATACTTTCACCTTGTTCACGAGCTTCTAGAATAAAGCGCGAGCGGACATTTTCAAATGAGACGAGGTATTGATGGAAAGCGGCAGTATAAGCAAAATTGAGCATCGCAGATAACATCTGCCCTTCATAGGGATGACGGTATCCCGCTTCTAACATTAACGAAGTACAAGTTTGACCTAAGGTCAATTGATAGCGCCACAATTTTTTGGTAAACAAACGATTATGCTGATTATAAATATTAATACGATGTTTAAACATCAACGCAGGAATTAAATACCGTAATCCATTAGTACCAATCATGCCAACAGCAGTTTGCACATCATGAACAATACGTTTTTGTCTGCCTAATAAAGCCATAAAATCTTGACTAGAAACAAGGCCAATCACATGATTACGCGCATATGGGTTACGATCTAATAACTCAGCCAATACTGAATATCGCGTTTCTTTCGCAATCAGTGCCGTTAGTAAATCAACACATTGTTGATGCATTTGTAAGTGGTCACACAATACACGTTGAGTATTACCCAGCTTTTCATCGATGGTTGTTAATAGTAATTTCTGAAAATCACGGACTAATAATGCCTCACGTCTTTGTTGTAATTTTTTTTCCTCTAACACACGCATTTTACGTTCTTTTTCAACGCTTAATAAAGTACGTTGATGCCAACCACTTGGTTGATTAGGATCGCTACCTTGTTGATCAATTTCTTGTTCATTTAGACCGTCATTATAGTCCTCTTCTTTATAGACTTTACTTTTGCCGACTAAGAAGCGAAGAAATAATTGATCGATATCTGTTGCTGCAGAGAGTACTTTATTTACCATCAAACGATTTAAACCCAGTAGTAGGTGTTAGCAAGTGATAACAAACGTTATCACTTGCTGG
The DNA here is from genome assembly GCF_037546855.1 of Vibrio sp. 1-Bac 57. Classification (NCBI taxonomy): domain Bacteria; kingdom Pseudomonadati; phylum Pseudomonadota; class Gammaproteobacteria; order Vibrionales; family Vibrionaceae; genus Vibrio; species Vibrio sp. 1-Bac 57. The sequence continues at coordinate 36,054 of NZ_JALAAC010000022.1, read as the reverse complement.
AGCATTAAATGAATGCAAACGCATCGCCATAGATATTATCGATTAAAGCACCTTGTTTAATGAAATCTTCACGAGCAATTTTTGCCATTTCAAAGCGACCTACAATATAAATATCAAACTCAGACAAGTCACTAAATTCATCTAATACTGCTTGATGAACATAACCTTTTTTACCCTGCCAAAATGCTTCAGGTAATTCAACAACGGGATGAAAATGGATATTTTTATGCTCGGTAGACCAGTTGATAGCTTGCTCTTCAAAATAAAAATGTGAATATTCCTTAACTCCCCAGTATAGGTAAACAGGATTCTTCAATTCAGATTCAACAATTTGCTCTAAAATCGATTTCACATAAGAGAAGCCCGTTCCACCTGCCATTAAGATAATAGGACGAGTTGAAGATTCACGTAAATAAGCTGCCCCGTTAGCAATTTCAACTTCTAATGACTCACCTGACTGCATTTTCTCAACAACTTGCATTGCATATTTATTATCTTCAGTGGCACCGATATGTAATTCAATTAAATCGCTTGAAGGTGTATTTGCAATTGAGAAATGGCGTTTATCGCCTTCTCCCATTACCACTGAAACATATTGACCCGCTTTAAAAGGTGCACTACTGGTTGGCGCTAAAAAAACACGATATAAAAACGCATTTAACTTCTCAATCGAAGCAACATTACAAGTAATTTGTGGCATTAATTTCTCTTTTAATTGTGTTGGCGGTAATGATGATTTGGGTGATGATAGCTGATCATATCATTAACATTTAATCAACTATCTATACTTGTGATCATTCAATATATAATGAGTATATTATGACAAAATATCCAACTCATTCCAAAGATCATCTATTTTTTCTTTTACGGCTTCATCCATCACAATAGGCGTACCCCATTCACGGGTAGTTTCACCAGGCCATTTGTTAGTTGCATCTAAGCCCATTTTTGAACCTAAGCCAGATACTGGAGAAGCAAAATCTAAATAATCGATAGGAGTATTATCAATCAATGTGGTATCGCGACTTGGATCCATCCGTGTGGTCACAGCCCACATAACATCATTCCAATCTCGAACATTAACATCATCATCACATACGATAATAAATTTAGTGTACATAAACTGGCGTAAGAAAGACCAAATCCCTAACATCACCCTTTTCGCATGACCAGGATAACTTTTCTTCATCGATACAACAGCCATTCGGTATGAACAGCCTTCAGGTGGCAAATAGAAATCAACAATTTCAGGGAATTGTTTTTTAATAATAGGTACAAACACTTCATTAAGCGCCACGCCAAGTATTGCTGGTTCATCTGGCGGACGTCCAGTATAAGTACTGTGATAAATAGGGTCTTTTCTAGTTGTAACATGGGTTACTGTCATCACTTGAAAGTCATCAACTTCATTGTAATAACCAGTATGATCGCCATAGGGTCCTTCAGGTGCTTCTTCACCTGGCATCAAATAACCTTCTAAAATCATTTCAGCCGTGGCAGGCACATCTAAATCATTGCTTAAACAACTAGCGACTTTAGTACGGGAACCACGTAACAAACCAGCAAAAGCATATTCAGATAAGGTATCTGGAACAGGTGTTACAGCCCCTAAAATAGTCGCAGGATCAGCTCCTAAAGCAACACTCACGTGGAACGGTTTACCCGGATTTGCTTCTTGCCATTCACGAAAATCAATTGCACCACCACGGTGTGATAACCAACGCATGATAATTTTATTTTTAGAGATCAACTGTTGACGATAGATACCGAGGTTTTGGCGTTTTTTATAAGGACCTCTAGTGATTGTTAACCCCCAAGTAATTAACGGAGCAACGTCACCAGGCCAGCATTTCATAATAGGTAATTTAGTTAAATCAACATCATCACCTTGCATCACCACTTCTTGACAAGCAGGCGAACTTACCTTTTTGGTTGGCATATTTAATACTTGCTTGAAAATAGGCAACTTTTCCCACATCGCCTTTAAGCCTTTAGGTGGCTCAGGCTCTTTTAAATAAGCAAGCCATTCACCAACTTCACGTAATTCACTCACTTTTTCTTTACCCATTGCTAATGCAACACGTTCAGTGGTGCCAAAGAGATTAGTTAATACAGGCGTGTCGTAACCTTTAGGATTTTCAAACAACAAAGCAGGTCCGCCAGCACGTAGCGTACGGTCGGATATTTCAGTCATTTCTAAATTCGGGTCTATTTCTTGGCTAATACGTTTTAATAGCCCTTTTTCTTCTAGTTGATTTAAAAAATCACGCAAATCATCAAACTTCATATTCACCTGCTTATTATATTGAACGATTACATCTTGTTATGTGAGTCATTATCTAAGATTAATACGAAAGATAGTCAATAACTGATCAAGTTTACTGATAAAAATAAGTAATGTCTTAATTGAATAGAAGAATCTTGATAATTCGACTCAATTGCTTATCCATACTCTTGCGATAAGTATCCAAGACAAAATTTAAAGTAAAAAAAACGCTACCTAAGTAGCGTTATTATTCGATAAGACAAAATCAATTATTTTGCTTTTTGATTTTTCATTGCATCAAAGAAGCTATCGTTGGTTTTACTCAAGCCTAACTTATCGATCATGAATTCAGTTGCGCCAATTTCACCCATAGGATGAACAATCTTACGCAGGATCCACATACGCTGTAATTCGTCAGACTTAGTCAATAACTCTTCACGACGAGTACCAGAGCGAGTGATATCAATCGCAGGATAAACACGTTTTTCAGCTAACTTACGATTTAGATGAATTTCAGAGTTACCTGTACCTTTAAATTCTTCATAGATAACTTCATCCATTTTAGAACCCGTATCGATAAGTGCAGTAGCAAGGATAGTTAAACTACCACCTTCTTCTACATTACGAGCAGCACCAAAGAAACGCTTAGGACGATGTAATGCATTAGCATCAACACCACCTGTTAGTACTTTACCTGAGCTTGGAATAACGGTGTTATAAGCACGTGCGAGACGTGTAATTGAATCCAGTAAAATAACCACGTCTTTTTTATGTTCAACAAGACGTTTTGCTTTTTCGATAACCATTTCAGCAACTTGAACGTGTCGACTAGCAGGCTCATCAAATGTTGATGCCACTACTTCACCACGTACTAAGCGACGCATTTCAGTTACTTCTTCTGGGCGCTCATCGATTAATAAAACAATCAGTTCAGCTTCAGGATAATTAATTGAAATACTTTGCGCGATATTTTGTAGCAACATCGTTTTACCGGCTTTTGGCGGTGCCACGATCAAACCACGTTGACCTTTACCAATCGGTGAAACTAAATCTAAAATACGTGCAGTAATATCTTCAGTACTACCACTACCATTCTCTAAACGGAAACGCTCATCTGGATGGATAGGAGTTAAGTTTTCAAATAAGATTTTATTACGGGAGCTTTCTGGTTTGTCGAAATTGACTTGCATAATTTTCAGCAATGCAAAATAACGTTCGCCTTCTTTAGGCGGTCTTATTTTACCTTCAACACTGTCACCAGTTCGTAAATTGAAACGACGAATTTGACTAGGAGAAATGTAGATATCATCTGGGCCAGCTAAATAAGAGCTGTCAGAGCTACGTAAGAAGCCAAAACCATCTTGTAAAATTTCTAAAACACCAGCACCGAAAATATCAGCACCACTTTTAGCATGGGCTTTTAATATTGCGAAGATAATATCTTGTTTTCTAAGGCGGGCTAAATTTTCAAGCCCCATAGAACTTCCAAGCTCAACAAGCTCAGGAACGGGAGTATTTTTTAATTCGGTTAGATTCATAATTCTTTTGATGTTTTAATATGGATTAAATGGGTAGATAACGTGTGTTTGAATAGCTTAAATATGAATTGCTCATAATTTGAGCGTAAAGGTAGCATTAATAATTGGAACTGTCCAGAATGAAGATTAAGCTAGATTAACTTAACCTCATTCTGAGTAGAGTATTTAAACGTTAGCGTCTAAAAACTCTGTAAGTTGTGATTTAGAAAGTGCGCCAACCTTAGTTGCAGCCACTTTTCCATCTTTAAATAATAATAAAGTTGGGATACCACGAATACCAAATTTTGGTGGTGTTTCACTGTTTTGATCGATGTTTAATTTACCAACAGTTACTTTCCCTGCATATTCAACAGCGACTTCACTTAAAATTGGTGCAATCATTTTACAAGGACCACACCATTCAGCCCAAAAGTCCACTAAAACAGGACCAGCTGCATTTACAACGTCAGTGTCAAAACTTGCATCACTTAAAGTTACGATATTTTCGCTCATTTTTATCTCCAGAAAAGATTTACTAGTAGAAAGTTATTATAACATGCTCACTGGTAAAATATATTTTTTGATATTTGAATCGATCTCAATATTTATTGCAAGTATAAACTGCTATGCTCTGCAAATGAATAAAACACACCTAACTCAAACAAAATTTTCAGACTTGCCTCTAGAGCCAAGTCTACTTTCAGGTTTAACTGCTATAGGTTTTGAATACTGTACGCCGATTCAAGCTTTGTCACTGCCAATTACCTTACAAGGTAAAGATATTGCAGGCCAAGCTCAGACGGGTACAGGCAAAACTTTGGCATTTCTACCTGCCGTTTTCCATCACCTATTAACTAACGATGTACCTGAAAATCGCCGTAAGAACCAACCTAGGGCTATTATTCTAGCACCTACACGTGAACTTGCGATTCAAATACATAAAGATGCAATTACTCTTTCAGAGTCAACTTCTTTACGCCTTGGTTTAGCATATGGGGGCGAGAAAGTTGAAATTCAACAAAATAAACTAGAAAAAGGCGTTGATATCTTAATTGGCACTACGGGGCGTATCATCGACTTCGTTAAACAAGGTGTCATTAACTTAGATTCGATACAAAGTGTTGTCCTAGATGAAGCAGATCGTATGTTCGATTTGGGCTTTATTAAAGATATTCGTTATTTATTCCGTCGTATGCCAGCCGCTGATAAGCGTTTAAACCTATTATTTTCTGCTACCTTGTCACACAAAGTACAAGAGCTTGCATTTGAACATATGAACAGCCCAGAGCATGTTCAAATTGAACCTGAAGTGATGACTTCAGCTAATATCACTGAAGAACTATTTTACCCATCAAACGAAGATAAAATGTTGTTATTACTTAGTTTAATGGAAGATGAATGGCCAGAAAAAGCGATTGTTTTCGCTAATACTAAACATGCTTGTGAAAAAGTATGGGGATATTTAGCGGGTGACGGTCACCGTGCAGGCCTATTAACTGGCGATGTACCGCAGAAAAAACGTGAGCATATTCTCGAACAATTCACTCAAGGTGATGTGGATATTCTGATCGCAACGGATGTTGCAGCACGTGGTTTACACATCCCAAAAGTATCACACGTTTTTAACTTTGACTTACCCGATGACTGTGAAGATTATGTTCATCGAATTGGTCGAACTGGCCGTGCGGGTGAAAAAGGATTAGCGATAAGTTTAGCCTGTGAAAAATATGTGTTTAATTTACCTGCCATTGAAGAGTATATTAAGCATAATATTCCGGTTAGCGAATACGATAAAGACTCACTATTAGATTCTTTACCAGTGATGAAAGTAACTAAATATAAAGTTCATCCAAATAATCGCAAAGACAACTATCATAGGTCACATAAAAGATAATATGGCAACAGCGCGTTATACCATTATTGATTTAGGCTCGAACAGTTTCCACATGCTTACAGTCACCAAACAAGCTAATGGTTTTAACGTCGTCTCAAAGCATAAGCAAAAAGTACGCTTAGCTGCCGGATTAAATGGGCAAAAACAACTTGATTTAGCCACCATGGAAAAAGGTTGGGCTTGCCTACAAGACTTCAGACTATTGTTGGATGAGATTCAACCTGTCTGTATTCTCATTACTGCCACCGCAGCCCTGCGTATTGCTACTAATAAACAACTTTTCTTAAATACTGCACAAGATATTCTCAATCACCCTATTAATCTTATTTCAGGTATTCAAGAAGCTGAAACGATTTTTAAAGGCGTTTCTTTTACTGAAAAAACTGAAAAAGAACTGTTAGTGATCGACATTGGTGGCGCAAGTACTGAGTTGGTATTAGGAAAAGGTAACCACATTCATGTCGCTAATAGTTTGGATATTGGCTGTGTTACTTGGTTAAATCATTATTTTGCTGACGGTTTGTTAAGTGAATATAATTTTAATAATGCAATAAATGCAGCAAAGCAGGTGATTTCAACTGTCAAATCACAATATACAACACACCAATGGCAACTAACGTTAGGCGCATCAGGCACTATTCAAGCGGTTAATGAAGTCAATCAAGTACAGCACTTAAGCCAAGAGTTGTCGTTACAACTGCTACACAACATTAAACAACAATGTATACAATGCCACACCATACAAGGCCTGAATATTATTGGCTTAGAAGAATCTAGAATGCCTGTTTTTGCTAGTGGGTTAGCTATTTTAATCGCACTATTTGAATCCTTGAATATTCGGTCAATGCATCTTTCCAATGGCGCACTTCGTGAAGGTTTAATCAGTATGATGTTTAATGGACAAACGCATTTTTAAGCAAATGTGAACACCCTTTTTTGCTAAGCAGGATTTACTTTTATTGGTCTAGTGAGTTGTTAACTAGCAACCTCAATACGCTTCATTCGATACAAAGCTAAATTCCACGTCATATTAAAAATTAGTATTAAAAAGACCAATGTTAAAACTAAAGTTAAAAACCTATGTTAAAAATCAACATTAAAATTAAAGTTAAAAACCGTGTTAAAAATAAATATTTAAGGTAAAAATCATCTCTGATCATTACAATATTGTTTAATGATTTGATATGACTATTAGAGCCAACTCACGGTTCAAACAGTCTTTTCTGTCATCATGTTTTACATCATAGACACTATGCTAGATTATTCATTCATGAATGTATGAAGTGCGAAGCTGAAATATAATTGAAACTTAGTTGCAACATAGTCTCATCAGCGCTTTGCTTATCCTGAGTAGAAATACATTAATCAAAGGGTCATCAATCGTACGCTATGAATAAAATGTTAAGTTATTAATGAGGATTTATAATGGAATACCTACAACGATTTGTCCTACTTTCATTAATACTTTTTATTTCGGCCTGTTCAACGCTTAAGGTTGACACTAAAACGACCGCTTTTTATCAACAGAATTACAATAGCTCAGGTAACATATTTGTAGTGTCTGCGGATATTGATAAAAACAACTCATTAGAGTTTGCGAATTATAAAAAGAAAATTGAAACCCAACTCGCAATGGTGGGTTATTCAATTGTAAACAATGCAAACGCAGCCCAATACATAGCTATTGTCGCCTATGGAATAGACAATGGTAAAACCTCCGTTGTGCTAACACCCATTTTTGGCCCCTATGCCTTTTATACAGATGAAGATGACAAGCGAAGCGCCTTTCCTGGTCGTCGTTATGTCATGCCGCAATACGCAGCAACCAGTAAACCTGCTAACTTAATTACGCTGTACACTATTTCTTTTGCATTAGACATTGTCGAAGCTGAATCTTTAAAACCTAGTTCCACATCTGTCGCCAACAAAAATCAAGCAAAGAAAGTCTATGAATCACGAGTGAAAAGCATCGGAGAGTGCGATGTTATTGCAGGTGTATTCGATCAATTATTAGCCGCTATGTTTAAAGACTTCCCAGGAGAAAATGGCAAAACAAAAGCCCAAACTATTCGTTATGAGGGCGAATGTTAATTTTTACTTAAACAAGTACAAAAATAATAAAAGTGAAAAGTAACATTATATCTACACTTGAATTTGAAAATTTTAGTTTTAAGTTTTAAGTTTTAAGTTTTGCAGTTTAACGCTGTGCGATTTTCTTCACTCTCACCTAACCTACAACAAGAGAGGACAATTTAAAACCACCTAGAGCGGCATAGACTACCTAAAATTATAGTTCTCGGGCAAAATAGATAAGAGCGTATGAATGTTAATAAACTTTGGTATTTAAACAACGACATCAATCAATACGTCTCCCCTGCACACATTAAAACCTTTCTCTTTCATTTGTTGAAATGGCTTAAATAACTCAAGCCCCTTTAAAATGCGCACATTCGAACATTATTTAACCGAGTAATAGATCAATCATTTAATTAATCACTCACCTCCCCAATAAGCAAAAATAGTAGATTAACCTCTAAAAAACCAAATTAAATCAGCAAAAAAGCGCCCAAAATCACTAAATAAATAATTTAAGCTTTACATCCACGCAACAACCCTCACCTCAGAAAGCGCATAAAAAAGCTCGATTTAGAACAAAACGCGACCGAACGCTCAAAAAATGATTGAAAATGTAGCTAATTTGTTAATCATAAGTATCTTTGCTTACATCAAAACACATTCACACATTGAGATAAGGGAAGGGGTTAAAATGAGTAAACAACATTCATTACTAGGCCAATGTATTGCAGAGTTTATAGGTACAGGGCTATTAATATTTTTTGGTGTAGGATGCGTTGCTGCGCTAGTATTAGCCGGTGCAAGTTTTGGCCAATGGGAAATTAGCATCATGTGGGGTATGGGAGTGGCAATTGCTATTTACTGTACAGCGGGAGTATCAGGTGCACATATTAATCCAGCAGTAACAATCGCACTGGCTATATTTCATGGTTTTGATAAACAGAAAGTATTACCGTATGTTATCTCACAACTGTTAGGTGCATTTTGTTCAGCAGCATTGATCTACGCTCTTTACAGCAACCTGTTTACTGATTATGAAATCGCACATGGTTTCTTGCGCAGCAGTGAAGCGGCTTTGTCTACCGCAGGTATTTTCTCAACTTATCCACATCCATCATTATCTATATTTGGTGCATTCTCTGTTGAATTTGTAATCACGGCAGTACTAATGTTCGTAATTTTAGCATTAGGTGATGAAAACAATGGCGCACCTCGTGGCGCACTAAACCCTGTATTGATCGGTGTTTTAATTGCCGTCATTGGTGGTTCTTTAGGCCCGCTAACGGGCTTTGCGATGAACCCTGCGCGTGACTTCGGACCAAAATTATTTGCTTATTTAGCAGGATGGGATTTTGCATTAAGCGGAGCTAAAGACATACCGTACTTTATAGTGCCTATCTTAGGTCCAATCTGCGGTGCTTGTTTTGGTGCATGGGTATACCCGAAAGTAATCTCTCCCTACCTACCAGAAACAGGGCATGGTTGCACTATTCCAAATGAATGTGATTAAAAAACAATAAAATACAAATAGGTAAAGATCAAAACCTTTACATAGATAACTATAAAATTTTTAAAGAGTGATTATATTACTCAAACCAACTGAAAAAAGGAAAAATATAATGACAGATAAAAAATATATTGTTGCGCTGGACTCAGGTACAACTAGCTCTCGCGCAGTAATTCTTGACCACGATGCCAACATTGTCAGTGTTTCCCAGCGTGAATTCACACAAATTTATCCACATTCAGGCTGGGTTGAGCATGACCCTATGGAAATTTATGCGACACAAAGTGGCGTACTAACTGAAGCATTAGCAAAAGCAAGTATTAGCAGTGATCAAGTCGCAGGTATTGGTATCACTAACCAACGTGAAACTGCAATTGTATGGAACAAAGAAACAGGTAAGCCAGTTTATAATGCGATTGTTTGGCAATGTCGTCGTACAGCGGCTATTTGTGAAGAATTAAAAGCACAAGGGTTAGAAGAATACGTGCGTGAAAACACAGGCTTAATGCTTGACCCTTACTTCTCAGGTACCAAAATAAAATGGATTTTGGACAATGTAGAGGGTGCTCGTGAAGATGCTGAAGCTGGAAAATTATTATTTGGTACCGTTGATACTTGGTTAATTTGGAAAATGACACAGGGTAAAGTACATGTAACGGACTACACCAACGCATCACGTACGATGTTATTCAACATCAACACATTAGAATGGGATGAGAAACTATTAAAAGATTTCGGCATTCCAAGATCCATGATGGCTGAAGTGAAAAGCTCTTCAGAAGTTTACGGTAAAACGAACATTGGTGGTAAAGGTGGAACTCGTATTCCTATTGCCGGTATTGCTGGGGACCAACAGGCAGCATTGTACGGACACATGTGTGTAGAAAAAGGCCAAGCAAAAAACACTTACGGCACAGGTTGTTTCTTGTTAATGAATACAGGTAAAGAGAAAATAACATCAGCAAATGGCCTATTAACAACAATAGCTTGTGGTCCTAGAGGTGAAGCAGCTTACGCACTGGAAGGTGCAGTATTCATGGGTGGCGCTTCAATCCAATGGTTACGTGATGAACTGAAGTTAATCTCGGATGCAAAAGATTCTGAATACTTTGCAACTAAAGTTGACTCTTCTAACGGCGTTTATGTAGTCCCTGCCTTTACAGGTTTAGGCGCACCATATTGGGACCCGTATGCTCGAGGAACAATCGTAGGTTTAAATCGAGGCACTAATTCTAACCATATTATTCGAGCAACATTAGAAAGTATTGCTTATCAAACACGTGATGTGCTTGACGCAATGCAAGCAGATTCAAAGATCCAGCTAGCTTCATTACGAGTTGATGGTGGTGCAGTAGCAAATAACTTCTTAATGCAGTTCCAATCTGATGTACTAAATACTGCGGTTCATCGCCCTGCAGTTACTGAAGTAACAGCGCTGGGTGCAGCCTACCTTGCAGGTATTGCTGTTGGTTTCTGGGATGGTTTAGAAGAGCTAAAAGATAAAGCAACTATAGAACGTTCATTTGAACCTAAAGCCGTGCAAGAAAAACGTCAGCAACGTTACAACGGTTGGAAACGAGCAATCAAATGTGCCATGGTATGGGCTGATCTTCACAACGAAAACAACGAAGAGACACCATAAGTCACACATATAAAGTTGATTTTATTAATGAGAAAATTGACTAATTAACAATAAAAAGAGCATCTTAGGATGCTCTTTTTGATATAAATCCCCTCTTCCCTTTTCAAAAGGGCATCATTACACGCAACAAAAGACGATTTATTTCTAATTCGAAAATAAAGCGTTGCCTAGCACTCATAAATTTTGTAATTTCTTGCTATTCACCGATGGCGCAGTAAACTTGTTTTATTGAATTTAGCCAGTAACGCAAGGAACAATATTCGTGAAGCAGACAACAAGACATAAGGAAATAATAAAACTCGTACAAAAAAATGGATATATCAGTACTGATAATCTAGTTGAACACTTCAACGTTAGCCCGCAAACCATTCGACGCGATCTTAACGAACTCGCAGACGAGAATAAAATACGCCGTCATCACGGTGGAGCAACAACACAACAAAGCTCTGTTAATACCGCTTATAGTGCTCGTAAAGTAATGCAATCACATGAAAAAGACTCCATTGCAGAGGCATTAGTCAAACACATTCCCGATGGCGCTACTTTATTTATTGATATTGGTACTACACCGGAATCAATTGCTAAAGAATTGGTCAAAAAACACAAGGATTTACGTGTTGTAACGAATAATATTAATGTTGCCGGTATTTTAATGGGTAATGAAGACTTTAAAGTCATTCTCGCCGGTGGCGAAGTACGCAACAAGGATGGTGGGATTGTCGGTGAGGCAACACTGGATTTCATTAAACAGTTTCGACTAGATTTTGGTATTCTCGGGATTAGTGGTATTGATTATGACGGTTCTTTATTAGACTTTGACTACCATGAAGTACGTGTTAAAAAAGCGATTATAGAGAATAGCCGCCGTATTTATTTGGCAGTAGATCATACTAAATTTGGCCGTAATGCGATGGTTAACTTAGGAAATATCAGCGAGTTAGATATGTTAATAACGGACCTTACACCGCCAGATGAAATTGTCGCCATCTTAAAAGAACATAACATTCCTTTGGAAGTAACTTCGTCTAAAGCCAAGCTTTAATAGGTCTAAAAACGACTTAATTTTATCCTTTTATAGGAAAGAATATAGGGAAAAAATAAAAGCACTTACAACATGCTAAGTGCTTTTCAGATTAGACTTTTTTCACATTAAACTTCATTGAGCATGCGAAAGACGCTCGATTTATTGTTTATCTAGCTTTAAAAAGTTAACCGCACGATCAGGGAAATCAGTGAAGACACCATCAACATTGGCTTTGTTGTAGAAAATATCTAATAAATCTTCAAAGTTTTCTGCATAAGCAGGAATTCTTCCTTCATCCAACCTGAAAGTATAAGGATGAACTTCCATACCAGCATCATGTGCATCCTTAACTAAAGAAGTGAATACAAGCTCATCTTTAGTGGACTCAGGAGCAACGACCATTGGCTTCCATGGACCCACACCATCAGCATATTCAGCAATCTTTTTCATTGCATCAGGTTTGAACATCCAATCATAATTATAAGGTTGCGCCTTACCATCTTGATATTCCATTGTCTCATTCCAGCTGGTTTCAGCCATCAATTGAACCAATTTAACATCCAAGCCTAATTCAGGTAATAGTTGCGTTTTAACACGCTTTAATTCATTCGCATCAAAGGATTGAAAATAAGCTAAGTCGGATTTTTTCGTATAACCATATTTTTTAAAGACCTTTAATACTGCTGCACTAATATCCTTACCTTCATGACGATGTAACCAAGGCGCTTTCACTTCAACATAAATACCTACATTGTTACCAGTGCTAGCATTCAAACCTTGAATCAATTCAATTTCATTTTCTAAAGTATGTACTTTGAACTGCGATTTCCAAAGAGGGAAGCGTTTAGGATAAACAGCCGTTGCTTTGCCATCTTTGATCTTAAAGGCTTCTGTCATATTTAGCTTTTTAATTTCATCCAAGGTGAAATCTATAGCGTAATAACGGCCATCTTCACGTTTACGATCTGGGTAAACATCAGCAACGTTAGTAACACCATCTAGATAATGATCATGTAAAATAACTAACGCGTTATCTTTAGTCATCACTACATCTTGTTCGATATAATCAACGCCCATAGCATAAGCCATAGATTTTGCTGCCATGCTGTGCTCAGGTAAGTAACCACTTGCACCACGATGGGCAACCACGATTTTATCTGCATAAGCACTGCTGATAATAGGTAGTGCTACAATTATTCCTAAGCATAATTTTTTAAAACGGGGTAATTTTGTAAACATCGTTTGATCCATCCTTATCATAAAATGTAACCGCTAAATAACGGCTGACTTATACCAACTTTATTAACTATTTGATCAATCATTGGGCAGGAAAAATGCTTCAATTTAAAGCAAAGGTTTAAAGCAAAGATTGCGCTAAACTGTTATTCCCTTTGCAAAACTTCTAACGCAGAAGTGAAGCATTCTAACCAACAAAAATGATCGGCTATTTAACAGTATTGGTATTATTACCAATCCTTAATGCAATTAAGCATTCATAGATTGCTATGGTTAAAAAAACAAACCCGTATTAGCGATGAACCAATACGGGTTTTAGTCTTAATTTCAATAAGTTAAGATTGTTTTAATTCATATGTATAACATTTAATTACATAGACTTAAACGGTTTTACTTTCTAAATCTAACTTACGTTGCTTATGGATCTTATTTTCGCCAAGCATAGCAAGCGTTAAGAAGAATATAGATAAACCACATGCAATTACGATGACTAAGAATCCACCATCCCAACCGAATATATCTACCGTGTAACCTAATAATGCATTAGCCGCTACCGCACCACCAAGGTAACCAAATAATCCAGTTAAACCAGCCGCTGTACCCGCTGCTTTTTTAGGCGCAAGTTCCAGCGCGTATAAACCGATTAACATAACAGGACCATAAATTAAGAAACCAATCGCAACTAAGGCAGCCATATCAACCATTGGATTACCAGCAGGGTTGAACCAATAAATTAACACAGCAATAGTTACTAATAGCATGAATAAAATACCAGCTGGTGCACGACGACCTTTAAATAATTTATCAGAAATTACACCGCACAATAACGTGCCAGGAATACCAGCCCACTCGTATAAAAAGTAAGCCCATGAAGATTTATCAACAGAGAACTCTTTTACTTCACTTAAATAAACAGGTGCCCAGTCAAGTACACCGTAACGAATTAAGTAAACAAATGCGTTGGCGATCGCGATAAACCATAATAATTTATTATTGAATACGTACTTAAAGAAGATTTCTTTTGCTGTCATCTCTTTTTCAAAAGACTCTGTATAGTTATCAGGGTAATCATCTTTGTATTCTTCGATGGCCGGTAAACCACAAGACTGTGGAGTATCTTTCATTGTTAAGAAAGTAAAAACAGCAACTAATAAAGCAAAGAAAGCTGGAACATAAAAAGCGGCACGCCAATCATCATTAAAAGCCCATAAGCCTAAAAGGAATAATGGACCAATTAACCCACCACCAACATTATGTGCAACATTCCAAACCGACACTATGCCACCACGTTCTTTATGCGACCACCAATGCACCATGGTTCGACCACAAGCAGGCCACCCCATTCCTTGGAACCATCCATTTAAGAATAAAAGGATAAACATAGCGGTAATACTGCTGGTTGCCCAAGGCATGAAACCAAAACACAGCATCACTAAAGCAGACATCATCAAACCGGCGCTCAAAAAATAACGAGGATTAGAACGATCTGAGATATTCCCCATTAAAAATTTAGATAACCCATAGGCAATAGAAACAGATGCCAGCGCAACCCCAAGATCACCGCGACTATAACCATATTCTTCAATCAAAAAAGGCATCGCCAAACTGAAGTTTTTACGTACTAAATAATAACCTGCGTAACCAATAAAGATACTTAAGAACAATTGCCAACGTAAGCGTTTGTACAATGGATCTACTTGGTTTTCAGGCAGGCGATCAATATGCGCCATTGGCCGAAAAATGTTTAACATAACGGGTATTCCTTGGGTAAATGAGGACGGTATAAGAATCATTGGCTAGTTTTTATACAAGAGAATATTCCTCTCGCGACATCAACTGCTTTATGAGCGCAATATAGTTCGAACGAACATAAAATACTGCCAAATGGATCACAATCGAAAACAAAATGATTCAAATCAACAAAAAAAGCACAATAACATGCTAATCACGGTAATACCTTGAAAAAATTGATTAAAAAATTAAAAAAATAAAGTAAATAAAGTAAATAAAGCGACAATAGCATTTTTAAGTTATTACCTTCACCCCAAATGAAACTCGAAAGTATTCGAAAACGAATACCATTAATCAAGCTATTTAATTAACACCCACGACATCATTTCCTCCCCTTTCTAAGTAAAATTTAACCAATAATAAACAAAGATCGCGCTTAACAAAAACATACAACTTGTACTATCCGACAAATAAAACAGAAAAAATAGTTACAACAAGAACTATTTTAACTACAACTATTTTTTTACATTTAGCTTACAAATACAGGTTCAAATCATTATTAAACAATAACTTACAACAAAAAAAGAGATTTAAAAGCAACAAAAAACACTCATTCCATTAACAAAAAATGTCAAGATAATTAAAATTAGACCTTGATAGTTAGTGCACTAATCATTAGGATTGTTATTAATTGAACGTTCAATTAATAACGTTTTATGACTCATAATAAATAAAAGGGAAGTTATTTATGGCCAGACCGGCTGTTAAAGAAGTGCGACAACAGCAACTGATCGACGCCACATTAACGTCAGTTGAGCATCATGGTTTACAACACACCACTATCAATACCATCAGTGCCATAGCAGGTATGTCGTCGGGCATTATTAGTCATTACTTCGGTGGTAAGCAGGGCTTAATAGAAGCCGCACTCAGATATCTTCTCGATCAATTAAAACAAGCATTATTAATCAGAATTTCAGATAAGCAGTTATCCCCTGTGGATCGCCTTGCAATGATCGTCGAAGCAAACTTTACCGAATTACAGCGTTCAAGTGCAGCAACAAAAACCTGGTTAAGTTTTTGGTCTCAAGCGATGCATGAACCAGGCTTAGCAAGATTGCAAAACATCAATAGTCAGCGTTTATACAGTAATTTACTGTTTTGTTTTAAACAGTTATTACCGCCTTCAGCAGCCATTGACGCAGCCAAACAAACTGCCGCTGTAATTGATGGTTTCTGGCTTCGCAGTGCGTTAAGCCCCGCACCAGAAGAAGACTTCAAACAAGCTCAAATTTTATCTAAAGCCTTTATTAATACTGTTCTTAAGCAGTATGGAGAAAATCAATGTCATCATTAATCGTTTATCAAAATTACGTACATGGCCAATATATCGCCAACGGAACCGGTGAAACATTTGAAGTGATTAACCCTGCGACAGGGCAAGTTAGTTACTTAGTAGAAACTGCGACAGAAGCAGTACAACAAGCAGTGATCGCCAGCTCAAAAGCAGGGTTTGCTACTTGGTCAGCAATGACAGCAATAGAACGAAGCCGAATTTTACTTAAAGCAGTGGCTTTATTACGTGAAAACAATGATGACCTTGCAGCAGGCGAAGTATTAGATACGGGTAAACCATGGCAAGAAGCTTCAGAAGTTGACGTTGTAACAGGCGCTGATTCTATTGAATTTTTTGCAGGGCTTGCGCCAAGTATTGAAGGTAATCAACAAACCGTCGGCGACGATTTTTATTATACCCGTCGTGAGCCTTTGGGTATTTGTGCCGGTATTGGCGCTTGGAACTATCCATTACAAATTGCATGTTGGAAAGCAGCTCCTGCTTTAGCCTGTGGCAATGTAATGATCTTTAAACCTTCAGAAGAAACACCACGCGGGGCGATGCGCCTAGCAGAAATTTTTACTGAAGCTGGTGTGCCAGATGGTGTTTTTAATGTTGTACAAGGTGATGGACGCGTTGGTGCTTGGTTAACCGGTAATGAAGATATCGCTAAAGTTTCTTTCACTGGTGAAGTTGGTACTGGTAAAAAAGTAATGGCAGCAGCCGCTAGCTCACTGAAAGAAGTGACCATGGAATTAGGCGGTAAATCACCGTTAATCATTTTTAATGATGCTGATATAGAAAATGCCGTTTCTGCTGCAATGCTAGGCAACTTCTATACACAGGGCGAAGTATGTACCAATGGTACACGTGTATTTGTACAAAAAGATATTTACCCACAATTTATTGAGCGTCTGGTTGAGCGTACACAGCAAAATATTATTTGTGGTGACCCAATGCAGCCGGAAACAAACTTCGGTGCGTTGATTTCAAAAGACCACCAGCAAAAAGTATTGGATTATATTGAAATAGGTAAAAAAGAAGGTGCAACATTATTGACTGGCGGTACAGCATTACAACCAGACAATGCCCCTCACGGTTATTTCGTAGCACCGACAATTTTCACTGACTGTACAGACCAAATGACAATCGCTAAAGAAGAGATATTTGGTCCTGTTATGTCTGTACTTACCTTCTCTGAAGAAGAAGAAGTTGTGAAACGTGCAAACGATACTCACCTAGGGTTAGCAGCGGCCGTCTTTACCCAAGATATTACCCGCGCTCACCGTGTGATACACCAAATTAAAGCCGGTATTTGCTGGATCAATGCTTACGGTGCTTCACCTGCTGAAATGCCTGTCGGTGGTTACAAAATGTCAGGTATTGGCCGAGAGAATGGCAGTGAAACATTAAAAGCTTATACCCAAATTAAAGCGGTATATGTTGGCATGCAAAATCTTGAAAGCCCATTTTAAGGATGACTATGACTACAACAAATTATGATTATATTATTGTGGGTGCAGGTAGCGCAGGTTGCGTACTTGCAAACCGTTTATCAGAAGATGCAAACAATCAAGTTTTACTACTAGAAACAGGTGGTAGTGATAAGAGCATTTTTATTCAAATGCCAACTGCCCTCTCGATTCCAATGAACACCAAAAAGTATGCATGGCAGTTTGAAACTGAAGCTGAACCCTTTTTGAATAATCGTCGTATGCATTGCCCTCGCGGTAAAGTATTAGGCGGTTCATCGTCAATCAACGGTATGGTTTATGTACGTGGCCATGCACGTGATTTCGATGAATGGCAGCAAGCAGGTGCTGATAATTGGGATTACGCTCACTGCTTACCTTATTTTAAGAAAGCAGAGACTTGGTCATTTGGCGGTAATGATTACCGTGGTGACACAGGTCCACTTGCCACTAATAATGGCAACAATATGAAAAACCCATTATATCAAGCGTTTGTTGATGCCGGTGTAGATGCCGGTTATTTAGCAACTGCTGATTATAATGCGGAACAACAAGAGGGTTTTGGCCCCATGCACATGACCGTCAAAAATGGTGTGCGTTGGTCGACTGCAAATGCTTACTTAAGACCTGCAATGAAACGTAACAACCTCACCGTCGTGACTCACGCATTAGTGCATAAAGTATTGCTTGAAGATAAAAAAGCAGTTGGTGTTCGTTATGAAGTGAAGGGACAAATAATCGATCAGCTTTGTAATAAAGAAGTGTTATTGAGCGCAGGCTCGATTGGCTCGCCACATATTTTGCAATTATCAGGTATCGGTAAAGCAGAAACATTACAAGCAGCGGGTATTGAGCAACAACATGAATTACCTGGTGTCGGTGAAAATCTGCAGGATCATCTTGAGTTTTACTTCCAGTTCAAATGTTTAAAGCCTATTTCACTGAACGGTAAAATAGATCCGCTTAATAAATTATTAATTGGTATTCGTTGGATCTTAAATAAATCAGGTTTAGGTGCAACCAATCACTTTGAATCATGTGGATTTATACGATCTAAAGCGAGTTTAGAATGGCCAGATCTTCAATATCACTTTTTACCTGCAGCAATGCGTTATGACGGTAAAGAAGCGTTTGCCGGGCACGGTTTCCAAGTACATATTGGCCATAACAAGCCTAAAAGCCGTGGTGCAGTCAAAGTTGTTTCAAGTGATGTCAATGTAGCGCCACAGATTCAATTCAACTATTTATCACACCAAGATGATATTGAAGGCTTTAGAGCCTGTGTTCGTTTAACACGTGAAATTATTAATCAACCGGGTTTAGATGAATATCGTGGTGAAGAGATCCAACCTGGACTAACAATACAAACAAACGAAGAAATTGATGAGTTTGTCAGAAGCTCTGTTGAAAGTGCTTACCATCCTTCTTGCTCATGCAAAATGGGTGAAGATGAGATGGCAGTAGTTAACTCAGAAACTAAGGTGCATGGCATCGAAGGACTTCGTGTTGTTGATTCATCGATTTTCCCAACTATCCCTAACGGTAACCTGAACTCGCCAACGATCATGGTCGCAGAGCGGGCAGCAGATATTATTTTAGGGAAGACATTACTAGCGCCTAGTACGGCAAAAGTAATCGTAGCCGATGATTGGCAAACTAGTCAGCGACTAACCGCACCAAAGCGTAAAACTAGTTAATAGCCACCAGCTTTTAATCTTTTGTCATCAAATGCGTTACAACAAACGATGGCAAAAGCGAGGTAAAAGGTCAGCCTAAGCAATTAATGCAAATGACCTATTAAACTACGTTATTTTTCAGGGTTTAACTATCGTGACCGATATCCATTATCAATACGATACTTAAGGTTTGAGGGCAAGACTGTCTTAAAAATAATGGCGTAGCGTTTTAAAACATAAAACAAGGAATTATCTATGTTTATCAACACTATCCACTGGGAGGCTACATAATGACTCTTTGGTTATCAACCGGTATTTTGTTCGTTTTTGCCGCCATTGCCTTTATCTTATATCGTTGGGGTAATATGCAATGTATTGGTGTCACGCCAGTGCGTAAATTTACCTTTATCGCAATCTTATTTACCTCTGGTTTAGATGTAGGTTTGATCATGTTCCCGCTCACTGAGTTTGCAGGTTATGCGGATATAGCGACAAGTCCTGAATATGGCTTCACTAATCCGCTCTCTATTGAGTTTGGATTTTGGGCATTCTTGATTTGGGCTTTCTACTTTGTGACTTGTTTCTACTTTTGTGTCATTGAGCCAAGAGTTAAATTTTTCGAAGTGCCGCTGATCAAATTTATTAACAATGTTGTTATTATTGGTACCTGTGCCTTTACCGCATACTTACTATTAACTAACTTACCTTGGTATTTACCAGGTATTGGTGATGGTGAATCGATCGTTGGTAGCTTTTACTTAATCGTATTCTTAGCGATCGCAGCGGCTGTATATTCAAGCACAAGTATTCGTTACGTACGCATTTTAAGTTTAGGTAGTAGCTGGTTATTCTTTGCACTAATCCTCATTATGTGGTCTGGCGCTTTCTTATCTGATAACTCAAGTGTTGGTGAGTTCTTTACTACCTTTGGATTGATAGGTGATTACTTTGCTAATATAAATCATTTTGTCTTACCGCTTAATGACTACCATGAGTTTTACCTTTTCTGGTGGTTCGCTTGGAGCATCATGATTGGTCAATTTACCTCTCGTTTTGTAAGTGGTATGAGAACTTATCAAGTACTAGCAGCAATGATGATATTCCCTTCTATCCCAATTGCGATTTGGTTTACTGTACTTTACTACTACAGTGCAAATGCAATCTCGACAGCAGGATTTTATAACTTAGCTATGGTCATTGTAGGTATTACCTTTGTAATAAATTCACTTGATTCACTGGTTCGTTTATACACTGATAACTTAAACTTAACCGTACAACGCTTTGGTAAAATTCCTTATATCGTTGGTAACATTACGTTATTGAGCGCTTTAACTTTACTATTCAAATTAGATTTTTTACAAATCCAATGGGTAGGCGCGCTAGCAATTGGCTTAATTTTAGGTTGTTTTGGTTACATCTTGATAGGCCATTACCGTAAAGTATCTGATATTGAACGCTCTCCAAAAGAGAACAAAATTGACTTTACTAAAATTGAGTTAATGGATTAATACCATCAGAACTTTATAAGTTTAACCTTCTGCGTTAATTAATAAGCAGATGATCAAAAAAGCAGAATAATGACCTTCATTATTCTGCTTTTTTTATATGAGAGTTACGGTTATTTTTGTTATGCTACGCAAAAAATAAGGTTGAATTTATGGAAAAGCACGAGCAATTATTAATTTCTTTACGCCGAGTGATCAGAGCGATCAGTATTCACTCTCGTCAATTGAATAAAGAATCAGGGTTAACGGGACCCCAGCTATTAGTAATGAGAAAAATTGCTCAACTAGAAGCGCCGCTTGCCAAACAAATTGCCCAAGAAATAACGCTCAGTGCCGCCACTGTGACCACTATTATCGATCGCTTAGAAGCACGCGACTTCGTGATCAGAACGCGTAGCAAAACAGATAAACGTAAAGTTCATTTATCATTAAGCGAAACCGGAAAAATTGTTCTCAGCTCGTCACCCCAACCTTTGCAAGAACACTTCATTAAACGTTATCAGCACCTTGAAGAGTGGGAACAAAGCCAATTATTA
This sequence comes from Vibrio sp. 1-Bac 57, assembly GCF_037546855.1. Taxonomy (NCBI): domain Bacteria; kingdom Pseudomonadati; phylum Pseudomonadota; class Gammaproteobacteria; order Vibrionales; family Vibrionaceae; genus Vibrio; species Vibrio sp. 1-Bac 57. The sequence goes on along the minus strand of NZ_JALAAC010000022.1, from coordinate 14,636 downwards.
TCCGCAGTAGAACGTATTGCATCAATGATGGATGCGACTGAGCTGGATGCAGCACCAGTATTATTGGTGGGTACCATCCAAGATGGTGAATCTTAATGGATCACTTTAATAGAGAGCCTTAATAGAGAACTTTAATAAAGAGACAAGGTACGATATTAGTTAAATAACCTGCTTTATTTGTTCTATTTGATGTTTGAAAATGTCATCTAGTGATTTGATGCTGTTGCTAGCCAATGTAAAATATTGTTTCTGACTGATGGTTATTTTATCTGCTTCAATTAATTTACTTTCAATTGCTTCCATTAAACACAATATTGTTGATATCGCAGCGGTTAATAAGAGTTTATGCTGTTCTTTTTCACTCTCAAGTGAACCTAGTTTTGGCAATACATCATTGATTATTTTTTGCATTTTTTGCTGCAAAAAAGATAAACGGACTTTATCCAGATCAGAGCACTGCTTTTTAGTCGCAACACCGACTCCAATGGCTCTAGACTGCCCAATCGTTTCAGTTGCTCTTATCAACTCTCTCCACACCAACCCGATATGCCTTAGTTGCTTTAACGACATAGCATTTAAATGTTTATGCTCCGCTTCATCTTCCAACAGGTATATTAAGTTAGCGATCATCTGTGTATGTTGTTTAAAGGTGTTATCGGCATCATTAGTATTACCCGGCTGATTGACACGCCCCCAATGATCCACAAAGGAATCCCAATGCCCACCTTGATTGGATAGCATATATTGTTGCAAGTGTTTAATATCACTATTAGCTTGTTGCTCAAAAGTAAGTAGCATCGCTTTTTTACTTTGATCTCCGTTTAACCAAGCAGAGCTTAAACCTCGATAAGTTTGTACTGCTCCGATCAACGACTTTAAATAAGTAATATTAGCTAGACCCTGTGTTTGTAATATTTTTTTTTGCTTATTTTTATAGTGATGTAACAGTACCAAACACAACACCATCAGTAATAAAATAATGATATAGATTGTCATATCCATGCCCTCACTTTGCCTCTAGCTATTCAACAACTTCATTGAGCTTATACCCATCCCTCTAAATAACAGATCGTTGTTGTTGGTTAACCTATACCCGTTACCATTCAAGATGCTTGCCTCACAACTTGCCCTGTGGGTCGTTAGCTCGAAAAGCAATTCAGCGTTGCAACATTCGATAAGGACTAGCCATTTAAGATGTAAAGACTTGTTTTTACATCTACCGGCAGAGGATTAACGTAGTTAATCGCTCGATAGGTCATCATTTCACGCCTTGCCTTGCTGTCCAAGCTAACGACTGAATAAAGCATATCGATTGATAACGGGTATATATCGCTTCTAATCAATATTTGAACACATACTTAATGGAATAAATATGATCTTCAGCATTAGCCTTTGTAGAAGTAAATAAAACAGTCGATATATTATTCGCTCGATATTAATCCTGTTTATTAATTCTAATCATTATTATTTAGGTACAAAAAACATACCAAAACTTAACTTGCTGATAATAATAAAGAACATCTGAGCAGTGAATTAATAAGTGCAATACCATGGTGCATTTTTTTGAAATGAAGAATCAGATGAGTGCGTGCTTAACTAATATAATGACGATTATTACTCGAATTCAAGAAACAATTATTGTGAAGAGAAAAGATATTATTAGTGGCATGATTGGGTAATAGTTAACTATTGCGATTGCATGCAACACAGCAATGCTCTTTTTTACCAGCAAGCATAATTAGACTAATAGACAGATTAATAGGGTGATTGATAGGTAGATTAATATAATGAAGCAGATACCTTTCAAGATGAACAATTAATTACCTTGAAAGGTATATAGCCATTTTACTTCAAGGAGCTGCTACAACAGCCCCTTGAACAATAGAGCTTTATTCTGCCAATAAATTCTTTTTAATAATGAAAAGTCGGTTAGCATCCACGGTGTTTTTATCCAGATACTTTTGCTCTAATTTTCCATCCGTTGACCAAGTCGCAAAATCATCGTCATTTAATACGCCTAAATGTTGATTATCAATGACCCACAAACCTTCCATTTTATCGTGTGCATAACCAACCTCCTCGACCATATCAACGATCAATTTTTTGGTGACTGGTTTAATGCCCTGTTTCGCCAATGCATCCCAACCATGCTTTTGCACATATTGCTCTAACGTCAGTCCATCAATCAGTAAACCATGGCTTTCATCTTCTTTCATAGAAGAGGATAACGACACACTAGAAAGCGCAGTCCCAGAAGTAAGATCAATTCGATATACCTGCTTTTGTGCATTAGGGTTGGCTTTTTTAGGGCCACCAAAAAGGAAGCTACCATCTCGCTCAATCACTAAAAATTTATTGGCAGTTAATGCCGCTATTTCTGAATTAGCATTTTCGGCTTTCTCTTGGCGATAAAGATATTGTTCAGTTTCACCATTAGTTAAATTGACGCTAACAATTCGAGTAAGGTCGCCCTTTTGTGAAGCTTTATCAGGGTTCTTCATGCTTGATTGCATAATACCCACCAGCGTTGTTTGATCCGGTGTGATCGCTAAACCTTCCATGCCTCGATTAGCACGACGATGTTGAAATACAGCAGGTAAATGTAACAACGAACGCGTGTCATCTTTAAAGGCATTAATACGTGTAATCTCTTCGCCATCACGGTCAAAGTGAACAATATGTGGACCATATTCATCGCTCACCCAAAATGTTCCATCTTTCAAGGCCACTAGTCCCTCTCCATCTAATCCATAATCATCTAGTTTAATAGGGTTAGTTGCAGCGTTATAGGGTAGTTGGTCATTCACTAATACGGGACTTCCATCGGCATGATAAGGAGTTTCACCAGTCCCTCCTAGCGCAGAGCTATTAGGTAAACCAGAAATGACACTGCCATCAGGACGCTTTAATAAAATGTCCTTTATCTGCACAATTTCGCCATTCAATTTCACTTCAAATAGTCCAATACGAGGAGTGTAATCAGCAACGGGAAAACTCTTCCCTTTACCATAATCACCTTGATGATTGGCATTAGGACCGCGGTCTGTTAATGCATAAAATTGATTTTTTTGAGTTGGATGAGAAGTCATCGCTGAGCCATATCCACCGTTACGTATTTCAAAAGGCTGCAGCGTTTTTGCATCTTTTAAGTCTGCGCGTAACACTGAATAGGGCAAATCACTGCCCTGCTTAGGAAAGGTATCTAAAATACTATCCATATCCGCAGCTACACTACGATTAGCAGCACTAAATAACACTAATGCAGAAACAACACTCACTAAACCAATTTTATTTATTAACATTTGATACCTTATAGCAATTTATTATTTATTCGCTAAAAGTACTCAATAAATATGACGATTTAATGAATGTTAGAAAATTAATGAACGAGAGAAAATTAAGAGCAGTTTTATCGCACAGGGGGACATACTGTAAAGAAGCAACGAAGGTTGTGCTTAGAGATGCGATTTGAAATGAACTATAAAATGAAAAATTATCACTCTATTTTATTCGAATTCGAAGTATAAAAATGGATGGAACGTTGCTGAGATGCTTTTGATTGATACATTGCCTGATCTGCTTTTTCAATTAATTCAATGCAAGTTGCGCCATCTTCAGGAAATATCGCGATGCCTATTGATGAGCCTATTTGCAGACTATGACTATCTACTTCAATCGGCTTTTTAATCGCTTCTATAATACGTTCGGCAAGATGCAAAATTTCTTCTTTCTTTTTTGGGTTATCCACAACAAAGATAAACTCATCTCCTCCTAAGCGCGCCACGATATCGGACTGCCTAACCAGTTCTAATAATCGGCTAGCAATAACTTTAAGTAGCTCATCCCCAATATTATGGCCAAATGAATCATTAATTAATTTGAAACCATCCAGATCTAAAAACAACACTGCAATTTGATTGTTTTTACGTTTGCTACTAATAATTTTTTGACCCAAACGCTCCATCAATAAGGTGCGATTAGGTAAATCAGTTAATGCATCGTAAAAAGCTAAATGTTTTAGGCTTTCATCTTTATGCCAAAGGTCGGTGATATCGCTGAATACAGAAATATACCTGATGACTTTACCCTCTTCGTCTTTAACCATATTGATATTGACACGTACTAAAAAAATATCACCACTTTTACGCCGATTCCATATTTCACCAGACCACTTTCCTTGCTCCTTAAGTTTCGCCCATAAGGTCGTATAAAAATCTTCGTGCTGACGATATGACTTAAGAATATGTGGTGTTTCCCCAATTGCTTCTTCTGGAGAGTAACCAGTAATATAACTAAAAGCAGGATTTACCGACAAAATAATGCCATTAACATCGGTAATTAAAATAGCATCAACCGTATTATCAAAAACACAAGTTGCCAGTTTTAACTCTGCTTCTGTTTCCTTTAACTCAGTCACTTCACTAGATTGAATAGCAAAACCTTTCACTGAGCCATCACTGTCAAAATCTGGTATATACTGCGCGAGAATACTACCAATACAGCCATTCGTCTTTTTTAGAGTACGTTCAAAACGTTGTGCTTTGCCCGCTAATACATTTTTAATATGGGGCTCATTCAGGCGAAACAGTTCTTCACCGGCCAATTCCTTAAAAGAGATACCAATTAGATCTTTATGCTGCTGTGTATGCCATTCGCTGAATGCTTTATTGGCAAATTGACAATGTAATTCTTTATCCCAATAACCGATCATATTAGGCATAGAATCAATCAGTTTAGTAATAAATTGATGCTCATGTTGATCCGACTGATGCGCTAATTGAGATTGTGCTAGTTGTGCTTTATTACGCTGTAATAAGCCATGGAGATAAGTGATATAACTACAAATAATAATGAATGAACCCATTTCCACCACATCAAAAATACTATTAATTAAAGGGTGTGTAGAGATCCAGGGCCAGGCAAAAAATAACATGAAGGGAGTCAGTAAGGTTGTAATGAAGCCTGCGGCAATGCCACCATAAAGTATTGCGACTATCACTGCGGGATAAAAAACAAACCAAGTGATCTCTTGATCAATAAACCGCAACAACCCAATCAATAACAATAAAGAAAAACCAATTAATGCCAACGCAATAAGAACGTGTTTGATGTGCTTAAAAACAAAAGAGAGAGCGTTAACGCTATCAGTATTTTTCATTTCATTCATCCCCACCTCTTTAATTATTAGTATGAAGATAGTCTTTTGCTAATAAATGACATTCACTAATAACATGCCTATATTGGTTAAAAGTAGAATCTGTATAGAAAACATCAAAGATAAGAATAAATAGCATACAGCAAAATAGCCTAATTCGAGGTAAAAGTTAATATAAATAGATATTATTAACGTCAAAAATTACCCACCCTAAATGAGTATTCTCATCACATACGGTCATAACTTCATATTGTAAAGATCAGATCCTTGAAAATAATTTTTAATATTTAAATCTAAGCTTTAATAAAAAACACAAAAAATAAAATGTTCATGATGACTTAAAAAGTGTTATTTAAAACAGCTATTATGTCATACTTTAATGACCTAAAGTTCAAAGCAGAAATAGCCCTCTAATATCTAACTCCCTTAGTATTTACAATACTCAAAAAAGTAAATTAAAAATATTTATTGATCCTTTCTACTCCTTATTTTCATTCATTATCCAATGCCTAAAGACTTTAAATAATACAATTAAGCAATGCTTTTAAAGCCTTCAAAAAAATAGGCTAATAAACTCCACCCATCAATTTCAATAAAAACAAAACAAAACACCTTAAAATCATAATCTTAAAAATACAGCAATCACCAAAAACAACATATTTTGTTAATTAATAACACCCTCAGAATAATAATCATCGTTACTATTAACTAGCTCACACTTTAGGTTGTCTTGATTACTTAGGCTAAATAAGCACCAACATAAAAGTGTAACTAACGTGATTAATAATATCGCCTTAGCCTGTAACGGTAGTGATGCATATCGCCAATTAAAATTGGAAGAATGATGCCTCAGACTTGAAGCTAAACCACTTTTTGAAAACGGATCTTAAATATAAATATAAGGGAACAATATTTTGAATAAAACACTTCTTGCCATGTTAATTTCATCAGCAATCGGTCTTCAAGGCTGTAACTCTAACGATACTGATGACACCTTTTCAGCCCAGTTACGTGTACTTGAGACATCAGATATTCATGCCAATGTGATGGATTATGATTATTACCAAACAAAAATGGACATCACAATCGGTCTTGCGCGTACAGCAAGTTTGATCAAGATTGCTAGATCAGAGGTTGATAATACGTTACTTGTTGATAACGGAGATTTATTACAGGGCAGCCCAATGGGTGACTACATCGCAAGTGAATTCAATGATGGTAATGAGTTCACCACTCACCCGACGCATAAAGCGATGAATTTGTTAGATTACGAAGTCGGCAACATAGGTAATCATGAATTCAACTACGGACTAAGTTTTCTTGAAAAAGCAATTAACGGTGCAAATTTCCCTTATATAAACGCCAATGTTTACTGTCAAGCAGACTGTTGGGATGACAAAGAAGCAGGCGATAATTTATTCACACCTTACTTAATTAAAAAAACGCTAATAACTGATAACAATGGTGAAGAACGTAGTATTAATATTGGTTATATTGGTTTTGTTCCACCACAAATCCTGCAGTGGGATAAACAAAATCTTGATGGAAAAGTTACCGTTAAAGGTATCGTCGAAACCGCTGAGAAATTTATCCCTGAAATGCAAGTGGCAGGCGCAGATATTATTATCGCGATTCCTCACTCTGGTATTGGTTCAAGTGAGAACCCTAGCGACGTTAATGCAGAAAATGCCACCTATGCGTTAACAACCGTTGACGGTATCGACGCCATCATGTTTGGCCACAGCCATTCTGTTTTCCCAAGTGCACAGTTTGCCGATATCCCAAATGTTGATATAGAAAAGGGATTAATTAACGGTATTCCTGCGGTAATGCCTGGACGATGGGGCGATAACCTAGGCGTTATCGATTTTGATTTAACATACAGCAACCAAAAATGGACAATAAAAAGTGCCACATCCGAGTCACGCCAAATCTATGCTCGCAATCAAGAAAACATTAATGTAGCCGTAGTTGATGCAGACAAAGATATACAAGATGCAGTCGCTATCGAACATGCTGCAACCTTGGAGTTTGTAAATGCCCCAATCGGTAAAGCTGATAGTGATATGTACAGTTACTTAACCTTGGTACAAGACGATCCAACGGTTCAGATTGTTTCTAATGCACAGATGCAATACGTTAAAGATCAAGTAGCAGCATCGGATAACCAATCACTCAAAGGATTACCAGTGTTGTCTGCTGCTGCTCCCTTTAAAGCAGGTGGCCGACATAGTGCAGGTTCAGATGCTGATTCTTATGTTCAAGTACCGAGCGGCGACCTAACTTACAAAAATGCAGCCGATTTATACCTTTATCCAAATACAGTCGTTGCACTTAAAGTGACAGGCGCACAATTACAAGATTGGCTAGAGTGTAGTGTTAATCAGTTTAATCAAATTGATAAAAATAGTACCGAACCTCAATACTTAATTAATTGGCAAGATCACCGTACTTATAACTTTGATGTCATTGATGGAGTCACTTACAAAGTCGATGTTACTCAAGCCAGCAAATTTGATGGTGACTGTGCCGTTATTAACCCTAATGCTCAACGTATTGTTGATTTAACCTATACCGATGATCAAGACAATGAAATCACAGGCGACGAGCTAGCAGCCCAAGAATTTATTATTGCGACCAATAATTATCGTGCATTCGGCGGTAAGTTTGCAGGTACAGGTAGTAATTATGTGGTGATGGAGCAACCAGATACTAACCGTGATGTGTTGGCGGCTTACATAACTTCTGAAACAGAGGCTAACGGAACTGTTAATCCTTCTGCAGATAATAACTGGGATTTTCTAGATATTGATGCATCAGTGATATTAGATGTTCGTTTTGAAACACAAAATAGTGAAACAGCAGATAGTTTTATTGCAACCTACGGACAACGTTCATTAACCAAACGAGCAGATAGCGATGAACTAGGATTTGCGGTTTATAATATTGATTTAACACCTACAATAAAATAATACAGTTAAACAAGATTAAAGAGTGTACTACTAACCAATCTTTAACAGGCAATTTTTAGCCTGTAAAAAGAGCCAAACAAAAAGCTTGAAAGCGTCTGCTTTCAAGCTTTTTTTAATTCCCTAAGCACTAGCCATTACTCACTAGCCAACACCCACTAACCAATGCCCAGTAAAATAGATTAAGTTACAACATTTTCCAGATAACAAAGGTGGCAGCAAAGCCAACCAGATACAATAAACCTAACCAACTTAAGCTTCGTAATAATGGACCATGTTTAATACTTTCTTCAGAACGAACCAACTTAAAATTAAGCCAAGCAAATACAGGGGTCGTCACAAAAGCCAGTGTCATAGCAAAGGTTAGCATTGGGGCTAACGATGATTTAAAAAATAAAATAACCGCCATCCCTGTAAAAGATTGCAATAATAACCAAATATTCAAACTATGCTTAGATTGCTTAAAACCTAACAACTTATGAGATTCGTTAAGCGTTCGAGCATAACCATCAAGTACCGTTAAGGTCGTACCAAATAAACACAGGAAAGCAATAATAGACACTAAAGGACGTGCCCATTCACCGATGGTCATGGCATACATATCAATAAGTTGTTTCGCAAATGCAACACCACCTAATACAACCGTACTACTTTGTCCGTATTGAACTAATACGCCTAACCCAAAAAAGACTAACGCGAGTCCAGCCGTTAGCCAATAGCCTACATTAAAGTCGAGTAAACCTTGCTCTCTACTGATCACCTGTTGCGTTTGCTTTTCCTTTAACCATAAAGAGCTTAATGCAGAAACTTCAATAGGTGCTGGCATCCAACCCATTAACGCAACCATAAAACTTAGCATGACTAATTCATAGGGAGATGGGCCAACATAATCAGCAGGCGCCATTGCACCATTATTAAAGGCAATAATAAAAGCAATCACAGTGGTAATCGTGAGGATCACCATAATCACTTTGGCGACATTATCTAACGCTTTGAAGTGCCCAAGTAATAAAATAACTAAACAGACCGCTAAAATTAACCAACATAATAAAGTAATAGAAACACTAACGGGCAAGGCATAATGCAACAGGCTAGCGGTTAATAAAATCACCCCTGCCGTATTAACTATCGCGGCAATAATATTGAGTACGATGAAGCTATAGAAAAACCATGGGCCTCGACTCTGATAACCTTCAATTAAACTTTTACCTGTGGCCAATGTATATTCAACACCAAACCGGAAGAAAGGATATTTAAGGACGTTAACGGCAACAATTAACCATAACAATTGCCAACCAAAAATAGCACCAGCTTGTGTAGAAGCAACGAGATGAGAGCCACCAATGGCAGCAGTAGCCATTAATATACCGGGGCCAAAAGCATTAAGACGTGATTTTAGGGTTGATACGGATTGATTCATGAATAACTCTAGATGTGCATTAATATGGACAGCTAAGATACAGAAATTAATGCAAATAAAAAAGAGTAAGTCGTTATTTTTAAAAACCTTTAAAGCCAGCTAATTAGCGGGGTCAGAAGCAGAATGGCATAAGCGTTTACTTAGTAACCTATTTCATAGTGAAATACTTTATTTTGTTAACTAATCATGTAATATCATTTATTAATATACAATAAAGTGAAATCATCATGAAAATGACAAATATTTTGAAATATTATGCGGATATATGACCCTACCCGTAACAAAACTAGCTTAAAAGCTTTTAACGTATTTGTCTTCGTCAGCCTTTTCATCGTTATATTTTCTGGTCTCTATTACCAATATACTTCATCTAATGAAAACACCTCTGCAAACTTCAAAAATACTAGCTACAACAAATCATTAGAAATAAGAGAAAAATTTAGATTAATCTTCGATAAACTAGAGTATCAATTCATTCAATCTGAAGCAGAAAACCTTGCAAAACTAGATCAATTATTCGAATTATATAAAAACCAGAAAGAAGACTTCGACCTCAAAAAAATTGAAAGAGAATTAAACAAAAATGTAGATTTTGGTCAGTATGAAATATTCATGATCAATAAAGAGTACATTATTGAAAAAGCCTCTTATGAAAAAGAAATAGGGCTTAATCTGGGGCAATTCAAAAGCGTCAAAAGTCTATTTGACCAAATATTCAATAAAACCATTAACATTGATATTTCATCGCCTAAACTCGACATGGATTCAAGACTCAAAAGATACCTTATTAAATTATCCGATGATGGAAAATATATTCTTCAAATAGGTTTTTCATTGGATTATAGTAATGAAATAAACAAGCAATTACATTACCTTACCTCTGACGCAAGTAAAACTAATTTATACCTAGCCACTGAATTTTTTATTCAAGATATTAACGTAAAATCGACAGATTTCAGTTCTAAGTTTGAGCATAATGAATATTGCAAAAAGATCACCAATGAGTTTTTATTAGACATCAACATTCCCCTAAAAGATCAACGATTAGCTGATCTTGCCAAAGTCGATACCAGAGACATCAGCTTAAATAAAGCCTTACAAAAAATCATACCATTGAATGAAGAGTTAATAAGTTTTGTAGATAAAGCAGAAAATACAATGAACTTTTACTCAGCGACTAGTTCACTATTTGGCAATGAAAGTGGCACCTTATTATTTATCAAAACGTCTTTTCCTATGGAGCCTTTAGATAAAAATTTAAACGATAACCTGAGTACCTTTTTATTCATTACTATTTTAGTATTACTGGTGTTAATTTTCTGTGAGTGGTTTAAAGAGAGAGAAATAACATCAAAAATCACCTCTATCACCAAGGTCATTCAAACCAATCAGATGATTGAAAATGAAACATCAGCAATTAAAGATATCAGCATCCTAATCGATAGCTATAACAGCATGCTAACAAGGTTAAATGACCAAATTAGAATCAATAAAGAACTATCCTATATCGACCCCTTAACCGAGGTTAAAAATAGGAAAGCTTACGATGAAAAAATTGAAGAATTAGTCTCTTTATATAAAAGGTATGGCACAACATTCTCCATAGCTATTTTTGATGCCGACGACTTTAAAGAGATAAACGATACTTACGGTCATAGCTTTGGAGATGGCGTATTAAAAGCGATCACCAAAACGCTAAGGTGCAGCATTAGAAATGACGATATGCTTTTTAGAATAGGGGGTGAGGAGTTTATTGTGATCTTCCCAAATACGACCTTGATAGAAAGTAAAACCGTGATTGAAAAAATCAGGATCATAATAAATGAAAGTCTGACTTATCAAGACAAGGCTAATGTCACGCTTAGCATCGGTTTAACTGAAATTAAAGACCAAGATAATAAAGATTCAATCTTCAAAAGAATCGATAACTTTTTGTATGTTTCCAAAGGTAACGGCAAAAACCAAGTTACCTTTGATTAATCTTAGGCCGCTTAAATACTTTGAGTAAAACCATTATGTTTATTCGTTAGCGAGTAAAATTAAAGGCGCACGAGCAGCATTAAGCGCAGCCAAAGTAGTGATCACAGCAGCAACATAAAAAGCCGTTTGAAATGCATTAATAATCGGTTCCTGTGGGCCACTACGTAACATCTCAATACTGGTATTATGATCAAACTCTGGAAGCAAGGTATAAATCAAAACACCAAACAAAGCAGTACCTACCGCAGCACCTAAATTACGCGACAAAGACGCTAATGCAGTCACTGAGCCTATATTAGCTTTACCAGCAACAGTTTGAATCACTAATTGAGTAGTAGGCATAACAGTACCAAAGCCAATCCCACAAAACATACCTAGTATTGCTATCAACATAGGCTCAGGCGGTATACTTCCCAATGCAATAAAACCAGCCGTTGATAAGCTCATTCCCACTACTGGAATATATTTAGGCACACCTGTTTTAGCCATCACACGTCCACTGATCAACGCGCCAGAAATTTGCCCAACAGTTAACGGTAATAACAATAATCCCGAAGTAGCAGCATTAGTCTTTAAACCTAACTGTAAATAAATAGGCAAGAAAAAAATCAATGCAAACATACAAGCAGCAAACAACATCGAAGTGATTAACGGAATATAGATAGCGCGATTTTTGAGTAGCTCATTGGGTAAAAATGGCGTCGAATGGCGAACTTGATTACGATAAAAAACCACCGCTAATAACAAAATGAGGACAAGGTAATAAGCACTGTTCAAAGATAACCATTCAAAACTTTGCCCTGCAACCGAGACCCAATAAAGAAATAAACAACATAAAATGGGAAAAGTCATCAGCCCAACCCAATCGATAGGTCGATGGCGATGTGCTAAATCCACTTTAGATGTTAAACGCATTAAACGCCAAGCGGCAATCGCAGCTAATGGAATGTTCGCCCAAAATAACCAATGCCAAGAATAATGGGTGACCACTAAACCACCTATCACCGGTCCGCCAATACTTGCACAAGCAAACATAGAGGCAAAATAACCCTGGTATTTAGCACGCTGTCTGGGTGGAATGAGTTCACCGATCAGCGCTTGAGAAAGACTCATCAAGCCACCGCCACCGAGACCTTGAATAATACGGCCGATGATCATATGCGACATGTTTTCAGCCAACCCACCAACGACCGAACCAATACAAAAGATACCTAACGCCCAGACCAATACATTACGACGCCCGTAACGGTCTCCTAACCAACCATATATAGGAACAGATGCCACGGTAGCAAGTAGATAGCCAATCGCTATCCATGAAGATAAATGAAGCTGACCAAGATCACCGACAATACTAGGTGTCGCTGTTGCCAAAATAGTTTGATCAACGGCAGCCAAAAACATCGGTAAAAAGACCGCAGAAAAAAACACTAAAAAAGCTTGTCGCGTTAAAGGCTGACTCATGATACTGGAAGAGATAACGAAGATAATAGGTTCAAGTTGACGCTCATTATTTTAATGATTAATAGTTTCAAATCGTTTCTTAGATTCACATAATAGTTAGCAAATCAAAAAATTAGCAGTTTAAAAATTAACAGCTTAAATAATGACAGATTACCAAGACACATCAACCTATTTCTGATCGTAAAAGAGCTACAGATATAAGCACAACAGAACTGACATAATTAAACTTAAGGTGTAAGTAATCCCCAGTGTAAAGAATTCACTTAGTAAATATAAAACCAGAGAGAGATAAAAGGATGACGCAGATTTCACTTTATAACCTGGCATTATTATCAATAGTTATATAGCAGAGAAGCCCCCTTCTCTGAGCCAAAGATTGCCTTAAAAAAGTAAACACCGTAACATTCCAACAATAATTTATTTGGCAACAAAAAGAATAACAATAGGAATAGCACTATGAATAACAATGCAGAGATAATTTCAACGTTAACAGAGTTAGAAAATTTTTTAAAACTCGTTGAAAACGGTGGACTAGGGCTTACGAACATCGAAGGTTTAGCATTAGCAACAAACAATAAAGATGGACGCCGCTTCGTCGCAGTATTAGATGATAAGCATCAATTACTACTATCACGTTGGGTTACAGAAGAAGTTTTTCAAACAGGCCAAGATTTAGTACGCAATGGCACCAACCCCACTCAGCACTAACACAGAGCATTTAAATAGAAATATTTAAAATGGAATAATGAGGATGAGCAATAAACGCTGTCCTTATTAATGTTGAAAAGGCAAAAACAAAGATCTGATCCAGGGCCTTATTCTGACAAATAGTTCATGGTGTGAATTTCAGGGGTTAGTTCTTTTTATTTGCCTACTTTATTTTTCTAAAAGTAGACACATAAGATAAGAAGAATGGAGTATTTTGTTATTACGCTCTCAATCAACTAACGTGTATTTATTTGAGAAATGGTGGCAGAGCCATTTGTATAGGTTGAATGCAGTCATACTTTTTGCTGTTGGTAGGCCCTCGTCATCTAAAAAGGATTCCCCTTTAAAGGTGATCACACCATGTTGTTCTGACACAGCTTCTACCTTAATGCCTTCGATAAAATCTTCATGCTCTGGTAACTGTGCATTGGCTAGTTTAATAATGTCAGCACTGTTAATTGTTTGTTTATCGTTGCTCATTGCTTTATTCCTGTAATGAATACTTATGGGTAATATATTACCCAGAGTCACAGGTAAACCGCAAGTTAAAGCAGCAAACTGTTAAATAATCGAGATTGCTATTATTATGCGAATTTAAGAATATTAATAAATTAGAAATTAGAAATTAGAAATTAGAAATTAAAACTAAGTTTTGGGAGATAAATTAAAATATTCAGTATCACTATAATTAATCGGTGATTTATAACCACCTTGCATTGCTAGCCATTGAAAGAAGCTTTTTAAATGGCGTAATGTTGTATGTAGGGTTGCCTTACTTAATGGATTATTTGTGGCTTCATTTTTCTGATTCGTTAAGTGCTTTTTAAAACCCACTGCTTGTTGAAAGTGGAACAGTTTAAAGTCCTTAAATTTGGAGTATTGTTCAAACCGATTTATACCATTCCGCCTAATTATATGATCTAATGTATTCATTATTATTAAC
>NZ_JALAAC010000021.1:0-75294 GCF_037546855.1 Vibrio sp. 1-Bac 57 | reverse complement strand
CAGTCTCCCGATAAATTCGATGTTATCGCTGCTTGGCATCCGCGCTACAGTGAAGATGCGTTGCAACGTTGGGTGATATCAATGCTTCAAGCTGAGTCATAGATATTAATCTTCGAGTGAGCGCTTCAGTGGCAAAGTTGACTCTTTATTTGGAAAAATATACTTAGGAATTAGGACTTTTTTTGAAAAACTGATAAAGAGTTATTAATGCTAAAATTATTAGCAAACTTACTGAAACTCAGTTGGTTAACTTCAGTCGTGAGTTGGTAGGGGGATAAACTGGGGGAATGTTTTTTTAAATTAAATCTTTACTATTAATGATTTATTTTTATCGGCGGTATGATGTAAATTCTGGCTGTATAAATCGTCTACTTCATCGTTGCTTGACGACGGAGCAGTTATATCTGATCTAATACTTACCGAATGATTGTTTTAGCAGTGGCTATCCTAAGTGACTCTTTATAAGCCATTTACTACTTAAATCAGTCATTCTATTTTTGTCATTTTGATTGTATGCAGGTAATAGATGCAATCACTATGACCCTATAAACAAAACCATCTTTCCCTGTTATATATTTGTTTACTTGAGGCAAAAATTTACTACCTACTTATCAGCTTTATATTATCAAACCCAATAAATCGATATTGAATAATATAATGCTCAATGCTTAGAGGTGACGGTGTTGTTGAACACTATAAAACTCAATAGCAACTCTAGTTAATTAATGTTTTCTTATCGTTAAGTGTTATTTATGAATTCTATCCATTCATGTACCTCTCATAAAATATCACTCAACACAGTACCGGAAGCTAACAAGGCTAGGTTAAGCTTTAGAAACAACTTTATTCATTTCCATCAATATTTAACAAAATCTCGTTAAATGTTGATTTTCATGAGGTATTGGTGTGTCAGTACCTCTCGTCCATTCCCTTAATTTAAGCCTATTTCCTGTGCATTATTTATTTGTATTTTTAGCTAATTGAGTGATTGCTAATTACCATGCAGTTGTCTATATTTGCAACGTTTCTTACCCTTTAATTGGATGACAATCTTGTCTAAAAAATCTGTGTTTTGTTCTTTTGGTACCTTACTTGGTTATGCACCAGGTGGCGTTGCGGCTTATTCTAGCGACTATGATAGTGCGAGTGATATTGACTATCCTAAGCGCAGTGCTTTTCGTCATTATGTCGACGGTATTTATATGGGCTATAAATGGCAATGTGTTGAGTTTGCGCGTCGCTGGATGTATAAAAATTATGGGTATATTTTTGATGATGTGTCCATGGCTTATGAAATTTTTAACTTACGTTCAGTGCGTGATATAGCATCCAACACACGCTTACCTTTACAAGCTTTCAGTAATGGGAGTAAACGTCATCCGGAGCCGGGTTGTTTATTAATTTGGGAACAAGGTGGTGAGTTTGAACAAACAGGGCATGTTGCTATTGTTACGGAAGTCTTCTCGGATAAAATTCGTATTGCAGAACAAAACCTTGACCATAGCGTTTGGCCAGAGGGAAGAAATTATAGCCGTGAATTAGTGGCGACTATTAGTGACGATGGTGAGTATTGGCTTGCTTGTTCATTTAACGATGCATTGATTTTAGGCTGGATGATACAAACCGAAGATGAAACTAATGCAGAGGTGAGCGAAGAGATTAATAAGCAGTTGTTTGCTTTATCCAGTCATTACGCTAAACCAATTGTTGGGCAACAAAAATCCTGGTTAAATGTGGCTAATAAAGATGAAGCTGCTTATGTAAAAGCTTTGCATGGTCATAAGTTAAGCGCGGTTGCTGCGGACCAATATCGTTATTATGTGTTATCAGATACTGCGCAGGATACGCTACGCCGTGCCACTAATGAGTTACATGGTTTATTCATGCACGCGACGGATTATGTGCTAGATAATGAACAATTATTGGATAAATTTAATTTACCTCGCGCTTTGTTACCTAAGATCCGTCAGTCCTGGGATAATCGTTTAAATCAATTGATCACGAGTCGTTTTGACTTTTCCATGACAACGCAGGGGTTAAAGGTTTATGAATACAACTGTGATTCGGCATCCTGTTATATGGAAGGTGCTAAAATTCAGGGGAAATGGGCTCAACATTATGATGTGCATGAAGGAGAGGATGCGGGTAAGGATTTATTTAAGCAACTGGTGCATGCTTGGCAAAAAAGTCAGGTAAAAGGCCTTGTACATATTCTTCACGATGTTGATCCTGAAGAGAAATATCATGCTTTATTTATTCAACAAACTTTAAAAGCGGCAGGTATTGATAGTCGTTTGATTGAAGGTATTGACTCCTTGATATGGGATGAGTTGGGCAATGTGGTTGATGCGCAAGGGGATGTGTTGCATTGGGTTTGGAAAACATGGTCATGGGAAACGGCGTTAGATCAAATTCGCTTAGAGTGTGAATCTGATGATACGTCATCTGAAAATTTTGAGCCTTTATCTAAAAAAGGTAAAACACCACGACTTGCTGATGTTTTATTGCATAAAAATATTATGATTTTTGAACCTTTATGGACATTAATCCCAAGTAATAAGGCAATTTTACCCGTGTTGTGGTCATTATTCCCAAATCACCCATTATTATTGCAGGCAGACTTTGTATTAAACGAAGATTTACAGGCTAGTGGATATGTCAGCAAACCGATTGTTGGGCGTTGCGGCGCTAATATTCAATTAGTTGATGAAGAGCAAGGCGTGCTTGAAGCAACGGGAGGTAAATTCGCAGCTCAAGATAATATTTATCAAGCATTGTTTCCGTTACCTTTAGTGGATGGCTACTATGTACAAGTTTGTACGTTCACCGCTGCGGGTAAATATGCAGGCAGTTGTTTACGCGTGGACTCATCAATGATTATTAGTAAAGACAGTGATTGTTTAGCGTTACGCTTTGTTAATGATGAGGATATTTTGCAATCATAATAGGTTGTCTTATTATTGCTTTATTTCTCTTAAGCTCACTTCGGTGGGCTTTTTTTTTAGCTTGTATTTACCATATTAGTTTATGCAGATCCTATTAACGATGAGAGTGTCATCAGTCATATTCCAATGTTCAGTCAATAAATGTTAAAAATGAAAATAAACATGAGATTGGAACAATTTATGAGGTCATCACTTAACTACATCATCAATCTTTTCAAGTGTTGATTTTTAGTTTTACACCTCTCAAAGCCTTGCTACTAGTGTGGTTATGATGTTCTTCGATATTTTAAGTTACGGAAAGTGACAAAAGTTTTTTTTGTAAAGGTCTAATGAAGGATTTTTTCATGTTTTTTGTGCTCTGATAAACGCTTATTAACTTATTGTATTGTGTATTTATTTATTTGACATAGCCTTAGCCCTGCAAGCTACTTCAGGTCATTAGACAGGTTATATTATGAATATAAAATTGAATCAAAAATCAGATATCTTAGAACAAATCTTCTCGCGATTAAAAGCACATTTCCCAACACGCGAACAATCTCTCCTACAAAGTTTTATTAATGCTATTTATCGTGATGTTAGCATTGTTGATTTAGCCACTATCAGCCCAGATGATTTATCTGGCTTAACGGTTTCATTGTGGCGAGAAGTGCATCAATGGAAAGGTGAAACAGCCAAAGTAAAAGTATTCAACCCTGATGTTGAGCAGGACGAGTGGCAATCTAGCCATACCGTTATCAGTGTATTAAGCCGTAATATTCCGTTTGTTATTGATACGGTAAAAATAACATTAAACAAACAGAACACTAAATTACATCGTATTTTTTATAGTGAAATACACAGTGAGCGTGGTGCTTCTGGCAAGTTGAAAAAATTAAATACAGACAATGATACTGAGCTGTTGTTATATATTGAAATTGACCAAACAACGTCATCGACAGAGCGCGCTAAAATTCAAAAAAGCTTGGAGAAGGCATTAGCGAATGTATCGCAAGTGGTTGATGATTATCATCAGATGATCGACAAAGTAAAAGGGGCTATTGCAACCAGTAAAAAAGCTGTCAGCGCTATCGCATCAAAATCTGACTTTACTGAGCAACAAACTTATTTGGATTGGATGGCTGACGACCACTTTACTTTCCTCGCTTGTGATCAATTTACAGTTAAAGATAATGTAATTTCTATTGTTAAAGATAGCCAGTTAGGTTTATTAAAACACAAAGATTTTATGCAAGATAAAGCACAGTTTGACTGTGTACAAGAGTTACAAGATCCTTCTTTATTGCACTTTAGTAAAGCGTCACAACGTGCCATGGTGCATCGTATTGCTTACCCTGATGTTGTATATGTGAAACAGTTTAATAAACAAGGGGTATTAATTGGCGGACTTCGTTTTATAGGCCTTTATACTTCATCTGTTTATAGTGGTAGCCCGTTAGGTATTCCTGTTATACGTCAAAAAATCAGTAATATATTAGCGCAATCGGGATTAAGTCTCGGTGGGCATTATTACAAAGAGTTAACGCAAATATTATCGACCTATGCGGTTGAAGATTTATTGTTATGTGATGAAAAAACGTTACTTCATAATGTTATCGAAGTTTTACATGCGCAGGAAAGAAAACAGCTTAAATTGTTCTTAAGAACTGACGGTAATAAACGCTTTGTTACTGCTTTGTTGTATGTTCCTCGTGATGTTTACAATACTGAAGTTAGACTTAAATTTGTCGAGTTATTATCACGTACTATGCCAATCGCTGACAGTGACTTCCAAACCTATTTAAGTGAATCAAACCTTGCACGTTTACGTTTAGTGATCCACTTGGATAAAGCCTATGAAGGTGAGTTAGAAGTTGATGCTATCCAGTTGCGTATGCAACAAATCACTAAAGCGTGGCATGAAGAGTTACAAGATTCATTGTTTGAACAGTATGGTGAAGAAACAGCAGTAAAACTGACTCGTAAATATCAATCTGCTTTCCCAAGTAGTTACCAAGAAAGCTTTAGCTCTCGTGTTGCAGTAGCAGATATTGACCGTATTGAATCGTTATATTTATCACCAGAACGTTCAATGGCTTTGCGTTTCTATCGCTCAATTGAAGCGAATAACAGTGGTCTAAAATTAAAACTTTTCCATCAAGATGGCGCATTATTATTATCGGATCTTATCCCTATTTTAGAAAACTTAGGGTTACAAGTTGCGCAAGAGTACCCTTATCAAGTATGCCCAGTGGGTGAGAATACCTTCTGGTTATATGATTTCACTTTATTGTATGTTGGCGATAATGGTTTTGACCCTGAAAACTTCCGTCATCTATTTTCCGATGCTTTTTTAGCTGTTTGGTATTCAAAAGCAGATAACGACCCATTTAATAAATTGATTTTAGGTGCCGGTATTGATTGGCGTGATATCGCTATGTTACGTGCCTATGCAAAATACTTAAAACAAATTCGTTTCGGTTTTAGTCATTTTGCAATGGCAAAAACATTGCTTGAACATAGCGGTTATGTAAAACAAATCGTGAGCTTATTTCATGCTCGTTTTAATCCTGAGCTTAAAGTTAGCATCGAAAAACAAGCACAATTAGAAAACGATATTTTAGAATCTTTAAACGAGGTTAGTAACCTTAATGATGACAGGGTACTTCGTAAGTTTGTTGAGTTGATTATGGCGACCATTCGTAGTAATTATTTTCAACAAGAAGGTGGGCAATTTAAAGATTACATCAGCTTTAAATTCGACCATAAAAAAATCAGTGAAATTCCATTACCACGCTTAAGTTATGAAGTGTTTGTCTATTCACCTCGCTTTGAAGGTGTACATTTACGTGGGGGTAGTGTTGCACGTGGTGGATTACGTTGGTCTGACCGTGGAGAAGACTACCGTACTGAAGTTTTAGGCCTGGTAAAAGCACAGCAAGTTAAAAACTCTGTGATAGTACCGGTTGGCGCAAAAGGTGGCTTTGTTGCTAAGTATTTAACGCCTGCCATGGATCGCGATACATTTATGCAAGAAGGTATTGCGTGTTACAAGATGTTCATTAGCGCGTTACTGGATATTACGGATAACCTTGAAGCGGGTAATTTAATCCCACCACAACAAGTGGTGCGCTACGATAATGATGACCCTTATTTAGTGGTCGCTGCTGACAAAGGAACTGCAACTTTCTCTGATATTGCTAATGAGTTAGCAACCGATAGAAACTTCTGGCTAAACGATGCTTTTGCATCGGGTGGCAGTAACGGGTATGACCATAAAAAAATGGGGATCACTGCAAAAGGTGCTTGGATTAGTGTGCAACGTCATTTCAGAGAGTTAGGGATTAACGTTCAAGAACAACCTATTACCGCGATTGGTATTGGCGATATGGCTGGCGATGTATTTGGTAATGGCATGCTATGTTCTAAGAAGATTAAATTATTAGCGGCCTTTAACCATTTACACATCTTTATTGACCCGAACCCTAAAGATTTAGATGCGAGCTTTGAAGAGCGCCAACGTTTATTTGATACACCAAGAACGAGCTGGGCAGATTATAACGCTAAGCTGATTTCTGCTGGTGGTGGCATTTTTGAACGTTCAGCTAAATCTATTACAGTTACACCTGAAATGGCTAAAGCCTTTGCTATTAAAGCCGGCAAAGTAACACCGACGGAATTGATTTCGTTATTGCTTAAAGCGTCTGTTGACCTGTTATGGAATGGCGGTATCGGTACGTATGTTAAGAGTAAGCAAGAAAGCCACGCTGATGTAGGCGATAAAGCGAATGATAATCTACGTGTTAATGGTGCAGAATTACGCTGTAAAGTGATTGGGGAAGGTGGCAACTTAGGCATGACACAAAGTGCGCGTATTGAGTATTCGTTAAACGGTGGGCAGTGCTTTACCGATGCGATTGATAATGCGGCAGGGGTTAACTGTTCGGATTTAGAAGTTAACATTAAAATCTTATTGGATAAATTAGTATCAAAAGGCGATTTAACCGTTAAGCAGCGTAATGTTTGGTTACAAAATATGACTGGGCAAGTTTCTGAATTGGTATTGCATAATAATTACCGTCAAGCACAAAGCATTAGCCTGTCTTATAAAAATGGGGATAAATGTATTGAAGAGTACCGCGGTTTAATTGATAGCCAAGAAGAAAAGGGTAAATTAAATAGAGCGTTAGAGGTTATCCCAAGTGATGAAACTATCACTGAACGTAAAAATGCCGGTCTTGGTTTAATGCGTCCATGTATTTCAGTTTTATTGTCCTATGCAAAAAATGAAATGAAAGAGCAACTGGCTAAGGCTCGAATTGCAGAAGATGGTTATTTAGCAAAAGAAGCAGAGAAAATATTCCCAGCTGAATTAGTTAAATCCTATAAGAATGAAATACATGAGCATCCGCTATTGTCTGAAATTGTTGCTACTCAAGTCAGTAATGATTTGTTTAATGTGATGGGAGCAACGTTTGCTCATCGTATTATGGCTAGCACCGGTTGTTCGTTCTTAGAGCTTGCAAAATCTTGGGTTATTGCGCGTGATATTTTCAATCTACCTGAATTATTGGAAGAGATTGAATCACTTGATAATCAAATTGATAATGCCGTTCAAGCGAAACTTAGCAATCGATTAATGCGTATGGTACGCCATGCTTCACGTTGGATTGTGAGACGACATAGAGATCAACTTGATTGTGCATGCTTGATTAAAAAGTATAAATCTTCATTACATGCCGTTAAAGCTAACTTACCTCAGTTACTGAGTGAGCGTGGTTTACAGCAGCGTCAACGAGAATTGGATAGTGTTACAAAAGAAGGTGTACCAGCAGCATTGGCTGAGAAATTATCAAATACTGAGCAGTCATATGCACTGTTAAATATTATTGATGTCGCGAATAAATTGAAAATTGATCCTCAATTAGCTGCACATGTTTTCTTCCATTCTGAAGAGAAGTTAAAGCTAGCTGATATTTCTTCGCAGTTGAACTTGTTACCGGTTGATAGTCATTGGCAGTCACTAGCAAGAGAGGCGATGCGTGATGATTTAGAGTGGCAACAAAAGCGTATCACCAGAGCGATTTTATTAACCTTAGAAGGTAAAGATGTTGAAAAAGCTTATGTTGATTGGGAGTCCCAACATCAGAGCTTAGCGACTCGCTGGCACAAAATGGCCGAAGCATTATCGGCGGTAAGCATGCCTGAGTTTAGTATGTGTCAGGTTGCGTTAAGGGAGTTATTAGATTTATCTAAAAGTTAACCTTTATCGTTGAGCGCTATGAGTTCAGGCTTTTATAGCTCAGTTAATACAGCTCAACTTATCTTATATAGTTATGATTATAGTTATAGTTATAGTTATAGTTATAGTTATAGTTAATAGAGTTAAAGCTAAAAAGCGATGTGAATAATCACATCGCTTTTTTTATAGGTGTTTTTCGCTAGGGCTTGCTGTATAAGATCAAAAGCTTATTAACCACGAAGGCATGGTTTAGCGAAACCTGATTAAACTCGAAGATATAAATCGGTAAAGATCAAAAGCGGTAACCACGAAGTCACGAAGATTAGAGAAGATAAGGCCAAAAAACGCCTTAAACACGAAAGGGCTAAGGAATTTAAGGTCAAAAGCTGTTTGACCACGAAGGCACGAAGAGTAGAGAAGGTAAGGTCAAAAACAGGTTAAAGACATAGCAGAAAAAGGTAGAAGCCAAAAACAAGTGAAATAGTCGAGTTTGTTGGTTTTTAAACCTCCCATTTTTTTACTTCATATCCTTCGTGAAGCGCAGCGCTTCGTGGTGATTATCTTTAAAGTCAAAAGCTGTTTAACCACGAAGGCACGAAGAATAGAGAAGGAAAGATCAAAAATAGGTTAAGCAAAAGCAAAGCAGAAAAAGATAAGAACCAAAATAAATAAAATGACTAGTTTTATTAGCTTTTAAACTTCCTATTTTTCTTACTTCGTGTTCTTTGTGAAGCGTAGCGCTTCGTGGTTAAATGCTTTTATCTTTTGCTTTATTCACTTTTAGCTTTTTCGGCTATTTTCTTAAGGATAAACGCGCTGCCTACAAAAGCGAAGCTTGCTGTGACCATGGTTGATGCGCCAAAGCCACTGGCACAATCCATCTTCATATTACCGTCTGACTCTGCTTTTTCTTTGCATACTTCCCCATTCATATCCGGGTAACTTAATTGCTCCGTTGAGAAGACACAGTTGATACGAAATTTACGTTTGGGGTTGGTGGTAAAGTTGAAGTGTCGACGTAACTCTGAGCGCACTTTTGCCGCCAGCGGATCTTGGATTGTCCTGGCTAAATCGGTTACTTGGATTTGTGTTGGATCTAACTGGCCACCGGCACCGCCACAGGTGAGCAAAGGATATTTATTACGTTTGCAATGCGCCACCAAAGCGACTTTGGCATGAATACTATCAATGGCATCAAAGATGTAATCCATGTCCTTAGACAAATATTCAAAACAGTTTTCTTTATCAATAAAGTCATCAATACAATTAACAATAATATCTGGATTAATTTGTTTGCAGCGCGCTGCCATCACTTCAATTTTTTGCTGGCCAACGGTTTCCGCCAATGCATGTACTTGGCGATTAGTATTCGTGACACACAGGTCATCCATATCGATTAATGTGATTTTTCCAATACCTGAACGGGCTAATGATTCAACAACCCAAGAGCCAACGCCACCAATTCCAATCACACAGATATGACTGTTTTGGAATTTTTGTAGTGCAGTGGTGCCATATAGACGTTTTATCCCACCAAAGCGGTTCTCGTATTGTTCGTTCATGGTTCGCTCTTATTGATTTTTGAAAGGCGGATTATACGTACTGTTAATGAATATGCAAAAAAACACGCGTCATTATTTAACCATTAACCTCGACAATAGTTGTAATAACAATGCGAACAATTCAACACTAAATAGTGAAGCCTTCGTGATAACCGCGTGATATCTCATGGGCATACTCTCTCCATCAACCCAGTAAACAATATTCAAAACAATATTCAAAACAATATTCAAAACATATTTAAATATAAATAATTCATTTACGATTAAAGGGAGTTTTTTCATGTCAAACAAGCATCTTATTGCCGCAGGCTTTGCAGGTTTATTTAGTGTAGCAAGCCAAGCGCAAGACTTAACTATCACACTGGTTAATTTAACCCAAGGTATTAGCTTTACACCTGTTATTGCCGCAGCACATGATTCACAAGCTGCTATTTTTCATTCAGCTGAAGCTGCCTCTGATGAACTACAAGCATTAGCTGAGGGCGGAAGTATCGACGGAGTGAACGTATTATTAAGTGGTTACGGTGCGGATATTGTTACTAATTCCGCTGGTGGTTTATTAGGATCAGGTGCTAACACTGAGTTCACTTTAACTAATAGTGACGGTAATGATTACCTTTCTTTAGCGGCCATGATGCTGCCAACTAATGATGGTTTTGTTGGTTTAGATAGCTGGAAGATACCCACTCAAGCGGGTACTTATACTGTGCTATTAAATGCCTACGACGCAGGCACAGAAGCAAATGATGAAATTATTAGTAATGTACCCAATCCTATTGGGATAACGTCAACGGGCGCATCGGGTGTGACCGCTGAAATAGGTAATAGCAATGTCCATATCCATCCTGGAGTGATTGGTGATTCTGACTCTGATGCCGGTATCAGTGACTTTGACAGCCGTGTACATCGTTGGTTAAATCCTGTCGCAAAGTTGACCGTTGTTGTCGAATAAGGAGGCTTTAATGATTAAATTGACTAAAGTCGCGTTGGCGACAACGGCCGCTCTCATATTAGTGGCCTGTGATGACAATACGAATTCCGCTACAGTAACTACAACGCCTGTAACGTATCAAGTAACCCTAAGTAATTTAACCAATGGTCAGCCTATTTCACCACCAGCGTTGATCTTACATAATAGCGGTGAACTATGGCGTGTTGGAGAGACCGCTTCCGATGCCTTAGAACTATTGGCTGAATCGGGCGATAGTAGCCAGTTACAAAGTAGCAGCATAGTCACAAGCTCTGCACAGAGTACTGGACCTGTATTACCCGGCGAGACAACAACGGTAACTGTTTCTTATACTAACACGGTGAGTTATTTGTCATTTGCGAGTATGTTAGGTAATTCAAATGATGCGTTTACAGGTCTTAATAAAATAGCGTTAGAAAGCCTTGCTGTTAATGATTCAGTGACTTATCGCACATTGGCTTACGACGCTGGTACAGAAGCGAACAGCGAAAGTGCAGAAACTGTTCCTGGCCCAGCAGCTGGTGGGGAAGCTTATAATCCTGATCGCGATGATAGAAACAACTTTGTAGCGATGCATGCTGGTATTGTCAGTGGTGATGATGGTTTGAGTACCTCCGTTCTCACTTATCAGCAGAAGTTCGATAACCCTGTGATGTCTGTTACTATTACACGCATTAAATAAACCATTAAAGCCTATTTGTTGTAGCTAAGTTGTTAGGGTAGTGAATAGGCAAAATTGATAGTGAGATGAATCATGGCAGATAGCATTTTAATCGTTGAAGATGACCAAGATATCGCGGAATTGGTTAAAGTGCATATGCAAGATTTAGGTTTACAAGTTACTCACTGTGATAATGGTGAAGAGGCGATTACACAAGCCTTAAATAATGATTTCTCTATCTTGATACTAGATATCACTTTACCCGGTTGTAGTGGTTTAGATGTGTGTAGAAAAGTCAGAGAAGTAAAGCAAGAGCAAGCAATTTTAATGTTAACTGCACGTACCTCTGAAATTGATAGAGTCGTTGGCCTTGAATTAGGGGCCGATGATTATATGTCTAAACCATTTAGTGTTAGAGAGTTGCAAGCACGGGTGCATGCGCTTTTGCGTCGAGTGCATTTATTGCAAAATAACCAAGCTCAGATCACCAACACATCTAATGATGGTGAACAAAATAGCATCATTTGCCATGGTGAATTAATGATTAATCGTCGCACACATGAAGTCGTTCTGCGTGAAACAAGCATTGATTTGACCTCAACAGAATTTGACCTACTGTGTTTCATGGCGCAACACCCTAGCCAAGTTTTTTCTCGTGCTCAGCTATTAGATAAAGTATGGGGCTATCAACATAGTGGTTATGAACATACGGTTCATTCACATATTAATCGCCTACGTAATAAATTAGTGATAGGGCAACCTGAAGTGACTAATAAGACAATGCCACCGATCATTCAAACCGTTTTTGGCGTGGGTTATAAGTTTAGCCCTGAAGGTGTTGCTTGATGATACTTTCTCTTTATCAGCGCATTACTATTGCGTTAGTACTCCTTTTTATTGCTATTGCCTGCACATTTGCATGGTGGTCTGCAAAACTTGAAGTCAGCTCTCGTCATGAAGCTGAGCAACGTTTGCACCTTCAATTAGCCGAGCACTTAGGCAACGATAACCCTTTATTAAAAGAAGGCGTTTATGATTATCGTGAATTAAAAAACCTGTTCCATAGTTTAATGATCCTTGGACCAAGCTTTGAGTTTTATTTTATTGCCCCGAGTGGCAGTATTCTCAGTTATTCAGCTGAGCCAGGTAAAGTAAAGCGTGAACAAGTTAGCATTACGCCTTTAGTTGATTTTATAGCTCATAAAAAACCTTTACCTATCTATGGAGACGATCCGCGGAATCAATGTACGGGGGGAAGTTGTGCGCAAAAAATATTCTCAGCGGCACCTATTTATAATGGTGATAATTTACAAGGTTATCTATATATCATCATTGGAGGTGAAAAGTATGATTCGATTTTTGCCGACGTTTTGTCAGAACAACATCTCTCGCAATCGTTGGTTTTTTTATTTAGTGTGATGGTTTTCTTTTTTTTAGTATTGATGGCGTTATTGCGTTTTTTGACTCATCCCTTAAAAAAGTTGACCGAAAACATTCGTGCCTTTAAACAAGCTGGATTTGAAAA
Source organism: Vibrio sp. 1-Bac 57 (assembly GCF_037546855.1). Taxonomy (NCBI): domain Bacteria; kingdom Pseudomonadati; phylum Pseudomonadota; class Gammaproteobacteria; order Vibrionales; family Vibrionaceae; genus Vibrio; species Vibrio sp. 1-Bac 57. Next base: position 62,410 of record NZ_JALAAC010000021.1, on the reverse strand, counting down.
AAACAAGGTCATATTACAGCAATGGCCAGCGGCTAAGCATAATGAAATTCATGAGCTAGGCAGTGCGTTTAATGAAATGGCTGAGCAAATTAATTATCAATTTGTGCAATTACAGGCAAACGACAAAAAACGACGAGAGATGTTAACGGATCTCTCTCATGACTTACGTACACCGCTTGCTGCTTTACAGGGATACCTTGAAACGATTCAATTAAAAGGGGCTCAACTCAGTAGCGAACAACATCAGCGATTTATCGATATTGCTTTTAAAAATGCGAATCAACTAAAAAAACTAGTAGATCAAATTTTTGAATTAGCACATCTAGATGGTGGACAAGTCACTTTAGATTTAGAGACCTTTCCTTTGGCTGAGTTATTACATGACATTGCCGCTAAATTTCAACATCGCTTACAAGAAAAAGGGTTAAGCCTGAATATATCTCCCGAGCAATGTGAGTTTTTGGTTTATACAGATATCGGTAAATTAGAAAGGATATTAAGTAACTTAATTGATAATGCGATTAGGCATACCGCAACAGGTGGAAAAATTACAATACAGGTTGATGAAAAGACAAATAACCAACTTAATCTATCGGTTATCGATAATGGTACTGGAATTAATGAAAATGAATTAGCGTATATTTTTGATGCTCGTTACCGTGCTAGTAATGCTATTTGTGACAGTAAAGAGCACGGTGGTTTGGGATTGGCTATCACACAAAAGTTATTACGTTTATTACAGTCTGAAATTAAGGTAAAAAGCCAAATAGGTAAAGGGACAAGCTTCAATTTTTGTTTGACTAAAATAGGATCATGATACGGTATTAATTTTGTTTATTCGTTACCAATAAAAATGGTAATTATCATAAGCCAAATATGTCATTATTAGCACTCTATACATAAGATGGTTAGTATTCTTTTAGCCTGTAATAGTACTTATACCTAAACTTGATACCCTTTAGATAATTGACCGCATTTGCACTGAGCTAACATGAACATTCCACATATAAGTTTTAATCATAATAAAAGTGAACAAGCTGAGTTGGAGGTTATTCCTTTAAGTCGCTTATATTTGACAGACATTAATTCACACAACCCCCAGCTACCGCATCGTGTTTCTTTTTTTATATTAATTTGTATCGATCAAGGGGAGGGGAAGCATATGGTTGACTTTAAAACGGTTAATTTCTCTCCTGGTTCGCTTATCTTTGTACAACCAGAACAAGTGCATGCCTTTGACTTTAGTGCTCAGCCACAAGGGCATATTGTTTTATTTACACAAAAATTCTTAGACCGTGTACATGCCAACATGCGCCTACCTAATTACACGCCTACACATTTAAACCAGCAACATAGTGCACTGCTTATGCTTGATACTGAAAATCACTCTCGTATCAACACGTTTATAAATGAAATGTGCCACGAAATTAAGCATGTAGCATCTGACCCGTTGATCGTCATGTATTTATTTTCCACATTAGCACTGATGTTACACAGACTACGCCCGCAATCGCGTCACGATAACCTAAGTACAGGGCAAAGTATTAAACTGGGGGATTTTTTTAGTTTGTTGCAAGCACATTTTTTAACAACGCGTGATGCAAACTGGTATGCAAATAAGCTCAATATTACTTATAAAACACTTAACATTATTTGTAAACTTAGTACCGGTTTAACCGCTAAGAATATGATTGATGCTTTCACGCTAATTGAGATGAAACGTCGTTTAGTCATTGCTAACTTAAGCACTCAAAAATTAGCTTATGACTTTGGTTTTGATGATGTTAGTAATTTTGTAAAGTATTTTAAGAAACATGTAGGCTCGACACCGAGTCAATTTCAGAAGCAGTATAAAATACCTGTCCTATAGGTTTTAATTGCACATTCTATTTTGAGCATAGGTTCGATTTTTACCATTTAAAAGCTCACCTACACTCTATTGCCTCTTTACTATCCCCTTTAAAATGTTGTCATATTCAGCATAACCAACAAGCATTATTCATTAGCAATGAATAATTTAAAGCATTGACCACAAAAGGGCGTTCATAATGACTATGCTAAACAATAATAAAATTTCAATACTTTCACGCGGCATATTAGCCACTGCAGTACTTAGCTTAAGTGCCTGTGCAGCGGTAAATAATCCGCTTGAGACAGACGCAACACTGAGCAATAAAGAAAAAGCCGTTGCGGTTATTTCAAGTATAGAAACTGGTGATGTTAAAGCGATTAATTACATTAATCCTAATAAATATGTTCAACATAACTTAGCGGTAAAAGATGGCTTAGCAGGTTTTGGTGAAGTGCTCCATCAATTACCTAAAGGTAGTGCAAAAGCACAAGTTAAACGTGCATTTGCCGATGGTGCTTACACCGTCACACATACCGAGTATAATTTTTTTGGTCCTAAGGTTGGATTTGATATATTCAAATTTGAAGATGGAAAAATTACCGAGCATTGGGATAACTTACAAGCCATTGCTCCTGTCAACCCTAGTGGTCGTTCGCAACTTGATGGACCCACTAAAGTAACTGATATAGATAAAACAGCAAAAAATAAAGCGCTAGTGAGTAATTTTGTTAATGCAATTTTAATTAATGGTGATATGGCTAAAATTGGTGATTTTATTAGCCCTAAAAAAGGGGGATATATTCAACATAACCCTGCAATAGCTGATGATTTAAGTGGGCTAGGTAACGCGTTAGGCGAACTTGCGAAAATGAATATGCCAATGATTGTGACTAAAAATCATATGATTTTAGGGGAAGGTAACTTTGTTCTATCGATCAATGAAGGTACTTTTATGAATAAGCACGTTTCATTTTATGATTTATTTCGTGTAGAAAACGGTAAAATTGTAGAGCATTGGGATACCATTGAAAATATCCCTGCTGAATCAGAATGGAAAAATAATAACGGAAAATTCGGTTTTTAATTTACTTGCGAGTTTACCCTCTTAATTATTTACAGGGTCTTATTTAATGCCGCTCACACAAGTTGAACGGCATTTTTTAGCTTTTAAGTAACAATGCTTTGAAACACTCTAATGACAGGCGCCTATCTTTTAGCTGATAATTAAGCTGGATTAAATTAAACTGGATTAAATTAAATTGGATTATTTAATTTGTCTTTTGCTTCTTGTACTTTTGCAAAGTCTAAACCTAGTTCATCTGTTGCTTCTTTAATTAAATGAGGTTGAGTCATTATTGTCCCCATCAACTGCTTTAATTGTTCTGGGGGAATACCTAGTTCCTGCACAAGGCTGAGTGCCATCATAGGATTTTGAGTTAATGCTTCAAAAAGTGATTTTACTTTTTCATCACTTACGTTGTGCTCTTTTAAAATTGCAATAATTGGATTCATTGATAACCTTGTATTTTACATTATGGGTAAGCGTATTGATTAAATTATATGGCTTGTATGCGCTATTAACAATACATAATGCGAAGGCTCATTACTTGGTTTACTTATTTACTGATGATTAGTTAATTGCTTATTGACTAGTAAGCACTATAAACACATTGCTCTCTATATTTAACCCCCTACAATAACCAGCATTTAATTCTCTCATTTATTAATGCATAAGGTGCTTTTCTATGGAAAATTCATTTCCGATTTTTTCTACTGCTATTTTATTATTTTTTATACTCGATCCATTAGGCAATGTACCTTTATTATTAAGTATTTTAAAAAATATAGATAAGAAAAGGCATGCAACAATAATTGTTAGAGAGATGGTGATTGGTTTAGTTATATTACTTATTTTCCTGTTTTTTGGAGAGCACTTTTTAAGTTTATTTCACCTTCAAACAGAGGCAATAACGATTGCTGGTGGAATTATTTTCTTTGTAATTGCTTTGAAAATGATTTTTCCTAACTCCGATGGCACAGATCTATTTGCTACGACAAAAGGAGATGAACCCTTAGTCGTTCCGATTGCAATGCCAATGATTGCCGGACCCGCCGCATTAGCAACATTGTTAGTATTAGCTAAAACTAATGCGGAGCATACCAGTGAATTATTTGCTTCATTATTATTAGCTTGGTTGTTATCGGCCATGGTTTTATTATTCTCGACACAACTTTATAAGATTCTAAAAACCAAAGGCCTAAAAGCGTTAGAAAGGTTAATGGGCATGTTACTACTGATCATGTCAGTACAGATGTTTATTGATGGTATACGCTCGTTATTACCGACATTCGCATAACACACCCTCGTTTCTTTTTAAGACGTAACGAATTTAAATGTTAAAAATATTCAACGATTGTTTTCATGTGTTTCGTGTTTTCATAACGCCACGTAGTTTCTTACTTTTCAGAAAACATAAAAAAGCCAAGCAAATGATTAGCTTAAATAGAAAAATTATTTAGTTAACTATTAACTAATTATCACCTCAGAATTAAGAGAAGCTTCTACGATAGTTTTCATGTCTTTCGTGTTTTCATAACGTCACTTAGTTTCTTATTTTTCAGAAGGTACAAAAAAGCCAAGCAAATGCTTGGCTTAAATAGAAAACTTATTTAGTTAGCTATTAATTAAGAAGCTTCAACGATTTTTTTCATGTGTTTCATGTGTTTCGTGTTTTCATAACGCCACGTAGTTTCTTACTTTTCAGAAGACATAAAAAAGCCAAGCAAATGCTTGGCTTAAATAGAAAACTTATTTAGTTAATTCTTAACTAATAATTAAGAAGCTTCAACGATTGTTTTCATGTCTTTCATGTAACCACGTAGTTTCTTACCTACGATTTCTACTGGATGGCTACGAATTTCTTCATTGATTTCGATTAAACGCGCGTTATCAACAGAGTTAGACTTAACTTCAAGTGCTGAACCTAGGTATTGTGGGCTCATTGCTTTAACGAAGTCTGCAAGTAGTGGTTTTGCAGCGTGATCAAACAGGTAACAACCGTATTCCGCTGTATCAGAGATAACAACGTTCATTTCGTAAAGTTTCTTACGAGCGATAGTGTTAGCAATAAGTGGTGTTTCATGTAGAGACTCGTAATATGCAGACTCTTCGATGATACCTGATGCAGTCATCGCTTCAAATGCTAGCTCAACACCTGCTTTGATCATTGCAACTAAGAAGATACCGTGGTCGTAGAACTCTTGCTCACCGATTTCCATGTCACCAGCTGGTTGTTTTTCGAAACCAGTTTCAGCTGTTGCTGCACGCCATTTAAGTAGGTTAACGTCATCGTTAGCCCAGTCAGCCATCATAGTTGCAGAGAATTCGCCTTCAATGATGTCATCCATGTGCTTGTTGAATAGTGGACGTAGGATATCTTTAAGTTGTAAAGACATATCAAACGCTTTGATTTTAGCAGGGTTAGATAGACGATCCATCATGTTAGTGATGCCGCCGTATTTAAGGCCTTCAGTTACTGTTTCCCAACCGTATTGAATTAGTTTAGAAGCGTATGCTGGCTCAAGACCATCAGCAACCATTTTTTCGTAACCTAAGATTGCGCCAGTTTGTAACATACCACAAAGGATAGTTTGCTCACCCATCAGGTCAGATTTAACTTCAGCAACAAAAGAAGACATAAGAACACCAGCACGATCACCACCTGTAGCAGATGCGTATGCTTTAGCCCATGCAAGGCCGTGACCCTGTGGATCATTTGCTGGGTGAACAGCGATTAGTGTTGGAACACCGAAACCACGTTTGTATTCTTCACGCACTTCAGAACCAGGACATTTAGGTGCACACATGATGACAGTGATATCTTCACGTACTTGCATACCTTCTTCAACAATATTAAAACCGTGTGAGTAAGCTAGTGTAGCGCCTTCTTTCATAAGAGGCATAACCGCACCGACTACCGCTGTATGCTGTTTATCAGGTGTTAAGTTACATAGCAAGTCAGCTTGTGGAATGAGTTCTTCGTAAGTACCTACTGTGAAACCATTTTCCGTAGCATTTTTCCATGATTGACGTTTTTCAGCGATAGCTGCAGCACGTAAAGTGTAAGAAACGTCAAGGCCTGAATCACGCATGTTTAAACCTTGGTTTAAACCTTGTGCACCACAACCGATGATAACTACTTTTTTGCCTTTTAATGCTTCACTTCCTTCAGCAAATTCGCTGCGATCCATAAAACGACATTGACCTAGTTGATGTAACTTCTCACGTAGAGGAAGAGTGTTAAAGTAGTTAGCCATTTAGCTGAGCTCCAAAATAAATTAATAGGGGTAAATTAATTGTAATCTTTAAGTGTTCTATTTTTACTGAAAACTTAGATCTAATACTTAATACAATTATATATAACGTTTAATATTGAACGTTGTTTACATTTCGGTGGTCACTATAACGTATAAGTAATATTGCGCAAAATGATATATTAGCAATGTCATGTTGCAATAAATGAAATATACTGCCGTTATTATTGCATTTATAGAAAAAGCATTACTTTTTTATCACACCCAATTTAACAATACGGTATGTTGAACCCTTGTAGAGTTATTGTTGATTTGTATAGGTTGCTTTATAATTAGTAATTGTTAACGTTTACACTTTCTTATCTTGTTGTCTTAAAAGGAATTTTTATGTCTTCACTGGTATTGCCGAGTGACTTGGTATCGATCGAATGGTTGGCTGAACACTTGCACCATACAAACTTGATTTTGTTAGATGCAAGCTGGCATATGCCGATGACAATGCGCAACGGTTATCAAGAGTGGTTGACTGAACGTATTGATAATTCTCGTTTTTTTGATTTTGACCGCGAAGTGTGTGATAAAAAAAGTGCATTACCTCATATGATGCCGACTGCACAGCATTTTGAATTGTCAGCACAATTATTGGGTATTAATAATGACCATGCGATTGTGGTGTATGACAGTGTTGGTATTTTCTCCAGTCCAAGAGTGTGGTGGATGTTTAAAGCGATGGGGTTTAATAATATTGCCGTATTAGATGGTGGTTTGCCAGCTTGGAAAGAAGCAGGATTGAGCGTGGATAATCAACCACCTAGTATTGATGGGTATCAACAAGGTGATTTTAAAGCAATCTATCAACCTGAATTAATCAGCAATAAAGAACAGGTACATGATGCTATTGATAAACAAGGGGTATCGATTATTGATGCCAGACCTAAAGCCCGCTTTTTAGGCGAAGAGCTTGAATTTAGACCTGGATTACGTTCAGGGCATATGCCATCAGCAATAAATTTACCGATTGAAGAAATATTGAATAATAAAACCATGAAAAGTGCTTACCAATTGGCGCAAGTATTTGAGGCTTTAATGCCGCAAAAACAACGCTTGGTATTCAGTTGTGGCTCCGGTGTGACTGCTTGTATTCTTGCTTTAGCCGCTAAAATTGCAGGTTATGATGCATTAAGTGTTTATGACGGATCATGGAGTGAGTGGGGCGCAAATGACAATTTACCTGTTGTGCAAAAAGTGACAGATTAGCTTTTTTAAAAAGTCACGCAACAGAGTAAAACCATAATACGAAGACCATAGTGTGAAAATCATAATACCAAATAAAAGAATGCTAAATAAAATAAATGGGGCACTTTAAATGGATATTAAGTCATTGCAAACGTTTGTCCATTTAAGTCAAAGCTTACATTTTTCAAAAACCGCGTTAGCCATGCACGTGAGTCCGTCTACTTTAAGCCGACTTATTCAACGTTTGGAAGACGAACTTGGTTGTAGCTTGTTAATACGCGATAATCGATCAGTGTTATTAACTGAAGCGGGCGTGGCTTTTAAACAGTTTGCCACTCAACAAATAGAGCAATGGGAACTGCTTAAGCATTCAATCACTAAAGGTACGAATGAATTAGAAGGTGAAATTAATTTATACTGCTCGGTTACCGCTGCCTATAGCCATCTTCCTCCTATTCTAGAACGATTTAGGCGTATTCATCCTAATGTCGATATTAAACTATCTACGGGTGATAGTGCCGTCGCGATTGAGCAAGTAATGCAGCACCAAGTCGATTTTGCGATCACGGCTTTTCCCGATAACTTTCCCGCACGTTTACATTTTAGCCAATTAGCTGAAATTCCTTTATCGATTGTCGCTCCGACCATACCTTGCGCAGTGACTCAAATGATCAAACAATCGTCGATGGACTGGAAAAATATCCCCTTTATTTTACCTGAGCATGGCCCAATACGTCGTCGTTTCGATACTTGGTTCCGATCACTAAAATCAGGTAAACCACAAATATATGCAAAAGTAGCAGGCCATGAAGCCTTGATCAGCATGGTGGCTTTAGGTTGTGGAGTGGGAATTGTCCCGGATGTTGTTGTGGAAAATAGTCCTGTCCGATACCGTGTACAAAGCTTGTCTGGGATTGGGGAAATCGCGTCTTTTAATTTGGGTGTTTGCTGTTACAAAACTCGTTTATCTGAACCCTTGATTGATGCTTTTTTGAATTGTGTTGAAAGTTAAACAGAGAGCATCAAATTTATAGATTGTGGCAATTGATTATTGCTCCTCTACTTGTCAAAAAATAAGCAATGCCGGATATTCCCATAGAAATTAAATGGACTGGGGTTTACAATAGCGGTTAAATATTAAGGAGCTTTTTATGTTTAATCCACAGAAATTAGAAGAAATAGCAAAGCAAGTCAGTGATGCAATGCCTGAAGGTGTAAAAAGCTTTGGTAATGAAATTGACCGAAAAGTGAAGCAAGTATTACAAGCTCAACTAGGCAAGTTAGACATGGTTAGCCGCGAAGAGTTTGATGTGCAAACACATGTACTATTGCGCACTCGTGAAAAACTCAACCAAATGGAAGAGAAATTTGCACAATTAGAAGCTAAGTTAGAGCAGAATAAAGCACCTAATGCAGCTCAAAGTCAGCCACAAAGCGAAACAGAAAGTCAGTCAGAAAAGAATTCAACAAACCTTTCAAAAAATGTTTCACAAAACAACGAACAAGCGTAAGTAGGAATCAAATGAAAGAACAATATTTAAAACGTGCAGAACTATTTGTAGAACAAGTCGCTGCAAACAATGAATTATTTGGTTTATTTGATGAAACGCTAGGCTGGGCAAATTGCCATGCACATGACAACAAAGATGCCAGTGCTGTTTATTTATTTTGGTCTGATGCCGCTTTGGCTGAGAAGTTAAAATCAGAAGAGTGGGCAAACTACAAAGTTGAACCTATTGCTTTAGAGGTTTTCTTTGAATCATGGTTAGACGGCATGCAAAAACAGCAAGTTTTTGCGGGCGTTAACTGGGATGAAGAGTTGTGTGGTTTAGAGATTGAAGCAATGGTCTTAAAAAATGCATTAATTGAAAAATTTCAAGTTGATGATGCAGACGTTGAAGTAGAACCTGAAGCAACAGAAGCAGTTTGATTTTGAGAACGATTGTTTCTTTGTGCAGAGATTGTGTTTTGTAAAATGATTGTTTTTTGAAATAAATGGCTAAAATATAAAAAACCAAGCTCGTCGCTTGGTTTTTTTATCAATTTTAATAAGGTAGTTAAACCTTATTCTTCAGGGTAAGTGCCCCAACCATCATAATCAATATCAAATGACTCAGCTAATGCGACTAGTTTTTCTACGTCTTCAAAAATAGCTTCTTCATCTAAATTCATTTCAACAACGACATCAAAGCTAAGAATAATTGAGCCATCTTCTAACTCTAGCTCCTCAGGGTCAGTTACCTCATAACCTTTTTTGAAACAAGCAATCGCTGCTTTTTCTAATACGTCAAAGTTATCACAAGATAAGTGATGTTCTATCATATAAACAGCATCAGGGTTACTGCCATCTTCTAAAATAGCTTCAACAATGTCTGCTGTTTCTTCAGCTAATTCTGCTAATAATTCTTCGTGTGTAAGTTCTTCTGACATTTTTATCTCTTCTATATCAAGGTTTACAACCTCTATTCATGGTGCTTTTCAATGAATAGAGACAGTTTAATTAATCACAACAGTTACTATTAGAATCTGGACGATTCACTTCTTTATTAAGTTGTTTGTATTTTGCTAACATGATGTCGTATGAATCATTCATGAGACGACGAATTTCACGCTTTTTGTATTGGGTAATATCAATCGGCTCTAACATTTCAACAATCACTTCGCCATTATCCCAACGATTTAAGTTAACTTGTTGATGTGTATTAGAGACAACCGTTGGTACTACATTTACACCGGCTTGTAACGCCGTATGGAATGCCCCCATTTTAAATGGCATTAAACCACGGCCTCGGCTACGAGTGCCTTCAGGAAAAATCCAAACGCCTAAATTTTTATCGCGCATTTGATCTACTACATCGGTGATCGTATTTTTAGATTTATCCTTATTATCACGGTCAATTAAGATATTACCTGTTAACCAATAAATAATGCCAAAGAATGGAATCAATACCAGACTTTTTTTACCGATGGTTACAGAACCAGGTTGTACTGCGCCTGTTGTTGTCACCATATCGTAATTATTTTGATGATTTGCAATATACACAACCGAGCCATTATTTTTAGCACTTTCAGGCACACGAATAGTCACTTTTAATCCGACTAAACGTGACATTTTGCTAAATAACATCGCAAAATGATAGGTGTTTTTAGGATTGCGTGGACTCAAAATACAATAAAAGAGTGAGTACATACTCATTAAAATAACGGCAACAATAATTAAAATTGCTCTGATAATAAATAACATAGTTTATTGGTTCTCTTCTTGTTCAACTTCAGATGTAATGACTTCAACATTATCAACGCGTTGCAGACCTCGTGGTAATTTATTACCACGACGACCACGTTCACCTTGATAATGCGCTAAATCATTTGGCTTTAAAGTAAGCTTACGTTTACCTGCGTGCAAGGTGACTGCACTTTCTGGCGAGATAATTTTCAGCATAGTAACAAACTCTTCTCGTTTAGTCGCTTTAGCTGTCATGATGTTTATCATCTTGTTACCTTTACCCTTACTCAAGCTTGGTAAGCTTGCAACTGGGAAAATTAACATACGACCTTCATTACTGATGGTTAAGCATAAATCGAGTTTGTTATTTGATAATTTCTGTGGCGCAAGTAAATGAGCATTAGTGGTTAAGTTGATTAATGCTTTACCGTTTTTATTACGGCTATTAATATCACTTAAATTAGCGACAAATCCATAACCATGGTCACTGCTGATAATATAGCGGTCGGAATCATCTCCCATTAATACACAGGCAAAAGGCACGTTTTCATTTTGATTAAAACGCCCCGTTAATGGTTCACCCTGAGATCGAGCTGACGGTAATGAGTGCGCATCTAAAGAGTAAACTCGCCCTGTGGTATCAATGAATAAACAGCTTTGATTGCTTTTACCCTGACAACTTGTTAAATATTCGTCACCGGCTTTGAAACTTAGGGCTTGCGGATCAACATCATGTCCTTTTGCACTGCGTACCCAACCCTGTGTTGATAATACAACGGTGACGGATTCACTTGGCATTAATTCTTTTTCAGTTAATGCTTTTGCTTCTAACCTTTCAACCATTGGTGAGCGTCGATCATCACCGTATTTCTCAGCATCCGCTTTGATCTCTTTTTTCACTAGCGTATTTAAACGTCTGTCTGAGCTAAGTAGTTGCTCTAATTTCTTTTGCTCTTCAGATAGCTCGGCCATTTCAGCGCGAATTTGAATCTCTTCAAGTTTGGCTAGTTGGCGTAATTTAATTTCTAAAATAGCATGCGCTTGTGTGTCCGATAATTGGTATCGAGACATTAACTCAGCTTTGGCATCATCATAGGTACGAATAATTTCAATCACTTCATCAATATTAAGATAAGCAATTAATAAACCTTCTAATATATGCACACGCGCAAGTATTTTATCTAAACGGTGTTGTAAGCGACGACGAACCGTATTGCGACGATACACTAACCATTCACTTAAAATCGTGACTAAGCCTTTAACACTTGGGCGTTGGTTTAATCCAAGCATGTTAAGGTTTACTTTGTGGCTGACCTCTAAATCCGTAGAAGCAAAAAGATGATTCATTAAGGCTTCAATATCGATTCTATTGGAGCGCGGAATGATCACTAAGCGCGTTGGATTTTCATGGTCTGATTCATCGCGTAAATCAGCGACCATCGGTAGCTTTTTATCCTGCATTTGTTTAGCGATGTCTTTTAATATTTTTCCGCCGGATACTCGGTGCGGCAAAGCAGTGACCACGATTTCACCACTTTCTACTACGTACACAGCTCGGCTTTTAAAACTGCCTCGTCCTGTTTTATAAATATTAACGATTTCACTGCGCGGTGTGATTATTTCTGCTTCAGTAGGATAATCAGGGCCTTGCACAAATTGCATTAGATCTTCTAAAGACGCTTTAGGATTATCAATCAAATGTAAACAAGCGTCGGCCACTTCTCGTGCATTATGCGGCGGAATATCTGTCGCCATACCGACGGCAATACCTGTGATGCCATTTAATAGAATATGCGGTAAACGAGCGGGTAATAACTCTGGCTCTTTTAAGGTGCCATCAAAGTTAGGTTTCCAATCGGTAGTACCTTGGCCAATTTCTGATAGTAATAACTCAGAAAAAGCAGACAAACGGGATTCGGTATAACGCATTGCCGCAAATGATTTAGGGTCGTCGGGTGCTCCCCAGTTACCTTGGCCATCAATTAGCGGATAACGATAAGAGAAGGGTTGTGCCATTAATACCATTGCTTCATAACAAGCACTATCACCATGGGGATGATACTTACCTAATACGTCACCGACGGTACGAGCTGATTTTTTATATTTTGCTAAAGCCGATAAACCTAATTCAGACATCGCGAAAACAATACGACGTTGTACGGGTTTTAAACCATCGCTGATATGCGGAAGTGCACGATCCATGATCACATACATGGAATAGTTGAGATAAGCATCTTCAGTAAATTTAGCGAGCGATAATTGCTCCACGCCTTCTAAACTCATGTCTAACACATCACTCATATTGTACGGTCCTATCATTGATATTGAATAAATAAAGCGAGAGTATACAGCACTTGCATTCTAAGACTGAAATAGAAATGAATTTGTGCGAATTAAGTGGGAAAAAATTGCGCTTATAGGACTAAATTACAATCAGTTAGCTTTAATGGATTGTTTTGGTGCTAAAAATAAAGATTAAATAGCAGGAAAGTTGTGCTGTGATTTGATAAAGGTTCGGTGTAGTAGGATACATATAACAAGGGCAATATCAAAAGGTGTATGCATCAAAATAAAAGCGAAACAAGGTAAAGCGAAATAAGTTAAAAGCTAAATAATCACTATCACAGTGACTGTCTAGCTTGCAATCTTATGCCGGTAATACACTTTAACCTTCTCTTTTGAAGAAGGTAATAATGTTTACATTTGTGAAAATGCTTTTTTAGCCGCTAATATCGTATTGTTAATATCTTGCTCAGTATGCGCTAATGATAAAAACCCTGCTTCAAATGCAGAAGGTGCAAGGTAAATACCTTGATCTAACATCAAGTGGAAGAATTTTTTGAATTTTTCAATATCACATGCACAAGCTTGTTGGAAATTAGTCACTTTAGGCTCATCTGTAAAGAATAAACCATACATACCACCAACATAGTTGATACTAAGTGCAAGACCTTCTTCATCCGCGGCTTGCTTTATGCCTTCTGCAAGTTGCTTGGTTTTAATGGCTAATTGATCGTATTCAGGAGTATCTAAAGCCGTTAATGACGCTAAACCTGCATGCATTGCTATTGGGTTGCCTGATAATGTACCCGCTTGGTAAACAGGGCCAGTAGGTGCGATAAATTGCATCACTTCACGGCTACCACCAAATGCGCCGACAGGCATGCCGCCGCCAATCACTTTACCTAAGGTTGTTAAATCTGGTTTGATGTTATAAAGCGCTTGAGCACCACCTAAAGCAACACGAAAGCCGGTCATCACTTCATCAAAAATCAACAATGCTTTGTGCTGGTCACAAATATCTCGTAACCCTTGTAAGAAACCTGGTACTGGTGGAATACAGTTCATGTTACCTGCAACTGGCTCAACGATAATACAAGATATTTGATCTTTATATTCTGTAAATAATGCTTCAACAGAAGCGAGATCGTTAAAGGTAGCCGTTAAAGTATGTTTAGCAAAATCAGCTGGAATACCCGGTGAACTTGGCTGACCCAAAGTTAATGCACCAGAACCGGCTTTGACTAATAAAGAATCAGCATGGCCGTGATAACAACCCTCAAATTTTAATATTTTATCTCGGCCTGTAAATCCGCGAGCTAAACGAATTGCACTCATCGTCGCTTCAGTACCTGAACTTACCATGCGAACTTGTTGCATAGATGGTACTAGCTGCTGTACTTTTTCTGCCATGATGATTTCAATTTCAGTTGGCGCACCAAAGCTAAGTCCATTTTCAGCGGCATCAATCACAGCTTTTTTAATCGCTGGGTGGTTATGCCCTAGAATCATTGGACCCCATGAACCCACGTAATCGATATATTGTTTATCATCTACATCATAGATGTAAGCATCTTGTGCTTTTTGTATGAATAACGGGCCGCCACCAACGCCATTAAATGCGCGAACTGGTGAATTAACGCCACCAGGAATAATAGATTGTGCACGGTTAAATAGTTCTGTTGATTTGCTCATAAGCATCCCATTAATTATTTTTAAGTTGAGAGAAACTGCAATATACCCATCATAAATGAAGATGCAACTGGCAAAGCTGAGTAGATAATGATTTTTAACAGAGGTTTATCGGCTAAATGTTTGTTAACATGATACCAATCAAGTAATTTTAATCATTATTTTTTATTATATTAGTTTTCCTTCACTTTATCGTTTTAGGTTGTACTGCATTTATGAAAATAGCATTGCCCTCGTTGTTTATTAATGGCTTAAAAAGTTTTATTGACCGTTTTTTCACTAGAAAAAGCAGTGCTCTATTAATTTGGCTTTCTATTTTTATTGGGATCATAGCGGGGACTGTCTCTGCATTGTTTGACCATGGTATTGTTTGGGTATCAGAAATGCGTCTTGAGTTCATTCATACCTATGGTGACAGCGGTCTGCCATTATGGTTGATTGCTATTCCTGTCTCATCTTTAATGGCTGGAACTGCTTTTTACATCACACATCGTTTTGCACCTGAAGCCGGCGGTAGTGGTATTCCTGAAATTGAAGGGGCGATGGAAGGGATGCGACCAGTACGTTGGAAGCGTGTCATACCGGTTAAGTTTTTTGGCGGTTTGCTGGCCTTAGGTAGTGGCATGGCATTAGGACGTGAAGGACCTTCTGTTCAGCTTGGTGCTAATGTTGGTCGAATGATTTCAGATTTATTCAAAGTGGATAAAGTGGATGCTCAAGCTTTATTAGCTGCCGGTGCTGCCGGTGGTTTAGCCGCCGCGTTTAATGCCCCCTTAGCAGGCATCATGTTTGTTATTGAAGAGATGCGGTCACAATTCAATTACAGTCTAACTTCTACTAAGAGTGTATTCATGAGTGCGGTTATGGCGACTATTGTGATGCGCTTGTTCACTGATCAAGATGCCGTTGTAACGGTTACTCAATACTCTCACCCTGATTTATATACACTAGGTTTTTACCTTATTTTAGGTTTTTGTTTTGGTGTAATTGGTATCTTTTTTAATAAAATGATCTTAGCGACACAGGATATGTTTTTATCTATTCATAAAAGTCAGCGTTGGCGTTTTGTGGCGATTGGTTTGTTTTTAGGTGCATTATTTGGTGCGTTATCAGTAGTTGAACCAGATATTGCATTCAGCGGTCTTGAATTAATTCCGCATGTTGAAGGCGGGCAATACCTTGCTGGTGGGTTGTTGATTTTATTTATTTTACGTACATTTACCACCCTAATCAGTTTTGGATCAGGTGCTCCCGGCGGCGTGTTTGCACCAACGCTTGCGTTAGGTACTTTATTTGGCATGTTATTTGGTGTTATTGCACAGGCATTATTTCCTGACTTGATAACTGACCCTGGCGCTTTTGCGATTGCTGGAATGGGCGGGTTATTTGCGGCAACAGTACGTGCGCCGATCACTGGCATTTTATTGGTAATAGAAATGACCAGTAATTATGAAATGATTTTACCATTAATTGTTACTTGTTTAGGTGCCACTATGGTTGCTCAAACGTTAGGGGGACGTCCTATTTATACTCAATTATTAGAAAGAACATTGAAATTATCAATGCGTGCCAAACGTCAACAAACAACGGATAAAGCGATGTTCCGTATTAATGACAAATATAAGTAAGAAGGACGTGTATGCGCGGTTATAGAAAGAGCTTTTTTAAATGGTTAATTATCAGCTTATTGTTTGCATATTTTGGTTTTATGGTAGGCAAATTTAAACAAGATATTTTATACAATAGTATTCATTTATTAGAGTTAGATGCCGCCAGCCTAAATGCAGAAAATCAAGAGCTAACCCAACAGTTAAGTTTAATTCAAGCCGATTTTATCGCTGAAAAGCAAGTTAATGAAACATTAGTCGTTGAAAATAAAACGCTGAACCAAGCGCTAGATGCGAGTAATAATAAATTATATTTTTATGAGCAAGTGGTTGCACCTGGTCTTTCTGTAAGCGGGTTAAATGTTTATTCATTTACCGTCACTAAGGCTGCAGAAAAAAATCATTGGTCATATGAGTTAGTGTTAATGCAAACTCAAACTGGGCGACATGTTTTAACGGGAAATGTAGATATTACTTTTGCTGGTGCCGATGACAGTGAGGGAACTGCAAAACCAATTAAGTTGAGCGAGCTTGATAAAGATTTTAGTGGTGCATTTAAGTTTAAATATTTCCAAACGCTAAAAGGCGAATTTGTGTTACCTAAAAAGGCAAAAGTGGAGCAAATATTTGTATCTGCTGATGCCAAAGGTTCTCGTTGGAGTCGCTCTCAACGTGTAGAAAAAATTTATGACTGGAAAGATTTTATCGAAAATGGTGGTTCATCGCTTAAAGAATTAGAAACTCAAGAAGAGAGTGAATAAATCATTCCGCTTATACTTGAACAAATTAGTCAGGTATTAGATAATAGGTTCGGGCAAACTAATAGGACTAAAAATTATAATGACAAGCGAAGTGGAAATAGCGTTACCGATTTATTTCAGTGATAACGCAGCAAATCGAGTTAAAACGTTGATTGCAGAAGAGGAAAATCCTGATCTGAAATTACGTGTTTATGTCACAGGCGGCGGTTGTTCTGGTTTTTCATATGGTTTCACTTTTGATGAAAAAGTAAATGATGACGATACTTTAATTGAGAATAGTGGTGTTACTTTATCTGTTGACCCTATGAGCTTGCAATATCTTGTTGGTGGTACAGTGGATTTTGTTGATGGTTTAGAAGGTTCTCGTTTTTTAGTTAATAACCCGAATGCTACAGCAACTTGTGGTTGTGGATCTTCATTCTCTATCTAAATTCTTTACGGGTCTACTATTCGGTGCCAAGCGCTACCGTTGAAAATGCCAATGCTCACTTTATTGTTATTAGTGGGCATTAAATCCTTTTATTGTTATTAGTGAACATTAATATCTCTATATAAACTCCCAACTCTAGATCAACCCCTCAACTTCTTAGACCAATCCTCTATACGTCATTCTTTATTAAATTCTGTGTATTGTAATTGTTGTGTACAAGCTCAGACTATTTAATCAAAGTAAGTGCTAAAGTCTTATTTTTATTGGACTCATTGCTGATGACTTAAATCTACTGCGTAAACATAATGCCTTGGCGATAACCTAATACGGTCATTTATTTTTTAGGGCAACTTATGTTCTCACGCATTATTACTTTTATTACCTTAAGACCCTACCTGATTGCGCTAGCGATTGTATTGATATTGTTAGTTTGGATGCTACTGCCTGCTTATACAAAAACTGAAGATAGCGAAGATCATGCCCCTATCAGCAATCAAGCCACGGTTGATGAGCAAGAAAAAAACCTGCCTAAAGTGCAAACAACACATTTTAAGACTAAAAAAATCACTAAATTCCTGACGCTTTATGGAAAAAGCGAAGCTAATAGTGGTGCTATTATTCGCGCTGAAGTCGCGGGTAAAATAATCAGAATGAACAGCCGTAAAGGTGATTATGTAGACCGTAATAAAAGTATTGTTAATATTGAACAGAGTGAGTTACCGGCAAAATTAAAACAAGCTAAAGCGAGTTTGATTGAACGAGAACTCACCTATAAAGCGGTAAAATCATTAAATGACAAAGGCTTGCAAGGGCGTGTTCGCCTTGCGGAAGAAAATAGTCTGTTTTTATCTGCGCAAACGGACCTCGCACAATTACAGTTATCATTGAAACGTACCAATGTAGTCGCTCCCTTTAACGGTATTTTGCAACAACAATTTTCTGATTTAGGTGATTATTTACAAGTAGGTGACCCAATATTTCGCCTTGAAAATGTGGATCCGATTGTGATTAGAGGCGATGCCACTGAGCATCATATGAATGATTTAAAGTTAGGGAAAACAGTGACGGCAACCTTATTGTCTGGTGAGATAATAGAAGGGGAAATTTCCTTTATTGCCGCTATGGCAGATAGTAATAGTAGTACCTTTAGAGTAGAAATTGAATTCCCTAATCCAGAACAAAAAATACTGTCGGGTATTAGTGCTAAGTTAGCCATTCCTTTATATCAAGTTGAGGCAATCTATGTTTCTCCTTCCGCATTGGCGTTAGATGAACAAGGTAACCTTGGTGTAAAACTGGTGCAAGATGGTGTAGTTAGATTTCAAGGTATTACTTTAGTTGAAACTGATAACGATGGTGTTTGGTTATCAGGCTTTAAGGGCGACGTTGATATTATTACCTTAGGACAAGGTTTTGTTAAAGTTGGCGATCAGGTTGATGCGGTGGATCAAGCTGAATTTGAGACAAATAAGTCAGAAAGTAAATCTTCGCTCGAGAATACGTCTATTAGCAGTCAGGAGTAATCACCATGAAAACAATTATTCATGGTGCATTATCTAGAAAACGTGCGGTATTAATGTTGCTTGTATTCTTACTGATATCCGGGCTTTATGCTTATATTAATATTCCCAAAGAAGCTGATCCCGACGTTAAAATCCCTGTTATATATGTTTCTATTACGCATGAAGGAATTTCCCCTGAGGATGGTGAACGCCTTATTTTAAGACCTCTAGAGCAAGAGTTACGGAGTTTAGAAGGTGTTAAAGAAATGAAATCAACCGCCAGCTCGGGGCATGCTTCCGTTGTACTTGAGTTTTATATCGATATTGATATAAAAGCGGCGTTGATAGATGTGCGCGAAAAAGTTGATCAAGCAAAGGGAAAACTACCGCAGGAAAGTGAAGAGCCGATTATTAAGCAAGTAACGCTTGCAACAGAAAATCCGGCATTAACGGTTTTACTCTCGGGGAGTGTGTCTGAAAGGGCATTAATAAATATTGCTAGGTTAATGCAAGACAAGCTGGAAGGCTTTGTTGAAATTTTAGAAGTGAATATTGGTGGTGACCGAGAAGACATGGTGGAAATTCTTATTGATCCACTGTTAATGGAAAGCTACCAGCTTAATATGAACGACATTTATAATTTAGTTTCACGCAATAATCGTTTAGTTGCAGCGGGAGTGCTGGATACAGGGAAAGGGCGCTTTCCTATAAAAGTACCTTCTGTGTTTTCGACCATAAAAGATGTCATGTCGATGCCAATAAAAGTGACGGGTGATAGTGTGATCACGTTTGCCGATGTCGCTAAAATCCGTCGTACCTTTAAAGACCCAAGTTCATTTGTGCGAGTGAATGGTTTACCTACTGTTTCGTTAGAGGTTATTAAAAGACCTGGCGAAAATATTATTGAAACGGTTGAGAAAGTAAAACAAACGATGGCTGAGAGCCAAGAGCTGTTACCTAATAATATTCATGTCAGTTATGCCGGAGACAGTTCTAAAGATGTAAAAATAATGCTCAATGACTTACAAAATAATGTACTCAGTGCTGTACTTTTAGTGGTTATTGTAATTATTGCGGTACTCGGTATTCGCAGTGCTGCACTAGTCGGAATTGCCATTCCAGGGTCATTTTTAACCGGTATCTTAGTGTTATGGGGGTCAGGCATTACCGTTAATATTGTGGTGCTTTTTGCTTTGATCATGGCTGTCGGTATGTTGGTTGACGGTGCGATAGTGGTCACTGAATTTGCGGATCGTGAAATGAGTGCTGGTGTGGCTAAGCATAAAGCGTATCTAGATGCCGCACAACGTATGGCATGGCCAATTATAGCTTCCACTGCCACCACTTTAGCCGCGTTTTCACCCTTATTATTCTGGCCTGGTGTGACTGGTGAATTCATGATGTATTTGCCATTAACCTTGATGGCAACATTAACCGCATCGTTATTGATGGCTCTTATTTTTATTCCGGTATTAGGCAGCGTTTTTGGTAAAACTCGGCTATTAACGGCAAAAGAAAAGCATAATGCAAAAATGGCAGAAGAAGGCGAACTATTAAAGCTTTCTGGATTCACTGGATGTTATGTTAAGACATTAAACCAAGCACTTCATTTTCCTTGGTTAGTCTTATTGGCGGCAATATTAATTGCGTCATCGGGCATTTTTTTATTCCAGCAATCTAATTTAGGCGTTGAGTTTTTTCCTCAAGTTGAACCCAATGGTATCAATGTCAAAGTTCGCTCCTATGGTGATTTTTCAATTGATGAACAAGATCAAATTATGCAGCGTATTGAACAGCGTATTCTGCCGCTAGCTGATGAAATAGAAACGTTATATGTGAAAACGGGAGATTCAACGGAGGGAATCGTTGGCAGCATGCGTATTAACTTAAAGGATTGGCAAGACAGGCGTGCGGCTAATCAAATTATAAGTGATATTGAAAACCGAACTGAGGATTTACCGGGAGTAGAGATCGAGTTAAAGAAAGATCAAGCGGGACCGCCTTCAAGTAAAGATTTACAAATCGAAATTAGTTCTCGCTTTCCTGAGTTGTTACAGCAAGCTGCAGACAAAATTCACGATGCGTTATTACAAAAATCATATTTAGTAAATATCGAAGACGACAGTGCCAAGCCTGGCGTGGAATGGCAGTTTCAGATTAATCGAGCTGATGCCGCACGTTATGGTGCAGATGCGACATTATTAGGTAGTAGTGTACAGTTTTTAACTAATGGTTTAATGCTTGGTTCTTATCGCCCCGATGATGTTGATGATGAATTAGATATTCGAGTGCGTTACCCTGAACAGGAGCGTAGTTTAGGAAAACTCGCCGATTTACGTCTACAAACCCCTTTGGGTCATATACCAGTGAGCCATTTTGTTGCCTTAACCCCAGTCGCTAAAAAATCGGCGATACAAAAAGTAGATAGTCGTATTGTGATGACGGTAGGTGCAGATATGGCAGCAGGTTATAACTTGAGCTTACTCTTACCTGAATTAGAAAAACAACTCCCTAGCTTACAACTCGATCCTCGTATTTCACTTAAAATACGAGGGCAAAATGAAGATGAAGAAGAAGCGGCTGCTTTTCTAAAAAATGCATTTATGGTTGCTCTGGCAGCAATGGCATTAATTTTAATATTACAATTCAACTCCTTCTATCAAGCC
Organism: Vibrio sp. 1-Bac 57; assembly: GCF_037546855.1. Taxonomy (NCBI): domain Bacteria; kingdom Pseudomonadati; phylum Pseudomonadota; class Gammaproteobacteria; order Vibrionales; family Vibrionaceae; genus Vibrio; species Vibrio sp. 1-Bac 57. The sequence goes on along the minus strand of NZ_JALAAC010000021.1, from coordinate 40,844 downwards.
TTTTTAATTTTAAGTGCGGTTATTTTTTCCACTGCAGGTGTGTTTATTGGTTTGTTTATTAGTCAAAGTGCCTTTGGCATTGTTATGTCAGGGATCGGTGTGATCGCCCTAGCTGGGATTGTGGTAAATAACAATATTGTTTTGATTGACACTTACAACGTATTAAAAGCACAAGGTATTGCGACTAAACAAGCTATTTTAATGACTGGCGCGCAGCGTATACGTCCTGTTTTATTAACGACATTTACGACTATCTTAGGGTTAATGCCGATGGTGATGAAAGTAAACTTAGACTTTTTTAATCAAACCATTGAATTTGGCGCCCCATCAACACAATGGTGGGCACAATTGGCGACTGCTATTGCGGGTGGCTTAACCTTTGCAACGGTATTAACTTTAATTCTAACGCCTTGTTTATTAATGCTCGGTGCAAACGTTGGCGTTTGGTGGAGAAAATGCTTACAAGGTAAAGATAAAAGCACTGCTGACAACACTTGCAACTCTGCTGAATGATGTTTAACATGCGCTGAAATTAAAGGTGTGCTTTTATTTATGCTGTTTATTGAATGATAAAAAGTAACGCCGAAGACGCATTTTATGACCTTTTTTCCTCTTGATATTAAAGAGTTAGTACTTAATCAAATAGTATTATTGTCAGTTTTGAGGACGATGGGTAACTTCTCTACAGATATAAACTGTTCACTACAGAGGTTCAGTTAGATATTTCTATATTGGAATTAACTCAAAAGTTAACATTATTTAATGCCTGTTATTTTTATAAAGTGTGACACCAAAATATAGCTTAAAGCCTAATAAGGAATGGTTAATCAGATGTTAGATAGTTTTATTTATGTTTCAGATATGATTGGTGTGATCACCTGTGCTATTTCTGGTGTATTAGTTGCTACTCGGTTACGTATGGACCCCTTTGGTATTACCGTATTAGCTGGCGTGACTGGTATTGGCGGCGGCACCTTGCGAGATATGATGATGGGGGCTACACCGGTTTTTTGGATTGTGGATAACACTTATATCTACGTTATTGTCGTTACTGCGATATTAAGCCTTATATGGTTACAGCGAATCCACCGTTTTCCTGCTTATTTGCTACCCATCTTTGATGCTTTTGGTCTCGCTATTTTTACTATTATCGGTGCACAAAAAGCCTTGATGTTAGGCTTTAGTGGTCCTGTTGCTATTGTGATGGGATGTATTACCGGAGTCGTGGGCGGCATGATCCGTGACATATTAAGCGGGCAAATACCTTTTGTGTTACAAAAAGAGATTTATGCAACAGCTTCTATGTTGGGCGCAACCCTATATGTGTTGTGTGATTATATTGAACTAGGCCCTATTTTCTCTATGGCTGTGGCAATGTTAGGTACCTTATCATTGCGTTTATGCGCTATTTATTACCACCTTTCTTTACCTGTATTTAGTAACGATCGAGAAGCATAACCAGCGATCTTGTCATTTAAAGGCAATACTTAATCACTAAAGAGCGTTGATTTAACATTGTTTAAACAATTGTTTTGCCAACACAAACATGTACTTGGTAGACTCCCTATACTAGGGGCGGTTGATCTTTACTATTTAAATCTGTTCACCATAAGGTATCTTGTGGTGAAATCAAAGGGTAACGTGTACTGACTATTTATACTGTTTTTTTGCTTATTTATGCGGAATAATTCTGCTTTATAAGCTTAGCCTTATATAAAGAGCCAGCAGTTCGTTGCACAATTAAATTTGAAAGATCAACTCGGCCTAAATGTTTAGTGGATTATTGTGAGCAATAGGTAGGCAAATGGAAGCAGTAACAAATTCAACACAATTGATAAATTGGTTTCGTAATTCAGCCCCATATATCAATGCACATCGACATAAAACCTTTGTTTTAATGATTGGTGGCGAAGCATTAGAAACAGATAATTTTCAACATATCATTAATGATATTGCGTTACTTAACAGTCTTGGTGTGAAGTTGATTTTAGTACATGGAGTACGTCCTCAAATTCAAAAACAACTTGATATGCACGGTCATAGTAGTCAATTTCACGATGATCTTAGGATAACAGATGATCGTAGTTTGACTCTCATCAAGCAAGCTGTAGGTGCAGTACAAATCGAATTACAAGCTGGGCTATCGATGGGCTTAGCAAACTCTCCAATGCAAGGTGCGGCAATTCGTACGGTGATCAGTAACGTTGTCACTGCTCAACCAATTGGTGTCAAAGACGGCGTAGATTTTTGTCATGCTGGCAAGGTTCGCCGTATTGATGTTGATGGCATTAAAGCTCAGCTCTCTTCTGGAGCGATCCCAATTATTTCTCCGATTGGTTATTCAGTAACGGGTGAAGTATTTAATCTACTTGCAGAAGAAGTTGCAACCCAAGTTGCGATTGATATGAAAGCAGATAAGTTAATAGGCTTTTGTTCTCATCAAGGTGTGTTAGATGAAAATGGCGAAGTGATTTCAGAGTTATTACCAGAGGAAGCTCAAGCCCATATTGATGCAATGGAAAAAGAATCAGAGCATGCATCGGGTACATTGCGTCTTCTACGTGCCGCTGTAGCTGCTTGTCAAGCCGATGTAACACGTTGTCACCTCATTAGTTATCATCAAGATGGTGCATTATTAAAAGAGCTATTCACGCGCGATGGTACTGGTTCGCAGATTGTAAAAGAAAGTTATGAAAAAATTCGAACAGCTACTATCGATGATATTGGTGGTTTATTACAATTAATTGAACCACTTGAAAAACAAGGTATTTTAGTTAAACGTTCTCGTGAATTGTTAGAGAATGAAATTGAACACTTTTTGATTGTAGAACGAGACGGCATGGTTATTGGTTGTGCGGCTTTATATCCATTTATGGATGATAACATGGGCGAATTAGCTTGTTTAGTAAGCCATCCTAAATATCGTAGAGCAGCTCGTGCTGATAATCTTGTTGCACACGTTGAGCGTAAAGCCAGACAGTTAGGGTTAGAGTCGATTTTTGTGTTAACAACACAAAGTATTCATTGGTTTAGAGAGAGGGGATTTGCATTTGCAGAAATTAACCAATTGCCCGCTGCTAAAAAAGAGATGTATAACTTAAAGCGTAACTCAAAGGTATTAATAAAAAAAATATGAATAAAATAAGAGAAGTGTTTAAGCAAGGAATTTTAAACTGCCATTTAGCGATTACCAACGCTAATCCTATGCGCGGTTTAAATTTACCTGTACGCTCTCTTATTGTTGCGCTTTGTACGGTCTTTTTACATGCTAATGTGAGTGCGAAAGTAGACTATGTGTCCATTGGTACCGGTGGCATCAGTGGTGTTTATTATCCAACCGGTGGTGCGATTTGTTTTTTAGTTAATCAGTTAAAAGGTATCGATAGTATTCGCTGTGAAATTAAAAGTACACCGGGTTCTATCTATAACTTGAATGCATTAAAAGGCCATAAGCTTGATATCGCAGTAGTGCAATCTGATTGGCAATATCATGTTTATAACGGCACTTCTATCTTTAAAGACGAGGGAAAGTTTGCTCAGTTAAGATCTTTATTTTCAGTGCACTCTGAACCCTTTACTGTGTTAGCAAGGAAAGATGCTAAAATTACTAGCTTTGAACAGCTAAAAGGTAAGCGCGTCAACATAGGTGCTCCCAATTCAGGCCAACGTGGCACTATGGAAATGCTGTTAGATATCTACGGTTGGCAAGAATCTGATTTTGCAGAAGCGACATCATTACCACCCAGCGAACAAGCACAGGCGCTATGCGATAATAAAATAGACGCGATTGTATATGTTGTTGGCCACCCTAATAGCTCGATTAAAGAAGCGAGTAGTGCTTGTCAAACTAACTTAGTGAACGTTAAAGGTCAAAAAGTATCGCAACTGATAGCGACACATAGCTACTACGATAAGGCATCAATCCCTGCCAAAATGTATCGTGGCAGCCCTAAAAAAACGACCACATTTGGTGTTGGGGCTACGGTAGTGACCACAACAGATTTACCGGAACAAATCGCCTATGAAATAGTTAAAGCAGTCTTTGAAAACCATACTGACTTTGTACAGCTACATCCCTCTTTTGAATTTCTCACTAAGCATGCAATGGTTACTCAATATTTATCTGCTCCGTTACACCCTGGCGCATTACGGTATTATAAAGAGGTTGGATTAATTCAAGATGATTCGAGTACGGTAGTGCAAAACTAATCTGCCAAAAATCTTACTAATTAAACCTAACTAGGCAAACTCAAGCCAAGCAACATCAAGCAATCTTAAGCTTACCTTCACAATACTTTATTGGCGATTATTGGCTGCGATTATCGCCATAACAATTAAACTCATATTTATCATTCGCTATAAGCAAAAAACAGGCACAAAAAAGCCCGTTATTAAACAGGCTATTTTTATCGTATTAGCATTTAAATACATGCATCAAAAGATAAGTTACTTAAGTATTATGCTTACACTCACCATCAACAGGTTCACCGTAAAGGTACAAACTGTGGTTGGTTAATTTAATGCCATATTTTGCAGCGATAAGTTTTTGCTGCTCTTCAATAAGTGGATCATTAAATTCAATTACTTCACCACATTTTAAACAAACTAAATGATCATGATGTTCTTGATGGGTTAATTCAAAAACTGATTTACCGCCTTCAAAATGATGACGAGTAACAATACCAGCATCATCAAATTGGTTTAATACACGGTAAACCGTTGCTACACCTACTTCATCGCCTTGTTCAAGCAATTTCTTATAAAGATCTTCAGCACTTAAGTGTTGATTCTCTGGCAGCTGTAATAAGCTTAAAATTTTCAAACGTGGTGATGTTACTTTTAAACCCGCTTCTTTAAGGGCTAAATTTTCATTACTCATGTCATTTCCTAACTGCTGTAATTGGATTTAGTCGGCTAATTCCGCTAAACACATTTCATTATAAATTTGCTCAGACCAAGCTTTAACACGTGATGCAGTCAATTCAGGTTGACGATCTTCATCAATCCCTAAACCAATGAACGTTTTATCATCAATTGAAGCTTTTGAAGCTTCAAAGTCATAGCTTTCAGATGACCAATTACCAACAATAATAGCACCTTTACTTTCAACTATATCGCCTAACTGTCCCATTGCATCTAAAAAGTATTCTGCATAATCTTCTTGATCGCCACAGCCAAAAATAGCAACTAATTTATCAGTGAAATCAATCTCTTCTAAATCTGGGAAAAAATCATCCCAATCACATTGCGCTTCACCGTAGTACCAGGTAGGAATGCCAAATAAAATAAGGCTAAATTCAGCGATATCTTCTTTGCTGCTTTTAGCGATATCTTTTACTTCAACTAGTTTTTTACCTAATTCTTTTTGTATCATTTTTGCTACAGCTTCAGTGTTACCTGTATCGCTACCAAAGAAAATACCTACGCTTGACATACTCTATACCTTAATTTATTTGATTTAACTGTGCATGTAGCAGTTTATTAATTAACTCTGCACGACTTATTGATAGTGTGTCAGATAGCTTATTTAATTGTTCAAATAATTCGCTATCTACTTTTAATTCGATTCGTTTTAAACCGTTTTGCTTATCTCTTAACGTCTGTTTTTGCTTATTTATTTTTAGCTGAACTTGACGCGAATGAGGATTGCTTTTAGGTCTGCCTCGGCGTACCTCGTTTGCAAATAGATCGCTAGTAATGCGATCAAATGATTCCTTTGCCATTTTGTTACCTAACAATACTTACCTAATAATTCTTGCCTAGCAACCTGACCGAGTAACATTACTTAGCCATCATTACTTGGTCATCATTACCGAGAGAATTATTTAACCAATACCTGAATTAACCCATACAATTTCTATAACTGCTTTTGAGATGAAACCGATGCAACCAAAAAATAATACTGCCCATACAACCTGACGTCCAAATTTTGGTACATTACCTTTTTTTAGTACGTCTTGAATGGCTAAACCGATGAATAAAAAAAGTAAAAGGTAAAAACCATATAAACCAATTGTTTCAATTTGCTCAGTATATTCTTGCAGCATATTTTAGCTTCTTTTAAAAAAGGGAATATAGCATATAGATGCTATCGAAAATAGGCAAATATGTTTGTAAAAGCCTAGTCTCTATTAATCTTTTGTGTTCATTTGTATTGTTATTTATTCACTTTTTGTAACAAGGTGATGCCTATTATGTCTGGCTATTCTAATTAAATAGGCGATTTTGTACATAATAGTAAGTAAAATACAAACAGTCGACCTTGTCTAAATACTCTGTACAGCATGACACAGGTTTTAATTACTCACTTGTGCTTTCAAATGACGATTTTCACTACTCACATCTAAGCAAAAAAGTTAACGACTAACCGGTTAAAGGTTTTTGCTTTCTCTGCATGCAGCCAATGACCAGTATCATTAATGATTTTAAGCCGCGCATTGGGAAATAATGTCATCACTGATTCCATACTTTTTTCATTAATATAATCAGAGCGCTCACCTTTAATGAATAAGGCTGAGTCTGTGTATTCACCCTCAATCATTGGCCAGCCACTGATCAAGTGATAATTGTGGTGTAAATTGTCAACATTATAAACGAAGTCAAAACCATCATCACCACGTTGATAAGACTTTAATAAAAATTGTCTTACTTCCGGTGTTTCCACATAACCTGCTAATATTTTTTCAGCTTCAGTACGGTTTTTTGCCTGCAATAAACTGACGGATTGTAAACCAGTAAATACGTCGCTGTGCCTATCGCCGTAAGCAACCGGAGCAATATCTGCAACTACTAAGTTTTTAATGCGTTGTGGTTGTAGTAGGGCACAAGTCATCGCGATTTTTCCGCCCATGGAATGACCAACAACCGAAAATTTTTCAATGCCCAATGAGTCCGCTAGTTCAAATATATCTTCTGCCATGTCAGGGTAAGTCATGCTTCGACTACGTGGACTTTGTCCATGATTACGAACGTCCACTAAAATGACATCAAAATTAGCTTGCAACTCTTTTGCTAAGCCGGAAAGGTTAGATAAACTACCAAATAAACCGTGAATGATAAAAATAATCTCATTTTTATTAGCTGGTTCATGTTTAGCGGTTTGTTTTAGTTGGTAATTTAGTAGCATAAAAGCTCATTTTAAGTGAGAATAAATAAAGTTAAAAATAATAACAAATTATGCATTAAAGCTGAAAGTATTTACACCTCCATATTAATGGTTATGTGATTTTACTGTATTCCATTCAGCTAGTACAAATAAGTAAGGTAATGGGGAAATAATGAAAACGATCGAAATAGAAGATGATCTATATAAATATATTTTGAATAATATTGAAGCCTTCGGTGAAACACCCTCCCAAATTCTTCGTCGTTTACTGGCATTGTCTGAAGATAATACGGTCGAGAAAACCACTCCTGAGAAAAAAGTTAGTGTTGAAAATAAGTCTTCTACTCGAACTCATTCGACGCAACAACTTGCTCAACCCAATAAAAATAGAACAGAAAGCAATGTAACCGACCATAACCTAAGTGAAAACAATGTATCCGAAAATAAAGTAACCGAAAAAAATGAACATTTTCATCAAGGAGTGAAACAGCTATTCACCGACCCTGCTTTTACTTCTGAATCCGTTATTACTAATAAGTTCATGATGATGCTAACAACGATGTATTTTGAGAAAAAAGATGCATTTATTGAGGCGGCTGAAACAACTAAAGGTCGAACTCGTGCCTATTTAGGTACTGATTTACAGGATTTATTGAATTCCGATAACGAAGAAGAACTGGCTCAATTTAAAGCGAGCAAGCCTAGAATGATTCCACAAACGCCTTATTGGGTGATCACCAACGCAAATACAGGGCGAAAGCGTATTATTTTAACGCAAATGATGGCTTCAATGGGCTATCCACATAATTTAATTGAACGTATTAAAGAAGAAATTTAATTTTATTTATTTTCATCACAATCTGAGGTACTTATGGCAATTCATCCGCGCGCAGGTCAACCTGCACAAGCAAGTGATTTAGTTGATATTCCAAAATTAGTCTCTGCATACTATGTTAATCTCCCTGACGTTGAAGTGGCAGAGCAGCAAGTTGCATTTGGCACTTCGGGGCACAGAGGTAGTTCTTTTAAGTATGCATTTACTGAATTACATATTCTTGCCATTACCCAAGCATTAGCCGAGTATCGCAAGGAAAAGGGTTATACTGGCCCTGTATTTATTGGTAAAGATACACACGCATTATCTGAACCCGCTTTTATTTCAGCAGTACAAGTGCTGGTAGAAAATGGCATTAAAGTAGTGGTACAAAAAGGTGGTGGTTATACACCAACACCTGTTATTTCCCATGCAATCCTACAATACAATAAAGCGCATCCTGATTCTCTTGCCGACGGTATCGTTATTACACCTTCGCATAATCCACCTGAAGATGGTGGATTCAAATACAATCCACCTAATGGCGGTCCTGCAGATAGTGATGTTACTAAAATTATTCAAGATCGTGCTAATGAAATCTTAAATGATAATTATGATGATATTTTACAAGCTGACTTTGATGAGGCGATGCAGTCTGACTTAGTAGAAGAATACGATTATATTCAACCTTATGTTGATGATTTAAAAAATGTTCTAGATTTAGAAGCCATTGCAAAAGCGGGCATTAAAATTGGTGTGGATACACTAGGTGGTTCAGGTGTTGCTTACTGGCCTGTGATTGCTAAAACCTATGGTCTTGATATTGAAGTTGTTAATGACCGTGTCGACCCTACTTTTTCGTTTATGACACTAGATAAGGATGGCAAGATCCGTATGGATTGTTCATCACCTTATGCCATGGCGGGTTTGATCAAACAGAAAGACCATTTTGATGTGGCGATAGCTAATGACCCTGATTATGATCGTCATGGTATTGTGACTAAATCTTCTGGGTTGTTAAATCCAAATCATTACCTTGCGGTTGCTATCAATTACCTATTTACCCATCGGACAGGATGGTCGGATAAAGCGATTGTAGGTAAAACTTTAGTCTCAAGTTCAATGATTGACCGCGTTGTTAATCAATTAGGTCGCGAAATGTCTGAAGTACCTGTTGGCTTCAAATGGTTTGTAGATGGACTTTTTGAAGGTAAGTTTGGTTTCGGTGGTGAAGAAAGTGCAGGGGCTTCTTTTTTACGTAAAGACGGTACCGTTTGGAGCACAGATAAAGACGGTATTATTTTGGCATTATTAGCCGCTGAAATTATTGCCGTGACCAAAAAAGATCCGGGCGAACACTACGCTGAATTTGCTGCAAAATTTGGCGCACCAGTTTACCAGCGTTTTGATGCGCCTGCTTCACCTGAACAAAAACAAGTATTAGCAAACTTAACGCCTGAAATGGTGGAAGCTGAAACACTTGCCGGTGAAAAAATAACTGTTAAATTAACCCATGCACCGGGTAATGGTGCCGCTATTGGTGGGTTAAAAGTAACCACTGAAAATGGTTGGTTTGCAGCACGTCCATCGGGTACAGAGAATATTTATAAAATATATTCTGAATCCTTTTTAGGTGAAGATCATATCGCTTTAATTCAAAAAGAAGCACAAGAGATAGTGGCTCAAGCTTTTGCTAAAGCTGGTCTTTAATTAAAAATATAAATATATTTTAGGAATTGATAAAATAATTTAGATTCAAATAAAAAAAGGCAAAGTGTTTACTTTGCCTTTTTTTATGCCCCTTCAATAATCAGCTTCTTGATTTAAAAAATAATACCTACAGATTTTATTTTAATTAGAACAATTAGTTACCTTGATTAGTTACATATCCCCTTTAATTTTCCAAAATTTTAATTTGGCATTTAGCAATCATATCGAGCCAAAAAATAGTGTTTGTTTGTTTTTTAAACTATATTTCAAAATAAAATTTATTTTTACATGACCATTTATTGTGATATATATCACAATGTTTATTTTGAATCTTAGTTTCAATAGCAATTTATTAAACTTGCGACCCAAACTGAGGGCATACTTTCTAAAGCATTACTTTAGAGGGGTGTTAAGGTATTATTTTAAATATTAGTACTTTCTCAATCACATTTTCAAAGAGTTTTATATGGAATAAAACTTTATCCTCACTTAACTAATAGGTATAACATGGCGACTAAAAAATCTAAAAAATCGGCAGCAAAGGATTCTGTAGCAGTGCCTACGGTTAGCAGTGCTGAAATGCAAAAAGCAATCATCGACCGCCTACATAAAGGCCTTGGGACTGATGAACATAAAGCAAATAATAAAGCGTGGTGGAATGCAACCTGTCAGGCTGTCAACGAATTAGTTTTTGAGAAACTGACAAAAACACAACAAACTCACTCTGAGCATGACACTCGCGCAGTGAACTATTTATCCCTTGAGTTTTTAATGGGACGTTTGTTGTCTAATAACCTACAAAACTTACAAGTTTTCCAAGTTACTGAAGAAGCGTTAAAAGGTCTAGGTAAAGACCTATATGAAATATGCGATGAAGAGCCGGATATGGCATTAGGTAATGGTGGTTTAGGCCGTCTTGCTGCATGTTTTATTGATTCACTAGCAACACTTGGTTACCCTGCGATTGGCTACGGTATCCATTATGAACATGGACTATTTAAACAAGAATTCCAAGATGGTCGTCAAATTGAGCGTCCTGATACATGGCGTGAATACGGCAACCCATGGGAGATTTGCCGTCCTGAATCTATTCAACATATTCCTTTATATGGTTATGTTGAAACTGTGTTTGATCAAAAAGAAGGTTCTCGTAAAGTTTGGCATGCGGGACAAAAATTAAAAGGTGTTCCTTGGGATATTCCCATCGTCGGATACGGTGCTAAAACGGTTAATATTTTACGTTTATGGGAAAGTCGTGCCCATGAAGCTTTTGACTGGGATGTATTTAATGCCGGTGGTTATGTCGACTCACAAGTTGAAAAATCAAAAGCTGAAACTGTCTCTAAAGTACTTTATCCAAATGATTCAACGGATGCAGGTAAAGAGTTACGTTTAATTCAACAATACTTCTTCTGTGCTTGTTCAGTAAAAGATATCTTACGTCGTTACAAACGTGCAAATAAAGATTTATCGTTATTACCTGAAAAAGTGGCAATTCAATTAAATGACACACATCCAACGATTGCTATTCCTGAATTAATGCGCATTTTAGTTGATGAAGAGGGATTAGATTGGGATTCTGCATGGAAAATATGTCAAGAAACATTTGCTTACACCAACCATACTTTATTACCAGAAGCACTAGAGAAATGGTCTGTTGCACTGTTTGAAAAAGTATTACCGCGCCACTTAGAGATAATTTATGAAATTAACTCTCAATTCTTAGCTAATGTTGTTGAGAAAAAATGGCCTGGGGATGACCTTAAAAAAGAAAAATTATCTGTCATTGAAGAGTCGCAACAGCGCATGGTACGCATGGCTAACCTTTGTGTTATCACTGCGTATAAAGTCAATGGTGTTGCCGCGGTTCACTCAGAACTTGTTAAAACAGATTTATTCCCTGAGTTCCATGAATTGTTCCCAGGTAAATTAGTTAATGTAACGAATGGTGTAACGCCACGTCGTTGGTTGAAAGCTTGTAATGAAGGTTTAGCGACGTTATTAGATGAAACAATTGGTGATGATTGGGTGCTTAACTTAGATAAGTTGAAAGGCATTCTGCCAAAAGCTAAAGATGTTGCATTCCAAAAACGCTTTATGGACATTAAAAAAGAAAATAAAGTAGAGCTAGCTAAAATCATCAAAGATACAACCGGTGTTGAAGTCTCTGTTGATGCTATTTTTGATGTGCAAATCAAACGTCTACACGAGTACAAACGTCAGCAGTTAAATTTGATCCATATTTTAACGCTATACAAACGTTTACTTGAAAATCCTGATTATGACATGGTACCGCGTGTATTCCTATTTGGCGCTAAAGCCGCTCCTGGTTACCACATGGCCAAAGAAATTATTTTTGCATTGAATAAAATTGCAGACAAAGTGAATAACGATGAGCGTATTCAAGGCAAATTAAAAGTTGTCTTCTTACCAAACTATCGTATTTCATTGGCAGAAAAAATGTTCCCAGCAGCAGATATTTCTGAGCAAATTTCAACAGCCGGCCTAGAAGCATCGGGTACAGGTAACATGAAGTTCGCATTAAACGGTGCGTTAACTGTCGGTACCATGGATGGTGCAAATATCGAGATGGCTGAAGAGATTGGTGCTGAACATATGTTTATCTTCGGTTTAAGCGTTGATGAAGTAAAAGCATTAAAAGCAAGTGGTTATAATCCATATGATTATTACTACAAAAATCCAGAGTTAAAAGCAGTACTTGATTGGTTAGATACTGACTTCTTTACACCTGGGCATGCTGGCTTATTGTCTGATATTAAACGTAGTTTATTGGAATGGGGCGATGAATATTTATGTCTTGCTGATTACGCATCTTATGTTGCTGCTCATCAAGATATCGATACACTTTATCGTGACCAGTCAGCTTGGGCTGAAAAGGCTATTCTGAATGCAGGCGCAATGGGTAAATTTAACTCTGACCGCTCAATTGAAGATTATGCAAGCAAAATTTGGAAATTAGAAAAATTTCCTGCAGCTTAATGATTTAAATCATTAAAAGGTAAAAGGCGACATTTTATATGTCGCCTTTTTTGTTTAAAGCGAGCTACAATCTGACCACTTGTATAATAAACACAGAGGTAAATATGTCTGACAATATCCAAACTCAAGAAAACGATGTATGCGAAGCATGTGGTACTATTGTTGAGCTAGGCAGTGTTATCGCAGAAAATGACACACTACTTGTGTTGCCTTTTAGCGGACCAGATCAAGCCAGTGTTGAACAGTTAGCAGATAAATATATTAAAGCGGCAAAAGCACGTTTTGCAACAGTAAAAGTAGACGTGGATTTTCAACAAACTAATGACGGTGTTGAAAGCAAAGTCTCACTACAGTTTGAATGTACCGCTGAAAAACTTATTTTTGAAATGGGTTTAAGTGCAATCTAGCTATTTTGAAAAACTAGGATAAGTAGGGCCAATGAAGTACAGGACCTTGTAAATAATTCCTTCCAACTTTTCTATTAAACTCCATTACCGAATTAGCCATTATTATCCCAATTTAAGAGAGGAATAAGCGTTTGCTTGTTCCTTTTTTTATTTAATCCTTAAATTAATGGATTTTTTTACCCGCTATTACAAACTTCATTTCTTGTTTTTCCGCTTAATCGTTATACTACGCACTTATTTTCTATTTTTACTTCCTTGGAGCATACATTGCTAATTAAAGATTTACCCATTGATCAGCGTTTGATCACTTCTGTTTCACATTTAGGTTTTACTGAAACAACACAAATTCAAGCTGAAGCTGTGCCGATTGCTGTATCTGGGAAAGATCTTTTAGCATCATCTAAAACGGGCTCAGGTAAAACGCTAGCTTATTTATTACCGGCAATGCAGCGTGTATTAAAAACACGCGCTTTAACTCGTCGAGATCCTCGTGTACTTATCCTGACACCAACCCGCGAACTTGCAAAACAAGTTTATTCGCAGTTACGTTTGTTAGTCTCTAATACCAGTATTAAGTCTATTCTAGTGTTGGGTGGGGAAAACTTTAACGATCAAGTGAAAGCGATTGATAAACACCCTCACTTTATTGTTGGTACACCGGGACGTATTGTTGATCACCTTAAAAAAGGGTTATTACATTTACCCGGCTTAGAATTACTGATCTTAGATGAAGCGGATCGCATGCTTGATTTAGGTTTTGCAGAGCAATTAACTGCGATTAATGAAGCTGCAAATCATCGTCTACGCCAAACGTTGATGTTTTCTGCAACTCTCGGTCATGGTGAAGTGAATGAATTTGCAGGACATTTATTAAAGTCACCAATTCGTATCGCAGTGGGTGAAGAAAACCAGCAGCACAGTGAAATTACGCAACGCTTTTATTTGGCTGATAACCTAAACCAAAAAGAAAAGTTATTGTTTCACTTTCTGAAAGAAGAAAAAATCGATCAAGCAATTATCTTTACGGCTACGCGTGCTGATACTGAACGTCTAAGTGCTATTTTAATAGAGAAAGGTATGCTTGCGGCCGCTTTACATGGGGATCTTACCCAGAGTAATCGTAACCAAATAATGGATGCTTTCTCACGCGGTAAAAATAAAATATTAGTGACTACGGATATCGCTTCACGTGGGTTAGATTTAATCCATGTTAGCCACGTTTTTAACTTTGATATTCCAAAGCATACTGAAGAATATATACACCGTATTGGCCGAACTGGACGTGCAGGTGAATTAGGTGATGCCATTTCTATTATTGGTCCTAAAGATTGGGACAACTTTAAAAAAGTAGAAAGCTTTGTTGCACAAACTATCACTTTTGACAAAGTAGAAGGTATTAACCCAAAATTTAAAGGTTTAAAACCAGTACAGAAGAAAGTTGTTAAAGCTAAAAAAGTGCTTGAAGATAAGAAAAAACCAATGGCTAAAAAAGCCAAAGTAAGTACTAAAAAGCAAGAACATGTTTTTCATGAGTCTATCGATGTGGGTGCTGCACCAATGCGTCGTAAGAAAAGAATTATTGTTGATGATTCCGAAGACTAATATACGTAAGTATTAATTTATATAAGAATTGATTTGTATAAGTTTTGATTGAACGATTTATATCGAAGCAATAGCATTTAATAAATGCCTTAATGAGCGATCATTGAGGCATTTTTTTTGCATATAAAGTTTCAATTTAACTCGCTGATCTTTTTCTTTGTTGATTCGTATTAATTACGATAGTGCTTAATTAACTCAAATATGTTTATTATGTTAGTTAGATAAGGCTAGAAAAGTTAATAAACTTACTGATTTTAAGGCCTTTATCGCTGAACTAAATAATGTCGGTATTTAATAACCATAGGGGCACGAGTTATGGACGTAAATAAATTAAAAAAACGAGACTTACTACAGGCTTTCGATTTAGTCACCACTAAGGGAATAAAAACAGATGGAGTGTATGAGCTCTCAGGTGTAAAAGCATCTCAGGATTTTGATGGTTATACATGCTGGTTATCATTTAAAGATTTGACGGTGACTTTATTATTCCATGGTGCTTTTGATATGGATTATGAGGACGAAGACACACAGAAAGCATTTTTTAAAAAAATATCTAATATGTTAGCTGATAAAGACAGTTTCTGATTATCTCAACGATTTAATTAACAATCGAACTAACAATCTAAGAAAAATCTAAAAAAATAGATGTGAAGTTTAAATCTATCAATACATTCTTTAATTCGCTTTAAATTTAACCACTAAACCTTTCTATTATAGGGCATAGCATGAGTAAATTAACATCCAACAATACAATTGATGCATCGGAAGTTGTTAAGTTTGAAGCAATGGCTGAAGAGTGGTGGGATCCGAAAGGAAAGTTTAAACCGTTGCATATGCTCAACCCTTTACGAGTGCAATATATCGTTGGGCAGATTGCTACACAGTTTAATCGAGACTTAAATAGCTTAATGCCTTTCAAAGGCTTACGACTATTAGATATTGGGTGTGGCGGCGGCTTGTTAAGTGAACCCATGGCCCGTTTAGGCGCTGAAGTGATAGGAGCAGATGCAGCACCCAAAAATATTCCAGTTGCCCAAGCTCACGCCAAACAATCAGGTTTAACAATAGACTATCGTAATACGGTGGCTGAAGCCTTGGTTGATGAAGGCGAACTGTTTGATGTGATCCTTAATATGGAAGTCATCGAGCATGTTGCACAACCACAGATGCTAATTAATGCTTGTGCGGACTTGTTGAAACAGGATGGGATAATGCTTTGCTCTACTATCAACCGCACTCCCAAGAGTTATATAGTCGCTATTATTGGGGCCGAAAGAGTGATGCGTTGGCTACCTATCGGCACACATCAATGGAATAAGTTTATTAAACCACCTGAGCTTGCAAATATGTTAAAAGTGGCAAGTCTGTCATTGAATGATAAGAGTGGATTTGTTTTTAACCCGGTATTATGGCGTTGGTCACTATCAAGGTCAGATTTATCTGTTAATTATGTTATAGCGGTGACTAAACCTTAATAACCAAACCTTAATGTCTAACTATCAATAATTAAGTTTCAATAACTAAGTTTCAGTAACTCAGCCAAAATAAGCTACAACATAGTTAAGGGTTAACTCACGTGTTTTTTATAGATGTTTTAATCTAAAGCTTTATTTTATACTTGTTATCATATCATTTGATTTATTATTAACCATCATCATAAACTTAAATAGAAAGTGATCTAATATCATTATCTATTCGTTTAAACGAGTCATCGTTAAAATTTATATGCTCAAAAGGAGCTTTTTGTGTCACGTTTTTCAGGCATTACCGATAACCCTCACCAAGAAGGCCGCTTCCATCAAAAAACAGGTATTTTACTGACTAATTTGGGAAGTCCCGATGCGCCAACAACAAGTTCGGTGCGTACTTATCTAAACGAATTTTTATCTGATCGTCGAATTGTAGAAATTCCACGCTTAATTTGGATGATGATTTTACACGGTATTATTTTACGAATACGACCTAAACGTTCAGCAAAACTGTATCAAAGTATTTGGACCGAGGATGGGTCGCCACTAACACATATCACCCGCTTGCAAAGAGATAAGTTAAGTGCTCTTTTAAAGCAACAGGGATATGAAAATACAGAAGTAGTGATGAGCATGCGTTATGGTAATCCTTCCATTAAGTCGGGTTTAGAGGAGCTGCGTGAGAAAGGTTTTACTCGTATTGTCGTGTTACCTTTATACCCTCAATATTCAAGCCCAACAACGGGGTCCACATTTGATGCTATTGCCAATGTATTACGTGAATGGCGTTGGGTACCAGAGTTGCACTTTATAAATGGCTATCATAAAAACTCAGCTTATATTGACTCTCTTGCTAATAGCATTAGTGAAGATTTAGCGAAAAATGGAATGCCACAAAAACTAGTCTTTTCTTATCACGGCATGCCAAAACTGTTTTTAGACAATGGCGATCCTTACCATTGTTTATGTTTACAAACGACACGTTTAGTTGTTGAAAAGTTAGGGTTAGATAAAGACAAGGTGATTAGTACTTTCCAAAGTCGCTTCGGCAAAGCTGAATGGTTAAAACCTTACACTGATGAAACATTGAAAGGCTTTCCTGAGCAAGGCATTAAAGATATCGCAATTATCAGCCCAGCTTTTAGTGCCGATTGCCTAGAAACATTAGAAGAGATTGAGAGTGAAAATAGAGAAATATTTGAACATGCTGGTGGTGAAAAATACCGATATATTGCCGCTTTAAATGACCGAGATGATCATATCGAAGCAATGTTAGACATACTAAAACCAAATCTGTAACAGAAGTTCTTTAGTCTCTATTTTTTAGTATTTATTTGTTTAAATAAAAAGTGTTTGTTAATGAAAAAAGTTAAATCGTAACAAGAATTACCCACTAAGTTGTAAACACTGCATTAATAAAAGTACTCGTAAATAATACACTAATAAAAAACCTCAATGAGTGATCGCTCATTGAGGTTTTTGTATTTCTAAGGTTTGTTCTTGTATATTGTTATAGTGCTTTTTCTGTTGGCTCTTGTTTTGCCGCCACTTCTTTTGTCATTTGGTAAGCATCTGTACCCCATAACGGCACAGTTGAAAGGCTATGTTTGAAACTGCCTGATGTTTCCTTAGTAGAGTAAGAAACATACATTAGGGTTTGGTTTTCTGGATCATATACACGTCTAATTTTCATGGTTTTGAAAAAGATGCTTTTTGATTTTTTAAACACAACATCACCCGATTTACTTTTATCTATTTCAGCGATCATCGCTGAGGTGATAGGGCCCGTTTGTCTACATGATATTGCACTATCACTTGGATCTGAAAAACTTAGATCCGCTTCTATTGACGCAACATGACAAGTCACACCAGAGACAATAGGATCTTTTAACATATTGAGTTTAATATCTTGAGTGGTGAATAAACCTAAGCTGACATCACCGACTTCATCTTGCGAGCAGCCTCTTAATACAAAGAAGCCGACCACGATCAGCACTAGTATCATTGCCACTAATTTTAATTTTTTTAACATATTATTTCCTATTTTTTGAAATCCCAAGATAGATTAGATACTAACTGGCATTGATCGCATTTAAAATCAAAAATATCAAATAACGGTATTTTTAATCGCCACTCTCCACCACAGCTTGGACAAGGTCTTTCTTGTTCTTGCTTTAAAGATTCACCTGCAACACGGTACAAATAATAATAAGTAGGTACTTTAGTTATATATTGAATGCGCTTGCATAAATTGCTGCCGCGATGGAAAAATTTACTACTAATATCACCTAATTCTTTTAAGGCTGCACTAGAAACTGCGGAGCCATTCATTTGTAATTCATCTAAATTCACCCACTCTTCTTGCCACTTTATCGCGCTTTTACGGTCGCCATTACTAATTTCTTCAGACGTTCGGTAAAGTGGAATAGGGGCTAATGTTTCACCGCAGCGAATCGGTGAGCATGTATCTAAAAAAGTGGTATATAAAATCTGCCAACTAGGCGTAAAGTTAGTCGCGCACTGTTGCGAGTTTAAATCTTCGGCAATAGTTTTGATTTTAGGTGAAAGTAAACCTGCTTTGGTGAGTCCCTCTAATGCGTGATTAACCTGCGGGCTATTAAAGCCGGCACTTAAACTCTGTTCCTCTGGGCAAACCAATCGTGTGGTAAATATTGCGCCTTGCATGGCAACAGGAAACTCCCTACCGAGAATTTGTCCATTATACCGTAACATGTCTAAATAATTATTAATGGCCCGTTCAACACTTGCATATTGCGTATCCTGGTAACATTCAAAGCTTAATTCCTTAATAAACACTATTATTCTTCCATCGCAATATCAGAAGTATTTTTGATACGCTCTTTGAGTGTGTCAATTTGTACTTTTAACGTATTGATCTCTTCTTTGAGCGGGTTAATTGCCAGTGCTATTTTACTGTTGATAATCTCATCAATACTACCATTTACGGATTGAGAAGTTGCTCCCGTTAAGGAAGGTTCAGTAGGAATATCTATTTGTTTATTAGGGTTATCTTGCCATAGCTTTAAACCTTGTATAATTGCAGGCAAGGGGGTGTTTTTAGGTAAACGCGCTTTAATTAAAGCGGTATTAGGTGTTTTGCCTTCTTTAGCAAGTTGTTGGGCAACTAAGATAATGCGATCCATGAAGTGACCTTTTTAATATAATGTATTTTCATCGTCTACAAAACGATAAGCGGGCAGTTGAAAGCGCGGTTTCACTAAACCATTCAATGTTAATGTACCTTGGTAGCTATCGGTTCCATCGCTACTGAATTCAAAAATGAAACTCGCTTGTAAGAAATCGCTGCCTAATTTGAAATTAAAACGAGAACGAGCGACGGAAAGAAGCTGTAAATCAAGTTTATTACAGTGTTGTTCTATTAACGTTTTAGCAAGCTCAGATTGTTGGCGCAACCGCCATACGGTGGTACCAATCAACACCATGCCAAGAATAAACAACAAATCCCACATAATCATTCTTAACTCGCTTTTAAGTGTTTGCTTTTAGGCCTGAAAATAATAAACCAATAGCCTCTGATAACGCAGGCGAACGGGCAGTTAAACGTAATTGTTTTAATACTTTATCTCTTAATGAGGGGATAGCGACCAAATCAGCAAAAAGTTGTGGAAATAGTGCTTTATGGTGATTCGCTAACGATTCAAAGTATCGGTTTAATAAGGTTTCATCTTCTAATTGTGTCCAACAGCGTCCAGCTATGGTGATGTACCAGTCTGCTTGATGTACTAATTGCGATGAAAACTGATCATTTAAAAGCTGTTTAATAGACGCCTGCTCATTTTTATTTTCTAAGCTACTTGCTGAGCTACTTTCTATGTCACTTTCTAGATTATTTGCTGTAGCACTTGCTGTGCTGCTTGCTAATGCTCTTAATAATAAGATTGCACTAGTTTCTTGCCCTTGTTGCAAACGTTTATTGGCTTGCTGTGCAATGCTGGTAGCCAGTTCATTACTTATTTGTGTTTGATTCTCAAGGCACAAAGATAGAGTTTGTAGAGGTTGCTCAGGTAGATAATCCAAGGCATCAATTATTTTCTGCTGGTTATTATCATGATCTAAACGAGCTGCTAAATCAGCAAAACCTTGTAAACCTAAGTTTTGCCAATCCTGCCAGTCACCTTGTCCTGAAAAATAGTGTTGGATAGGTGCATAAAAAGACGATGCAGGACGAATAAAGGCGCTGTTTATATTGGCATTGAAAATGGCAAGTTTTTCAGCGCTCGGTTTAAATACAAAAGGGTTACTAGCCAGCCTTTCTTGTAATTTATCACTAACATCTGCCGTAAGGTCTTCGCCCATTGCTTCAACGACCATTCGAATAAAGCTTGTCTGCGCGGTTATTTTTATTAGCCCTTGTTCGTCTAAAGGCATTTTTAAAAACCAAATGAAATGTTCTTTTTGAGCCGCGACTTGCCAAAATGTTAATGCAATGAAAGCATGCTGCTGAATCGGGAAAGGGTAGGCCATTTCATTTTTAGCTATTTTTTGGAATTCGCTGTTATTAATTTTTTGCACAATACGTCCTAAATCATACGCTCGATATTGGCATTGGGCTTGTTCTAAAAAATCAGTCAGTGTATTCATGCTCATAGAAAGGCTATCTTAGTAATTAATGGAGGGATGATTATATACAGGTCTGCACAAGACCTCTATGCCGTTATGTCTAACTCTCCGTAATTTGAAATAAAAAGCCAGACAATCAAGATCATTAACCACTATCACTAACCAATAATATTAACCGATACCTTTAACTAATATCGTTAATCAATTCCAGTAAATATTTCACTCAAATAAAGGATTAAATGTGTGCATATTTATTCGGCCTATATTGAAGGGCTCTATTAATTGGGCTATGGACTAAATGCTAGGTAAAAGTATTAACTTAGAGTATTGCTATCCATATTATTGTTAGTTGATTGTTGCCGGCTTACGAATATTAATATGGATATGAAATCTAAATTAAGAGAGTGATTTTAAAGAACGAAGAAACAAGCCTAAACCGCCGACCGCTAATACTAGAATTACAATCAGGTCAAAAGATGACATGCTATGTAAACTAAAGCGAATTGATGAAATAACACCAAAAATTAAAGCGGTTATAGAGCCTATGGCAAGTAACCAGCCTAGGATATTTTTAGCATTATAAAAGATCATGCCAATTCCTAGTATAAAAGGGATCATAATCGTTCCACCCGTAATGCCAATGCCACTACCGAAACTATGTAAGCTATAAATGCGCGAACTTAAGCCAAAATTTGACGAGACAGTGATTGCATTAAGTAACATATAAAAGCCTCCACACATCATGATTAATCCAATAAAAAAATGCCCGGTACCACCTGAGTTTCCTCCTGCTCCATTCATTGTTTACTTCCTTTTTATTTTGTTCTTTATGTCATCGATACTAGGGATATTGTTATGATTTTAAATCGGCTTAAGTTTAAACCTAAATCATGCACCAAGAGTAATTTACATTGTTATTACTTTCAAATTATTATTTTTGAAACTGGTTGAACTTGTTACTTGAATCTAAGCTTGAGTTCAAGATTACAATTGCTCTGTAAATCTTGTTTTTTAGGCTCGTGGATGAAGCAGGGTAAGGCGAGAGCTTTTTATATAAACAGTAGACATAAAAAAGCCCCGTTAATTAACGAGGCTAAATAATATTATTAATTTCTAGATTCGCATAATAAGTTCAGTTTTATTTAGGTTGCTTTTTTTTGCGAGACCAGCCTAAACCAAGTAAACCCATACCAAATAATGCAATTGAAGCAGGCTCAGGAATCGACGATACTTTACCAAATATTTTTTGTGCTATGCCATAAGTCGATGTATTAACTGACCCATCAAAATCAGTATTATAAAAAAGTGAAGCAGTTGCTGGCCCTACAATAGTCAAGTTTGTTGCTTGTGAAAAATCATGATGTTGAGCTAAAAAATAATTACCCGCAGATAATTCGATGTCTAAATTTGAAATTAAAAATGAAGTGATATTAACCGTGTCACCGAATGGGGTCGTTAATAGAGATTGAGATGTTGATGCTTTAATTGTAGCTTCATAAGTTGCCGCACCTAAATCAGCGATACCGGTTGTACTTGGTGCTTCAAATATTTTCCAAGTTGTTGATTGATAATTTGCATTACCTACCGCTGCCCTATCAACTGCAAAAAATTCAAAACCAGTAATAGTCCAGTCAGTAGATGCTGTAAAAGCTGACATTGCCGTCCACTGCTCTGCGCCACAGCCCTGTGCTACACATAGACCAGAGTCGTCATCTGGTGCACCTGTATCTAATAAAATGCCTGCATTAGCAGTTATGCTAGCAAATAACAAAACAAACATGCTTATAATTTTATTCATATTTTAATTCCTTGGCTTTAATTTCTACCCTAATAGTAATATCTAATGCAATTATTGTTCCTGTTTTTTAAGCGTCTGATTTTATGAGTTTAAATTTAACTTTATATTAAGTATTAGTAATAGTGTAAAAATAACTGACACTTTTTGATGGTCATATTCGGTATTTTTTACTTTTAAAGCCAAATAACCACGAAGGCACGAAGGGTGGGGAGGTTAGGTCGAAACAATAATTTTTACTCTTTTTAGGATTTCTTCGTGCTCTTCGTGCTCTTCGTTAAGCGCAGCGCTTCGTGGTTGGGTTGCTTATGCTCTTCGGTGTTTTAAAATCAAAAATAAAAAGCAAATTAACCACGAAGGCACGAAGAGTAAAGAAGTAAGAGCAAAACAATAAATACAAGGGAATTATTTTTAGTTTTTTGCTTCGTGTTCTTCGTGAAGCGCTTCGTGGTTGCTTGAGTTTTTAAAGTCAAAAGGCAATGAACCACGAAGGCACCAAGGGTAAAGAAGATAAGCTCTAAACAATAAATATAATAGCAACTACTACAGCGTTTATTGTTTAGTTTTTCTTCGTATTTACGTGAATCTAAATTTGTCTGTTTTGATTAAACACATTCTCTATTTCAGTCAAACTAGTTGGATCGTCAATGGTTGATGGCGTGACGTATTTTTCTCCATCTGCAACCTGTTTAATTGTTCGACGTAATACTTTCCCCGAGCGTGTTTTAGGCAAGCGATTAACAATCACTACTTTTCTAAAGCTCGCCACCGCGCCTATTTCATCGCGCATTTTTTGTAATAACTCTTTTTCCACATTACCATCTACTGAATAGTGGCCATCTTTGAGTACTACAAAGCCAAAGGGGATCTGTCCTTTTAATTCGTCATGCGCACCAATTACGGCACATTCGGCGACATCATCATGAGCACTCAAGATTTCTTCCATCTCACCGGTAGATAAACGATGCCCTGCCACATTAATTACATCATCGGTTCTGCCCATCACAAACAAGTAACCGTCGGAATCAATATAGCCACCGTCACCGGAAACATAATAACCAGGAAACTGTGTTAAATAACCACTTTGAAAGCGATCATGGTTACGCCAAACCGTTGCTAAACAACCCGGTGGTAAGGGTAATTTTATAACAATAATGCCCTGTGTATTGACGGGAACTTGATCACTTAGTTCATCTAAAATTTGCACATCAAAACCTGGGGTTGGTTTAGTCGAAGAACCAGGTTTCAATGGAAATTTTTCCAAACCAAGGGGATTGCCTGAAATAGCCCAACCCGTTTCCGTTTGCCACCAATGATCGACCACTGGTCGCTGCGTTTTTTGCTCTACCCATTTTAACGTGGGTGGGTCTAAACGCTCGCCGGCCATAAAGATGGTACGTAATGCAGGCATCGGATATTGCTTAATCAATTCGCCCTCAGGATCTTCTTTTTTAATCGCTCTAAATGCAGTCGGAGCAGAAAATAAAATATTAACATGGTGTTCTTCACACACTCGCCAGAAAGCCGCTGGATCAGGTGTTCTAACTGGTTTTCCTTCATACAATACGGTGGTGCAGCCGTGAATAAGCGGAGCGTAAACGATATAAGAATGTCCTACTACCCAACCAACATCCGAAGCCGCCCAAAATACGTCACCTGGTTTTGCGTTATAAATTGTCGACATACTGTACTTCATTGAGACTGCATGTCCGCCATGTTCACGTACCACGCCCTTCGGTTTTCCGGTTGTACCAGAGGTATATAATACATAAAGCGGATCGTTTGCATTCACGGGCACGCAATCATGTGCCATGGATTTTTCTAATTGTAACGACCAATCTAAATCACGATCTTCTACTCCTGGGTTGCTGTTAAGCTCAGCAGGGCATTGTTCACGCTGCAATACGATCACTTTTTCAGGTTTCCAGCGACTGTCCATGATCGCTTTATTGACCATTGGCATATAAGGAATGATTTTTTGTACTTCGATTCCACAGGACGCTGTCATAATCACTTTTGGCTCTGCATCTTCGAGTCTAATCGCTAATTCATTTGCAGCAAAACCACCAAATACCACTGAATGTATTGCGCCCAAGCGGGCACAGGCAAGCATCGCCATTACAGCTTCTGGGATCATTGGCATATAAATAATAACGCGATCCCCTTTAACAACACCCAGATCAGCAAGCATACCTGCGGTACGAGCCACTTGATCGGTTAATTGTTGATAGCTGTAATGTTGCTTTTTCCCAGTGACCGGCGAATCATAGATCAAGGCTGTTTGCTCTGCTCGACCATTAATTACGTGATAATCTAAGGCAAGGAAACAGGTATTTAATTGGCCATCTGCATACCAACGGTCGATGCCGTTTTCATCTTTTTGTAAGATAGTTTTTGGAAACTTATACCATTCAATTGCTTTTGCTTGCTCTTCCCAAAATTTTTCTGGATTATTTTTCGCTTGCTCAAATTCTTTTTGATATGCAGACATAATTATCTTCCTTTTAATTAATCATGATAAAGAGGTATTGTGGTTGCGTTATCATCAATAACTATTCAATAGCTATAAATTAACCACGCAATAGTCATTAACATCAGATAGTGATGACAACGACCTCTTTTATCTGGCCTAATTTTCTGTTGATACGTTTCCTTTGCATGCCAGCCATTATTGATAGTGGCTAGCAGTCGATTGATGCTAAAGCGCCTTTTATATTGTTGATGCAGGCACTCTTACCCAACCTTCCATTAATATTCGAGCACTACGACTCATTGTTGCTTTCTCAACAATCCATTGACCCTGTTGTTGGGTCGCTTTGGCTCCTACCTTTAAAGTCCCCGAAGGGTGTCCAAAGGTGATTGATTGATGCTCGCCTCCTCCTGCCGCAATATTCACTAATGTGCCAGGTATCGCAGCTGCGGTACCAATTGCTACGGCAGCTGTTCCCATCATCGCATGGTGTAATTTACCCATTGATAACGCTCGTACATTGAGGTCAATCTGCGCCTTGCTGATCTGTTTGCCACTTGAAGCAACATAATCATGAGCAGGGCTGACAAATGCTATTTTTGGCGTATGTTGACGTGAAGCCGCTTCATCTAAGTGCTTAATTAAGCCCATTTTCAAAGCCGCATGGGCACGAATCGTTTCAAATTTTTGCAGTGCATCGGCATCAGAATTAATGACATCTTGTCCTTCAGTACCGAGATAACCCAAAGCTTTGGCCTCTAAAAATACCGTAGCGATACCTGCGTTAATCATGGTCGCATCAAAAGTGCCAATATCAGGAACATGTAATTGATCCACCAAATTATTGGTTGGAAACATAGAATTGTCCGCATCTGAGGGATCGACAAATTCCACTACAATTTCCGCAGCAGGGAAGGTCACGCCATCTAATTCAAAATCACCAATTTCTTGTACTTGGCCATTACAAATAGGGATATGCGCAATAATAGTTTTACTGATATTAACTTGCCATATTCGTACCACTGCAAAACCATTGTAAGGAATATTAGCCGGTTCAATCAGGCCCGCATGGATAGCAAATGCACCCACGGCAGCAGACAAATTGCCGCAATTACCACTCCAGTCGATAAAGGCTTTATCAATTGCAACTTGACCAAATAGGTAATCAACATCGTGATCGGCTTTATCACTTTCAGAAACAATGACCGTTTTACTGGTACTAGATGTTGCTCCACCTAAGCCGTCTGTTTGTTTGCCGTAGGGATCTGGGCTACCGATAACACGCAACAACAATGCATCGCGTGCTTGTCCTGCTTGCTGTGCAACTTCAGGAAGATCATGCAGATTAAAAAATAATCCTTTACTGGTGCCCCCACGCATATAAGTCGCTGCTATTTTGATCTGAGGTTGAAATGTTTTTGCAGCGCTTGTTAACGTATTACTCATGTTCGGCTCCTTGCTGCGATGATTGCAGAAAATCTTCGGCAAAACGTTGTAAAATGCCTCCCGCATCGTAAATAGACACTTCTTCAGCGGTATCAAGACGACATTTTACTGGAACATTTACAACGTCACCGTTAACTCGGTTAATCACTAAAGTAAGTTGCGCGCCTGGGCTACGGTCGCCAATCACATCAAAGGTTTCAGTACCATCAATGGCATAGGTATGGCGATTTTCATTATTAATAAACTCTACTGGAAGCACACCCATACCCACTAAGTTGGTACGATGAATACGCTCAAATCCTTCAGCAACAATTACTTCAACACCAGCTAGACGAACCCCTTTGGCTGCCCAGTCGCGAGAAGAACCTTGTCCATAATCTGCACCGGCGACAATGATCAAAGGTTGTTTACGTTGCATATAGGTTTCAATCGCTTCCCACATGCGTTTTACTTCACCCTCAGGCTCAACACGTGCCAGTGAACCCTGTGTTACTTCACCATTATTAGTGACCATTTCGTTAAATAATTTAGGATTCGCAAAGGTGGCACGTTGCGCTGTTAAATGGTCACCTCGATGAGTTGCATAGGAATTAAAATCTACTTCAGGTAATCCCATTTTATCGAGGTAAGCACCCGCTGCACTATCTAACATAATGGCATTAGAAGGCGATAAGTGATCCGTGGTGATATTGTCTCCAAGCACAGCTAATGGGCGCATGCCTTTTAAAGCGCGCTCACCTGCTAATGCACCTTCCCAATATGGAGGGCGGCGAATATAGGTACTTTGAGGTCGCCAATCATAAAGTGGGTCAATAGCGGCAACGTCATTACCGTAATCAACTTTAATATCAAACATCGGCTCATAGACGGCTCTAAATTGCTCCGGTTTAACACTTTCTTTAATCACTTGATCAATTTCAGCATCACTTGGCCAAATATCTTTTAAAGTGATGTTATTACCTTGAGCGTCAACACCTAGCGCATCTTTTTCTATATCAAAACGTATCGTGCCTGCAATCGCATAAGCCACTACAAGGGGAGGGGAAGCGATAAATGCTTGTTTAGCATAGGGATGAATACGTCCATCAAAGTTACGATTACCGGAAAGCACCGCGGTGCTGTACAGGTCTCGATCAATAATTTCTTGCTGTATTTTAGGATCTAACGCGCCACTCATACCATTACAAGTAGTACAAGCAAACCCAACAATGCCAAAACCAAGCTGCTCTAATTCAGTTAATAAATTTGCTTCTTCAAGGTACAACTGCACCGCTTTTGAACCCGGTGCTAAAGAGGTTTTAACCCAAGGTTTGCGGGTTAATCCTAACTTATTGGCATTTCTTGCTAACAACGCTGCCGCAATCACATTGCGTGGGTTAGAGGTATTAGTACAACTGGTAATGGCCGCGATAATACAAGCACCATCGGGCATCTTAGTACTTCCATCCTCATGTTTATCCATTACACCTGCAATACCTTTGCTAACAAGGTCTGCAGTGGCAACGCGACGATGCGGGTTAGAAGGTCCTGCGATATTGCGTCCAACGGCAGATAAATCAAAGTTCAGTACACGTTCATACTGCGCTTCTTTTAATGCATCAGCCCAAAGGCCTGTTTGTTTTGCGTAGTTTTCAACGAGTTTTATCTGTTTTTCTTCTCGACCTGTTAAACGTAAGTAATCGATAGTTTTCTGATCGATATAAAACATGCCAGCAGAAGCCCCAAATTCAGGGGTCATGTTGGAAATAGTTGCTCGATCACCTAACGTTAAATCAGCAGCACCTTCACCATAAAACTCTAAATAACAAGATACTACTTTTTGTTGGCGAAGAAACTCAGTGATCGCTAAAACAATGTCCGTAGCTGTAATGCCTTCTTGGCGTTTACCAAATAAATTAACGCCTACAATATTAGGTAGGCGCATATAAGAAGGGCGACCTAACATAACGCTTTCTGCTTCTAAGCCTCCCACACCCACTGCAATGACACCCAGTGCATCAACATGTGGTGTATGACTGTCTGTTCCTACAAGCGTGTCGGGGAAAGCAACACCGTCTCGGCTTTGAATAACCGGCGACATTTTTTCTAAATTAATTTGATGCATAATGCCGTTGCCGGGTTGGATCACATCAATATTTTCAAAGGTTTTTTTGGTCCAATTGATAAAATGAAAGCGATCTTCATTTCGTCTATCTTCTATCGCTCGGTTTTTTTCAAAGGCATCTTTTTCGAAGCCCGCGTGTTCAACTGCTAATGAATGATCCACAATCAGTTGAGTCGGTACTACTGGATTAACCTTAGCGGGATCGCCACCTTTTGCTGCAATTGCATCGCGTAAACCGGCCAGATCAACCAAGGCTGTTTGACCTAAAATATCATGGCAAACAACACGCGCTGGGTACCAAGGAAAATCTAAATCTTGTTTACGTTCTATTAGCTGTAATAGCGCATCATGCAAATCCTTAGGATCACAACGGCGAACTAAATTTTCAGCGAATACCCGTGAGGTATAAGGTAATTTTTGATAAGCGCCAGGTTTAATCTCATCCACAGCTTGTTGCGTATCAAAATAGTCTATATTGCTGCCTGCTAGCGGTTTGCGATATTGAGTATTGTTCATCACATTTATCCTTGCATTACGGTTGCTTTTTCACGTGTTTCAATAGGAGTGACGACGCGTGGTTCACTGCCCGTATAATCTGCACTTGGGCGGATAATACGGTTATTTGAACGTTGCTCCATAATATGAGCCGCCCATC
The DNA here is from genome assembly GCF_037546855.1 of Vibrio sp. 1-Bac 57. Classification (NCBI taxonomy): domain Bacteria; kingdom Pseudomonadati; phylum Pseudomonadota; class Gammaproteobacteria; order Vibrionales; family Vibrionaceae; genus Vibrio; species Vibrio sp. 1-Bac 57. The sequence continues at coordinate 11,665 of NZ_JALAAC010000021.1, read as the reverse complement.
CTGTTAAACGTGAACAAACAAAAATAGGTGTAAATAATTTGGTAGGAATGCCGAGATAGTTATAAGTTGAAGCATGGAAAAAATCGGCATTACAAAATAGCTTTTTGGTATCCCACATAAACTCTTCACAGGCGACGGAAATATCATATAAGCTACTGTCGCCATTTTCTTGAGCGAGTTTTTCAGACCATTTTTTAATAATGATGTTGCGTGGATCTGAGGTTCTGTATACGGCATGGCCAAAGCCCATAATTTTCTCTTTGCGAGCTAACATTTCTGCCATTTTTACTTTAGCGTCCTGTGGCGAACTGAATTTTTCAATCATATCCATTGCCGCTTCATTTGCGCCACCATGAAGGGGGCCACGTAAGGTACCGATAGCACCTGTCACACATGAAAATAGATCTGATAACGTTGATGCACAAACACGAGCTGCAAAGGTAGATGCATTAAATTCGTGCTCAGCATATAAAATGAGGGAAACATCCATCACGCGCTGATGTTGCTTAGAGGCAGTTTCACCATTAAGCAATTTTAGAAAATGTCCACCCAGGCTGTCTTGATCAGTGACACAATCTATTTCAATCCCTTGATGTGAGAATTTATACCAGTAACACATGATCGCAGGGAAAGCCGCCAATAAACGGTTAGCGGCATGTGTCTGTTGAGAAAAATTCTGTTCAGGCTCTAGGTTACCTAAAAATGAACAACCGGTTCTCATTACATCCATCGGGTGTGTATCGGCTGGTATCAGCTTTAATACTGTTTTTAATGCATCTGGCAAATCACGCATTGCAAATAATGTTTTTTTGTATTCATCGAGTTGCGTTTGGGTTGGTAATTCGCCATTAAATAATAAATATGCAACCTCTTCAAAGGTAGTATTCTCCGCAAGATCAGCCACATCATAACCGCAATAAGTTAAACCACTTCCAGACTGTCCGACTGTACATAACTTTGTCTCGCCAGCGCTTTGACCACGTAATCCTGCACCGCCAATATTTTTATCACTCATCATATTTTCCTTAATAGTTGGTATTACTTACTTATTGCGTCTATATAAACTCGCCGTATTTGTTATCTGTTACTTATTATTTATTAATTGCTACTTTTCACTAGAAAAGAGGGCATCTAACTTTTGTTCGTAATCGTGATAACCTAAATAATCATAAAGCTCCATGCGTGTTTGCATGGTACCGATCACTGCTTTTTGGTCACCGTCTGCTAATAGTGTTTTATAGACTAATTCAGCGGCTTTATTCATCGCTCTAAAAGCTGACAGTGGATACAACACCATTGCGCAACCCCATTCACCTAACTGCTGTTTATTCCATAATTCAGTTTCACCAAATTCAGTAATATTGGCTAGAATAGGCACATCTAATGCAGCTGCAAATGCACGGTAATGTTCTTCTGTTTTTATCGCTTCAGCAAAAATGCCATCGGCGCCTGCAGCAACATAAGCCTGTGCACGTGCAATGGCTGCTTCTAACCCTTCTTGAGCGAAAGCATCGGTACGCGCCATGATGAAGAAATCTTTATCTGTACGAGCGTCAACGGCTGATTTAATGCGGTCAACCATCTCCTGCGTTGAAACAATCTCTTTATTAGGACGATGTCCGCAACGTTTTTGAGCTACTTGGTCTTCAATATGAACCGCTGCTGCTCCTGCTTTTTCCATATCGCGAATAGTTTTTGCAATATTAAATGCGCCGCCCCAGCCAGTATCAATATCCACCAATAGAGGCAAACTAGAGGCTGACGTAATACGCTGTACATCTGCAATCACATCATTTAAAGAGGTCATGCCTAAATCAGGCAAACCGTAAGAGGCATTAGCGACACCGCCACCTGAAAGATAAATCGCTTGATGACCAAGTTGCTCTGCCATCATTGCGCAATATGGATTAATGGTGCCCACTACTTGCAGTGGTTTATTATTGCTAATGGCTTGTCTAAATTTTTTACCTGGACTCATGGTGTTACTCCTCTAACAATTCGTTTTCAATTAATAGTCGACTGTTTTTAATATGTCTGCGCATTAACATTTCCGCTAATTCCGGATCGCGTGCTTTGATTGCGTTCAAAATAGCAAAATGTTCGTATAAGGCTTTTTCAGGGCGTGCGTGCGAACGAGGCGATTGATAACGATACATTCTCACTAGGTGATATAACTGGTCGCATAATAATGCAATCAATTGGTGATTCTTACTGGCTTGAATAATCAAGTAGTGAAAATCAAAATCGCCTTGTTGATAAAAATATGAAGCACCATCAACCTGTTCTATATGTGATTGATGGCGATTTAATAAATCCTCTAATACTGTTATTTCAGCATCGGTAATATATTTACAAGCAAGATTCGCCGCCATTCCCTCTAGTGCTTCACGTACTGCATAAATTTCTATTAGTTTGTCTAAGCTCAGTGTGACAACGCGAGCACCTACATGAGGAACGCGTTCCACTAAATTTAATGATTCAACGCGCATCATTGCTTCACGTAAAGGGCCTCGGCTCACGTCAAAGACACGCGCTAACTCTGGTTCAGATATTTTACTTCCCGGCGGATATTCTCCATTGACGATCGCTTCTATCAAGCGAGCCGTTAAATTATCTGATTTTATTGGGTCTTTGTTTTCTATCATAACTCTTCTTATTGTTAACACTATTTGTGTTTTATGCGTAAATAGTAACCCTTTAAATATGATTATCAACAATATTGTCAACAATTTCGGTTTTTTAGCGAATTTGATTTTAAAAGAATCTAGTTGATCACAAAACGGACAATAGTCTTTTTTATATAAAACATTAATCATTGGTAACATAACTAAAAGATGCTGTATCAATGATAAATTTGACGAAGGGAAGAAAGAAACGACAACATGGAGTGAACAATTGGGGAATATTATTAATAAGATGGGTTGGTAGAGTGAGTGTTAATTTTCGCGCTGACTTTGCATCTTGAGGTATCACGGGTATATTAGCCGCTTATTATATAGGCGCCTAAATCATGTCAACTGCAAATAGACTAAATCAATCACTACCTGTAACGTCTGCACTACTAAAATCGCACCAACTGTTGGACTTATTAGATCAACTCGCTCTCCTGTTAAAGCATCGAGGATACTGGCAAGATGAAGCGCCTAGCGAACAACAATTAGCCAGTGTTCAACCTTTTGCAATTGATACTTTGACGTTTCCACAATGGCTGCAGTTTATTTTTTTAGTGCGTTTTAAACAGATGCTAAAACAGCCATCAACATTACCATCGACACTCTGTATTGCGCCGATGGCGGCTCAGGTGTTGCCTAACGACGTAGCCATTTTTAAATTATTGTCGACAATCGATTTATTAGTAAGTGAATAATATGACGCAACAAAAAACAACTGCAGGCATTGAAGGCCCAGACAACCCTGATCAACCTGACACCCTTGATCAATCAGACAATTTTGACCATCTAGACAACTTAGATAATATAGAGGGCATGTTAGCCACGGTTGCTGAGCAACAGGATATTAGTGTGCAAAGCAGCACACCTGAGTTAGAAATTTTATATCAAGATGATTATGTCGTTGCGATCAATAAACCCTCTGGTTTGCTGGTACATCGTAGTTGGTTAGATACCCACGCCACCGAGTTTGCTGTGCAAAAGCTGCGTGACCAAATCGGTCAGCACGTTTATCCAGTACATCGTTTAGACAGACCGACTTCAGGTGTATTGTTATTTGTATTAGACAAAGACAGTGCAAGGCATTTAATGCAACAGTTTATCGATCAAACCACCGAGAAAAATTATCTTGCCGTGGTTCGAGGTCATCTCGACCAAGGGGTTTTGGATTACCCCTTAAAATATCAGTACGATAAAATAGCAGATAAAAAAGCCGATATGACCAAACCTCCGCAGGAGGCAGTGACTGAATACCGCTGTTTAGCTAAAACTGAAATCCCAATTGCTGTTGGCCCTTATCCTGCTTCTCGTTATGCACTGATGGAGCTAATACCTAAAACCGGACGTAAACATCAATTACGCCGACACATGAAGCATTTGCGTCACCCTATTGTTGGTGATACCTCGCACGGAGATGGTAAACACAATACTATGTTCAGAGAGAACTTTGCTATCCATCGTTTATTATTACATGCTGCATACTTGAGTTTTACTCACCCTAAAACAGAGCAAAAAATTGAGGTACACGCGCCAATAACCGGTGACTTTTTACGCGTGTTGTCTGATATTAATTTACCTTATAAGTTTAGAGAATAACTATGTTTACAACCTTGAATAAAGTATTACTCGGCCTAGTGTTGATTATGATAGTTGCTTATTTTTTGCAAAATCGCGCTAATACTCCGGAAGCCTGTGCCAATATTGATGGATTATGGGATGCACAAGAAGCTGTTTGTAAAACACCAACACAACAGGTGATATTCCAATCTTTATCTAAACCTCATCCGGTTGCTATTGTTTACCCTGACAGCGAACGCTTAGTTAGCTTGAATAAAGTTGAACAAATAGAGGATTACGTTTATTTTCGCGGTCATTATGAAACTTTAGTAAAAGCGGCTAGCGACGGTAATGAGTCCGTTTATGATCGTGGATCTGTTTACCTCAATATCAGCAAAGTAACATTGTTAGATAAGCACACCAAAGATCTCACTTATTTTGCTGCGCCTTTTATTATCAATACTGCTGGGAATAGTGTGTTTGTTTATGTTGGACTTTTTTCTTATGATTTTACTAGCCAGCAAGCCAAACATCTAAGTTCTGCGTTATTGGGGAACCGCATTCGAGAAGAAGAAATTGAATTAAAAGAAAGTAGCGTGGTGAAAAATAATGTATTTGTGCAAGAAGGCTCAATCCAGGTTAACTTTAAAAGTCTAGGCCCAGATCAAACGGCAGCACAATACCCAACACAACAAAATGAAATAACATTACAGCTGGTGGCATTAGATCCGAAGGATGATAAGAATGCGACCTTTAGACGTATTACCGCGGTCCATGAAAGCTGGGATCTTGACCATGACGGTGTTAATGATTGTGAACAACAGGGTAATTGCGATCATACTGTTGATTATTCTAAAGCTAAAGCCGAGCTCTAAAGTGAAGCCCAACTCTATAATTCAAACACAACCTCAGTACACTAGAAATAGTTTAATATGTTAGCGATTATTGCCGATTTGTATTCGCCTCTATTAGCGCTATTTTGTGTGTATTATTTAAGAACAAAGATGAGTAAAAGTTTAGCGTTATCTTTAATCATTGCTTACTTGGCTGTTTATGGTTTCGCTTTCATAGAGTTTCATTTTGGATGGTGGTTAGCAATGGGGGCTAACTTTAGTTCCCATACCGCCGCGGTAATGGTGATAGCCTGTGCGCTATTAAGCTTTAGTTATAGTGTCGGGTTTTATGCATTGCTTAGTGTCCTCATTTATGGCTGGTTGATGACCGTTTTACACTACCATTCATGGTTTGATATTCTCTCAACTATGATCGTTTGTTTGCCTTGCTGGGGGAGCTTTATCATTGCTAAGCGAGCAAGTGCTAAAACTCGCTAACGTAAAAGTATAGGGAATATATGCTGTATCAAATTTATTTTTATGTACCTGAAGACGCACTCGATGCCGTGAAAAAAGCGATGTTTGATGCGGGAGCGGGTGACCTTGGCGAGTATCAACAATGCGCTTGGCAAATCTTAGGGCAAGGACAATTTAAGCCATCAGAAAATGCGACTCCGCATATTGGGCTGCCAGATGAGTTAACCAAATTAAATGAATACAGAGTTGAAATGGTGTGTAAAGAAAATCGACTTAAAGCCGCATTGAGCGCATTAATCAAGGCTCATCCTTATCAAGAAGTCGCCTATGGTGCGCTACCTATTGTTACCTTAGATAGCTTTAATAAAGGCTCCTAATAAATAACCTTAATCCATAACGTAAATAACTTACTGTGCCGCCTGCAAGGTGTGCTCTTTTTTGTCATGCACAAAATGTCCTAAACGCCAGCATAACCAAAATACAACTGCGTATAATAACCCCGCTCCCATCACTACCTGCGTCCATCCACCATGTTGCCAGCAGTAAATAAGATAGAAACCGCCCAAGCTGCCGGAAACATAATAATGAACTAGGTATAACGCAGTCGCTGTGGCTTTAGATCTTTTTGCCTGTTGGCTAACCCAACCGTAAGCTAAAGAATGGGTGAAGAAAGCCCCAAAACTTAATAAATTTAAGCCAATAAAAATGACCACTAAGGAATCATGGCTAGCGACTAGCATGCCTAATAAACCCATTATTGCACCAGCTAACATACCTGTAATAGGGCTAAATCGTTGACACCATATCCCCACTAGGCGAGAACTGACCGTTCCCGATAAGTAACATAAGAAAATCATCGCCGCGATACTAACAGGCATCGCATAAGGTTCACTGACCAAGCGAAACCCTGTCACCGTATATAAATTAATAAATATGGCAAAATTGACTCCCCCAATTAACATCGCAAAATAGATTTTTTTATTCTTTAAATGCTCAATAATAATATGATGGTATTGAGATAAAGGACTGCTTTGTATTGTATTTTGCTGATTAGGTTGAGGTAACACCCAAGCAACCACTACCGCACCAATTAAGCTTAGCAGCGCCATACAAGCCACCGCGGTTTGCCAATCGAAGTAGTCCGTAAGCATGCCACCAAACAAACGCCCTGAAATTCCCCCCAGAGAGTTGGCACTGATATACGCACCAATGCCGTGACTAAACGCTTTTGCTGAAAACTCTTCAGCCATATAAGCAACAGCAACAGCGGTGAACCCAGCCAGTGCCGTGCCCATTAAAGCACGGCTAATGATCAGTAATAATAAACTGTCAGTCAGTAATGAAGTTAAACCAATGGCGGGTAATAAAAACAAACTAATTAGCAGCACTTTACGGCGGCCTATTCGTTCAGAGGCAAAGGCCCAAGGTAATAACATTAATGCTAGGGTCAAGGTGCCCGCTGCTAATAACCAGTTGATGTGGGTAGCCGATACAGCAAAGTGATCCGCTAAAACGGGTAACATAGGTTGAAATAAATAGAGATTACAAAATACTAAAAATGAACCAAAAGCGAGTGCGGCACTAACTTTATAATAGGCTTTACTGCGAAACTCAATCATCAACGTGATCACCAATAGGAAACAAGAGCAAAACAGTAGCAAGTTACTGGGAATAGTGAAAATATATAATAATTATCACTTCAATAGTTTTTGGTTATAGTATGGATACAAGACTTCTCACCTATTTTGCCGCAGTAGCAAAGTATCAAAATATCACCCATGCCGCTAAGGCGCTTCATATCGCACAACCTGCTTTGAGTGTTGCAATTAAAAAATTAGAAGCACAACTAGAGCTGGATCTGTTTCGTCGTAATGAACGAAAAATTACGCTTACTCATGAAGGTGAAATATTGCTGGGTCATGCAAAACAGATCATTCAACAATTAGATGATGCAACGCTTGCCATGAAAGAATTAAGAGGGCTAGAGAAGGGGGAAGTGCGCTTAGGTGTGCCCAGTATCATGGGCTCCTATTATTTTCCCGATGTACTAATGGCATTTAAAAGCCGCTATCCTAAATTAAAACTGGTGATGATTGAAGCAGGCGCGCAGTCGATACAAAAAATGTTACTCGATGGCGATATTGACCTAGGGATTATTCAAGCGCGTAACTTGCCGGAAGCATTGGATTCAGAACATCTGATCCGTTCACAAATGGTAGCTGTGGTGCATACTGAACATGAGTTTGCCGATAAAAAGTCACTTTCCTTTGCAGAATTCTTTTCTCAAGAATTAATCATGTTTAAGCAGGGGTACTTTCACCGTGAAATATTAGATGATATTTGCCGGCAACAAAAATTAACGGCTAACTTCTCCTTTGAGACTAATTTACTGGCGGTTATGCTGAAGATTGTAAAGCGTGATTTTGCCATTTCAGCCTTACTTGAACTCGCGACTGAAAAAGAGCCCGATATTATTTCCATTCCTTTTGAAGAGCCGATCTTCCTTGATATTTCCATCGCATGGAGGAAGAAAGGCTACTTATCTATAGCTGACCGAACCTTCCTAGAGTTTGTAAAACAAAATCACTAAAGGGGCTGTGTGATAGATAACTGATTACTTAATTTGCTATGGGGCAGTCATCTTTTTACCACTTAACTGCTTTTCAATATAATCTTGAATAGGTGCATCTAAACAAGATTTACTCAAATATTGTTGTCCACCTTGCTCTAAATTCAGCATAAAGCCCACATCTGTTTCGCAAAAACTATTAATAGACTGCCAAGATAATTGGTTGTTGATGTAAACACTTTTATTTTCAATACCTTGTTCATCGAAAATAAGGGTGATTTTGTTACCTGCGTTTTTACTCATCATTTGTCGCATTAACCACCATGAACGACGGTATTTAAAGCTAAAATATTCTAATACCGCAATCCCAAAGAAAAACCATGCTAGTAAACCTTGCACTTCAGTTGCAAACAAAAAAAACAAACCCGCTAAAATTAAACCTGCCATAAACACTAAACGCGGCTTTTGTGGCCCTTTTAATAGCATCGATTGGTCAAAGCATTCGCCATAATGTGCTCGGTCTAATATAAAGTGCGTTTCAAACTGCATGCTTAACCTATCTTGTCTAAAAATATAAATAACGATTATACCTTCTTCTCTCCACCGTAAGCTAATTTATCGAGACTATCTTATGATAATTTTGTCGCTGTTTATCTTCATTTGAAGTGGTAACATATAATCATATTCTTCAATGCTTTATTAATAATGGGATGGATTGGTAAAATGAAAAAAGAAACGCAGATAGTAACTTTAGGCCGTGATAAAAAATGGGCAAATGGCGTCATTAATCCACCGGTAGTGCGTGCCTCTACCATGACATTTGAAACCATGGAAGAGATGCGTTTTGCTGCAAAAAATAAAGCAAACGGTTCATTGTTTTACGGTCGCCGTGGTGGGCCAACACATTTTGCATTTCAAGCTGCCATTTCAGAGTTAGAAGGTGGTGTAGGCACCGCTTTATACCCATCAGGCTCTGCAGCAATTAGTAATTCACTTATGTCTTTCTTAAAATCTGGCGACCATCTCTTAATGGTTGATAGTGCTTATGAACCAACGCGTGCATTGTGCGACACTTTACTCGCTGGCTTTGGTATAGAAACCACCTACTATGATCCAATGATTGGTGCTGGCATTAAAGACCTTATTCAAGACAATACCAAAGTATTATTTTTAGAATCTCCAGGTTCAATCACCATGGAAATCCAAGACGTACCTACATTGAGTAAAATAGCCCACGAGCACGGTGTGGTGGTGATGTTAGATAATACATGGGCTTCACCAATTAACTCTCGTCCATTTGATATGGGCGTTGATATTTCTATTCAAGCGGCGACCAAATACATAGTAGGGCACTCCGATGTGATGATGGGGACTGCGACCTCGAATGAAGCGCATTGGGAACAGTTACGTGAAAACAGTTATTTGATGGGGCAATGTACATCACCGGATGATGTGTACCTTGCCAGTCGTGGTCTTCGCACATTAGGTGTGAGAATGGCGCAGCATGAAAAGAATGCATTACAAGTTGCCAACTGGTTAGCTACACGTCCAGAAGTGGATCATATTCGCCATCCTGCCTTTGAATCTTGTCCTGGGCATGAGTTCTTTAAACGTGATTTTAGCGCATCAAATGGATTATTTTCCTTTGTATTAAAAGAAGGTAATAGTCATGCTTTAACGGCTTTAGTCGAGAATATGCATCATTTTAAAATGGGCTTTTCATGGGGTGGATTTGAAAGCTTAATTTTAAGTGTATCGGGCATCGATAAGATTAGAACTGTGACCAAATGGGATAGCAGTAAACCTTTGATCCGTGTTCATATTGGTTTAGAGAGCCCTGATGATTTAATTGCCGATTTAGAAGCAGGTTTTGATCGTTTTAATGCTGTGCTAAATAAATAGTAAGTAACTAGCTAGCTTAAATTCGCATAATCAGTTTATGCTTATTGAATGAATCGAAAGAAGGGGCCATTTAGGCTCCTTTTGTGTTTTAGTATTCGCTATTTATCACATTGAGTGAATTCAACTTTGAAGCCGATTAACAAGAAAATAAAAATGAGCACTAGAGAATGACTTTTTATATTTTAGGCTTAGCGATTTTATCTGTGTTTCCGTTCTGCAAAATAACATTCTTCAAACAACCAATTTGGCTATGGTTATTGATGTTGAGTGTACTCAGTGCCGCTCTCGAAGGTTATATCAATATAGTTGGGCTGGTGGCTATTACGTTTTATGTTGCTTTATATTACGGCACACTCAATATAAAACAGCCCATAATAAACAAAGTAATAACGATATTATTTATAGCCACGTCATTGAGTCTTGCACTGCATTATGTACCTGGTTTTAATAACTTACCGATTGTTGTTAACGAGCAGGTTAGCAGTGATGCTATCGCTTATACGCTGTACGCTAACTTCGATAAGGGCATTGCTGGCTTGTTATTGAGCGCTTACTACTTTTCAACGCTAGCGCCAAAACGACAGCGAACTTTAGATTCAAAGGGCATAGACTCAAAAAGCTTAGCTTCAAAAAAACTAGCTTTAAAACAACCTGCTCTAATCATTATCGGTACTATTTTAGCGACACTCAGCGTTGCTTTATTACTTGGTATTGTCAGCTTTAACCCTAAAGTACCTGATTTTTGGTTGGCATTTATTGCGATCAATTTACTTTTTACCTGCGTTGCAGAAGAGGCTTTATTTAGAGGACTTTTGCAAACTAAGCTTTCACAACAAATCATATCGCCTCGATTTGCAATACTCGCACCTATCATCATTGCCTGCGTTTTTGCGTTGGCGCACTTTATGGGCGGAGTTAATTACATTTTGGTTTCAGTCGTGGCAGGGTTTGGTTACGGTTATATTCTTTATAAAACCCAGCGTTTAGAGTGGGCAATCTTATGTCATTGGTTAGTAAATGTGTGCCACTTCTTTTTATTCACCTATCCGATGATTAAGCTTCAAGCATAAGTAAGCAAACCTCGAAAAGTAAAAAATGGTTAAATTAAAAGCTTTTTAAAGTCAAAAGCTAATTAACCACGAAGGCACGAAGGGTGGAGAAGGTAAGGTCAAAAGCTTTTTTAAATATTAATGGGTTTGTGTTGTTTTTCTTCGTGCTCTTCGTGAAGCGCAGCGCTTCGTGGTTGCTTATTCTTTTTAAAATCAAAGGCGATTTAACCACGAAGGCTCGAAGGGTGAAGAAGGTAAGGTCAAAAGCTTTTTTAAATATTAATGGGTTTGTGTTGTTTTCCTTCGTGCTCTTCGTGAAGCGCAGCGCTTCGTGGTTGCTTGATTTCTTTTAAAGTCAAAGGCGATTTAACCACGAAGATGTATGGACTCCCTCTCCCAGAGGAGTAACGTAATAAGTGCAAACTTTTACTTAGGAGCCCATACATGAATCATTTTAACGTTATTGCCATAGATTTGGCAAAAAATTCATTTCAGGTTTGTAAAACCGATCATCGAGGTCATGTTATCTTTAATCGTTCAATGTCCAGACAAAAACTTAAAGAATTATTAATCAAGGAAAAACAATCACTGGTGGCGATGGAATCTTGC
>NZ_JALAAC010000020.1:0-78647 GCF_037546855.1 Vibrio sp. 1-Bac 57 | reverse complement strand
CTTTTATCTATATGGCCAACAACCGCCATTGCACCAACAATTAATTGACTACGTAATTTGCCATGTTTAACACGGTTACCTATTGCACCGAGCTTTATTACACCACCAGATGAATATTGCTTGGGTGTTAGCCCTATGCACGCAGATGCATCTTTACCTTTCTTGAATAACCCCATATCACCGCATCCAAGCGCAATATATAAATTGATTGCATTAATTGCTCCAACGCCCTCTAGCCGTAACAATCGTTTACAACCTTCGTGTTGCTCAATGGAATTCTGTAATTGTTTATCATATTGATCAACGATTTTTCCTTGTGCAATAATATGATCATAAGCGACACGAATTACGTCTCTGCATTCAAAGGTGAAGCCGTTATCAGCATCTTCAAGTAGATTCCCTACTGCTGATCTTATCCCACCATTCCTACTTGATGAATGAATATTAAACTCTGCAAGTAAAGCAATTAATTGATTTCGCAGTGCAGTTTGGTGTTTTACTGCTAGATCTCTTAATTTCAACATGGTTTGTAACTGTTGTTGCTTATGAGTTTTTCCATTAATAAAACCAATATCTGCTAATTGTGATGCTTGTATAATTGCTAAAGCATCATTTTTATCTGTTTTTTGGTTCTGCCTGACAGTCGATACTAGCAAGGCTGAAATCAATAAAGCCTCATGACCCGCCTCTATCGCTTTTTGTTTCCAATAATTAGAGCCACTACATGCCTCAAAGATAATAGTTGTAGGCCTGTGTTGAAATAACCAAAGTAAAAATTCATCAGATGTCATTTCAATATTTGAATGCACTTTTTTATTTGTATAAATACAAACCTGAATTACTCTTTTTGCTAAATCAACACCAACTATTGTATTATCCATTACAGGACTCCTTTAATATTTTGTGTGGTAACAATAATATTACCTTACATGCTAATTGAGGTGTAGGGGGAGTCCAATTATCTACTTACCTACTTACCTACTTACCTACCTACTTACCTACCAAGCTAGTTTAGTGGTTTAACGGCTTTTTTAGCAATTAATAAAGCACGTTTCGGCGCTGGGTGACCTTCTACTGTTTTAGTCGCATCGTCTGGATCTAAGTAATCTTCTAAAGATTCATTTTTCATCCATGCTGTACTGCGTTGTTCACCGGTTAAGGTATCGTTAATATCCACAATACGTACATCTTCAAAACCACATTTTTCGACCCATAACTTTAGTGCTTTTGCGCTAGGTAAGAACCAAATATTACGCATTTTAGCGTAACGATCAAAGGGCACTAATACATCATTCTCATCACCTTCAATCACTAAAGTTTCAAGCACCAACTCACCACCTTCAACGAGTTGATCTTGGAGTTGCGTTATATGGTCCATAGGGGATTTACGGTGATACAAAACACCCATTGAAAATACCGTATCAAAGGCTTCCAACTTAGGTAATTCTTGAATGCCTAAAGGTAATAAATGCACATGTTGGTCTTTATTTGCAAAATGACGCACCGCTTCAAATTGGCATAAAAACAATTCACTTGGGTCAATGCCGACAACAAATTCAGCACCTTCACCGCGCATACGCCACATATGGTAACCACTGCCACAACCAACATCTAAAACATAACGATATTTTAATGGGCTAATATGCGGTAACACACGATCCCATTTCCAATCACTTCGCCACTCCGTATCGATATGTACGCCATGAATATGAAAAGGGCCTTTACGCCATGGATGAAACTTCTGTAATAAGTTCTCTAATTTTTTAGTTTCACCGGCCGATAATTCAGACCCATCACCAATACGTACTTCATCTTTGAGTTCGATAGCCTCACTTTTAATGTTTGGAAATTTATTTAATACGCGTATCCAACTGGCTAATGTGCCATGTACATGGATATTTTCCCATTCATGTAATTGCGCAGGTAATGTACGTAACCAATGGTTTAAACGGTTTTTAGCGATAATGCTGTAGAAGTTACTAAAGTCGATCATGTCATGCCTTGTTTGGTAATGTGTTTTATAGCTTTTTATTCTGTTACTTTTTAAAATTAAACCTTTAATCTTTAATGCTGATAATGGAGCCAAAATTAAAACATTGATACCAAAGGTTATTATGCTTAAAGCCCGCTTCTGTTAAACGTTGATAATGTTGCTCAACGGTATCTGAAATTAACACGTTATCTAATGATGAGCGTTTTTGGCTTATTTCTAGTTCGCTATAACCTTGGCTGCGTTTAAAGTCTAAATGCAAATCAATTAATAGCTGGTGGCTTTTAGCATCTTCAAAAATAAACTTCTCTGATAGGATCAAAACTCCACCGAGTAATAAACCTTCATAAATACTGGTTAATAAAGATAAGCGTTTTTCGGGCGTTAAAAACTGTAATGTAAAGTTAAGTACAACTACCGAGGCATTTTCAATCTTGATATTACAAATATCATCCTGCAACACGGTCACCGGAATATCGGATTTATAGGCATGAATATGTTGCTGACAAGATTCCACCATCGCCAATGAGTTATCAACTGAAATAATCCTACAGCCATTTTTATCGGTCAGGCCACGTCGCATCGATAAAGTGGCTGCGCCTAATGAACACCCTAAGTCATATAGGTTGGAATTATCGATGGCACAACGTTGAGTGATCATCGCAATACTATTAATAATGTTTTCATAACCCGGCACCGAGCGTTTGATCATGTCAGGGAATACTTGTACCACCTGTTGATCAAAACTAAAACTCTCTACTTTATCTAAGGGTTTGCTGAAAATATTGTCGGTTTGGCTCATAAGGGGACCTAATTATTTAAGGTTTAATAATGTGACTCATTGAGTATTGCTGCGCATTTTACTTAAATTGTGTTGCAGGGTCATTTTTTTATTTAAGCATATGACTCTCAGTGGTTTTCTTTTATAATAGCGGCAATTATTTTGTAACGTATTTAAAACAGGAATCGATAATGCGCACTATGTATTGTGGTGAAGTGACCGAGGAAAACATTGGTCAAGAAGTTGAGTTAGTAGGTTGGGTAAACAAGCAGCGCGATTTAGGTGGTGTAACATTCCTAGATATTCGTGACCGTGAAGGTATTGTACAAGTTTTCTTTGATGGCGATACGCCAGAAGCAACGGCAATCGCTGCTACTGCACGTAATGAATTTTGTGTACAAATGAAAGGCCAGGTGCGTGCTCGTCCTGAAGGTCAAATAAATAAAGACATGATAACGGGTGGCATTGAAATTCGTGGTCTTGAACTAGAAATATTAAATCGCTCTGAGCCATCTCCACTTGATAGCAATCAAAAGAACTCTGAAGAACAACGTTTACGTTACCGTTATTTAGATTTACGTCGCCCTGAAATGGCTGAGCGTATGGTATTCCGTTCTAAAGTAAGTAGCTTTGTGCGTCGTTTCTTAGATGATAATGGTTTCTTAGATGTTGAAACACCTATTCTAACTAAAGCAACACCAGAAGGTGCGCGTGACTATTTAGTACCAAGCCGTACACATAAAGGTCAATTTTTTGCATTACCACAATCTCCTCAGTTATTTAAACAACTGTTAATGATGTCTGGTATGGATAAATACTACCAAATCGTTAAATGTTTCCGTGATGAAGATTTACGTGCTGACCGTCAGCCTGAATTTACACAAATAGATATCGAAACTTCTTTCATGACTGGCGATCAAGTGATGGCTAAAACGGAAGAGATGATCGTTAAGCTTTTTGAAAAAATGCTAGATGTTGATTTAGGCGCATTCCCTAAAATGACCTATGCAGAAGCAATGCGTCGTTTTGGTAGTGATAAACCAGATCTACGTATCGATTTTGAATTAGTTGATGTTGCAGATTTATTAAAAGACGTTGAGTTCAACGTATTCTCAGGTCCAGCTAATGATGCAGATAGCCGAGTAGCTGTTATTTGTGTACCTGGCGGCGCAAAACTGTCTCGTAAAAATATCGACGAATACGGTAAATTTGTGACTATCTACGGTGCTAAAGGGTTAGCATGGATGAAAGTCAACGAAGCGGCGAAAGGGCTTGAAGGTGTTCAATCACCAATCGCTAAATTCTTAAACGAAGAAATCGTAGCGGAGTTACTTAAACGTACTAACGCACAAGATGGCGATATCATTATGTTTGGCGCAGACAAAGCAAATATTGTGGCTGAAGCAATTGGTGCATTACGTCTTAAAGTAGCTGAAGATCTTGGTTTAATTAAAGATGAGTGGAAACCACTTTGGGTTATCGAATTCCCAATGTTTGAACCACTTGAAGACGGTGCATTAACACCATTACATCACCCATTCACTGCTCCAATGAATATGACTGCAGAAGAATTAGAAGCAAGCCCAGTAGGCGCGATCTCTAATGCTTACGACATGGTATTAAATGGTTGTGAGTTAGGCGGTGGTTCTGTTCGTATCCACAAACAAGATATGCAAGCAGCTATCTTCCGTATCCTAAATATCTCTGATGAAGAAGCACAGGATAAATTTGGTTTCCTATTAGAGGCATTACAATTTGGCGCTCCACCACATGCAGGTTTAGCATTTGGTTTAGACCGTCTAGTAATGTTAATGACAGGTACTAGTTCAATTCGTGAAGTGATTGCATTCCCGAAAACAGCGTCTGCGGCATGTCCATTAACTAATGCACCGGGTTTTGCTAATCCAGCAGCGCTTGCAGAGTTGAATATTGCAGTTGTTAAAGTTGAGAAAGAAGAATCTAAAGAAGGTTAATCTTCTTTGATTTAGTTTTCTCTTTATAAAAAGGGAGGTGATGTTGCTAGTGATAGCGATGTTATCTCTTTTTTTTTATGTTTTTTTGGGGATGGGGGTATGTTGGTTCATCTGCGCTCATCGGGGCTATTTGATGTTTATTGGCAGTGGTTTCGCCCTGCCGGCGACCAAACTTTCTTTTATCAGAAAAGATTTTTTACCCACAACACGCAAAGAAACTGACCACCGAATCGCTTTCTTATCCAATTAATAAATTGCTTTTATAACGCACCGCCTCTTGCTGGACATCCATGGCAAGAACTAGCCTAAGCAAAACATCCTGTTTGGCTTTACTAAAATGAATGAATTGTTTGGGAAAGTTCAATGGTGGGGGAGTTGTAGCCAAGTTGAGTAAGGTTTCATTGTAACTATCTGATATTGCTTATTTCAATGGTTGGGTGTCCAGCACTTTACTGTACGTATCCACAAACAAGATATGCAAGCAGCTATCTTCCGTATCCTAAATATCTCTGATGAAGAAGCACAGGATAAATTTGGTTTCCTATTAGAGGCATTACAATTTGGTGCTCCACCACATGCAGGTTTAGCATTTGGTTTAGACCGTCTAGTAATGTTGATGACAGGTACTAGCTCAATTCGTGAAGTGATTGCGTTCCCGAAAACAGCGTCTGCGGCATGTCCATTAACTAATGCACCGGGTTTTGCTAATCCAGCAGCACTTGCAGAGTTGAATATTGCTGTTGTTAAAGTTGAGAAAGAAGAATCTAAAGAAGGTTAATCTTCTTTGATTTAGTTTTCTCTTTATAGAAAGGGAGGTGATGTTGCTAGAAATGGTGATGTTATCTCCCTTTTTTTGTCTTTTTTTTGTGTGTGTGTTGGTTCGTCTGCGCTCATCGGGGCTGTTTGGTATTTATTGGCAGTGGTTTCGCCCTGTCGGCGACCAAACTTTCTTTTATCAGAAAAGACTTTTTACCTACAACACGCAAAGAAACTGACCACCGAATCGCTTTCTTATCCAATTAATAAATTGCTTTTATAACGCACCGCCTCTTGCTGGACATCCATGGCAAGAACTAGCCTAAGCAAAACATCCTGTTTGGCTTTACTAAAATGAATGAATTGTTTGGGAAAGTTCAACGGTGGGGGAGTTGTAGCCAAGTTGGGTAAGGTACTAAAGATGTCGAAACAGCAGGTCGACACTATGTACGCTACTCTGGATATTTAAAAGATTGCCGTGTTTGCCCACTGCAAACTCAATGCATGAGAAAGAAATCCACAAAACAAGGTCAGCAAGTCCTATGCCAGTAAATAAGGAAAATGACTAGGTGCTATTGACCCTGCTTTCTTTAAAGTCAGGAGCGGTAATATAACAGTAAATAAAGGCATGAATAAATTTACGCTGCGCGGTCAAAAGAAAGTGAATAGCCAGTGGCAGATGTATTGCCTTGTTCATACTGTTACTTATAAATACGAGAAGTTAAGAAAAAGTTTACATTAAGCCAAGGGCAAAGCCCTTTAGCCTCAGTAATACAGTCTAATCCCCCTCATAACCGTCTTTACAACTCAATTTAATCAATCGTTTATTGAAAACTCAATAATCTATTTTAATCTCAACTAAATATAAAATACTGGGTTTCTATTAATTAAAATTTGGGCTGAGAATGGGGAATTCTAAAGCCTCGTTGTTTAATATTATTCTTTAAGCGAAAATTTTTACATATTAAGTATTACAAAAACAATAAACTAAGATTTCAATTGCAAGATACGTCTTGCACCATTGAGAACCACCATAGCAATGATGAAACCAATTATAAGATCAGGATAACGTGAACCAGTAAACGCCACTATCACTCCCGCAACTATAACTCCGACATTAGCAATAACGTCATTGGCTGAGAATATCCAACTGGCTTGCATATGAGCACCTGCGTCTTTTTTACTAAAAATTAAAAACAAACAAACAACATTCGCAAATAAAGCTAATAAACCAATGGTAATCATTAAGCTAGACAAGGGTTCACTACCATAAATGAAGCGCCTGACCACTTCGCTTAATGCGCCTAAAGCTAAAATAATTTGTAACCAACCTGATGCATGGGCTATTGAGAGTTTACCCTTAACACTTCGACCAACCGCTATAATGGCTAGCCCATAAACCGCAGCATCAGCTAACATGTCAAGTGAGTCTGCAATTAAACCCGTTGATTGTGCTATCCACCCTAAAATGATTTCTACAAAAAACATTAATCCATTAATGATTAATAACCATCGCAATACGTGAAATTCCTGAGCTTCATTGTCTTTTGCTGCCTCATGTATAGCTAACGTTTCTTCATGACTACTCTCTTTTGTGCTAGATAAGCTTGCACCATAAGAGAGTGATTCAAGCTTAGTGGTTATTTCTGCTAAATTATCATCGTGGTACACGGCAAGTTTTCGGTTAGGAATATCAAAGACTAACCCCACTTTTGGTTCAACATCTTCAAGTATCAAACGGATCATCCGCTCTTCTGAAGGACAATCCATTTTGGGAATAGTGAACTCACTGACAAATTTACCTGACAAGACTGCTTGAGTATCATTTTCGGGAGTAATTTTTGTTTGACATGAATCGCTACAGCATTTCGACATACTTAAATTCTCTGTTATTTCTCCGCAAAGGAAGAAGTGAAGCTATTCAAAACAATGTTTGTCTAGCAAGTCACGCTAGTTTACACTCTATTGTTACTATAGAGTCAACAAGGTATTTTATGAAAATAGGTGAACTTGCAAAGTTGTCAGGTTGTTCAATTCAAACCATTCGTTATTACGAAACACAGCAGTTATTATTTGCTGTTGAACGCAGTGAAGGTAATTTTAGGTTATACAACAAGCAAACAATTAAACAACTCTTATTCATAAAACAGTGTCGATCATTAGATTTATCGTTAACTGAAATTAGGCAACTAATTAGTCTCAGACAAGATGCCGACAATAGCTGTAATTCAGTTAATAACATGATAAATGCTCATATTGAACAAGTTGAACACCACATTAATCAGTTACAAGGTTTACGCAAAGAATTACAAGAACTCAGTATGAGCTGTTCAACAAACAAAGCAGTGAATGAATGCGGTATATTGAAAAATATAACTGCACATTCTTCTTTGAAAGAGAGCTAGGCGTAATGTTGCTCATAGCAACATAGAAAACTAAATATATTGTAACTAAAGCTGGGCAGCCATAAACTTTGACTGATTTGAATTTTAAAACTATCTTTTATAAATGCTTATTTTGAATTTAGGAGGTAGTTTATTATGACTCAATCTCGGCAGTCTCAAGTCTCGCTATCAGATACGCCTTATTATCATTGTATTTCGCGTTGTGTTCGCAGAGCTTACTTGTGTGGTGAAGATAAATACACCGAAAAATCCTTTGAACATCGCCGTCAGTGGGTTGTTGAGCGAATGATAGTTGCACCTTGGTATGCACCGGACCGTGATCTTTCATATATTAAAAATGACGACATGATAGATTTCTTAGATTTTAATATTGGAAAGAGAGTCAACGCGAGGATTGCTTTTAATTACTTTAGATGAGTGTGTCCAAAAAGCTTCTTATGTATTTTTTAATAAATTTTTATGATCAAATGGCTACCAAAGGAATATATGCCAGTTACTATTTACGATGTAGCTTGATTATCAACTGGAATAGTTGAAATGAGCTAGTATTCTATTATCACTAACTCATTCATTATATTTGATTTTATGCTAGCAACAATATTAATAGGCTATTATTTTATATTAAACGCCCCTACGGACTTCACATACAGCACAACTTCGTTTTTTGCTTCAATGACATGCTTGCCTTTTATTTCTGAGCTAAAAAAGCTGCTTGGAGAAAAGTTTTTTTCATTTTTTTGATCATTCCAGTGATAAGTTGCGTTCCCTTTAACTACAACAGCTTTAAGGTCTTTTTGGCTTTCAATACTACCTTTAAAGCCAGCCGGTAATTTAACAAAACTTCCATTAGCTGCTTCTGGTTTCCCCCATAAATAACTAATTTCAGCGTTGCCAGCATCTAACCAATTTGCATCATTTGCATTTAGCCAAAATATATTATTCTCAGACACGTTAATAGGACGCTCACCATTATCAAAGGCTTGGTCTTCAGGTTCAACTAAATATGGGCCACTATCGATCTCCAAATAGATAAGGTTTTCTTCACCATTTGCCGCCGTAATATGACTTTCACCTGCTGGTTGTATCCAGAAAGAACCACTTGGTAGCCACATTTTTGCTGCACTTGGGTCATCATTATGCATTAAACCTTCAATAACGATGCCACGATAAGTAATATTATGAATATGAGGAGGTGAAGAGAATCCTTTTTGAAATTTAACTAACATCCCCGTTGCCATATCCTTAGTACGATCGCCCCAAAGATCTGCCGCTTTCGGACTTGCATCGCCACGAGCAGGGTTAAGCATACCCCAATTTATGTTTTCAGTTGAAATCACTGAGTGATCGTCAGCCATTACTGGTAACGTCATCGCCCCGAAAAGCCCTGCTATAACCGTCAATTTTAATTTATTCATTATTCATATTTCCTAGTATTAAAAATTAAAAGGAGAGATGGCATCGTTTTTGATTAACATGCAACAAAATATTTACTGCTAGGACCAAGGTTATATTGGTATCACAGAGCTCATTCATCTCCCTATCTGACGCGCATTGTATAGATTTATATTAATTCGATAAATGGGCAAATTTTTAATATACTTTCGCGAATTCGTGGATAATTAAATTTTAATTTATCATTAAACTATTACTAACAAACACGAGAAAGCACTATGAAAATTGCAGACTTACAGGTATTGATAAAAATCGCAGAACATCAGTCGATAACCGCAGCCGCCAATCATCTTGATATAAGTACCTCTGCAGCCAGTATCGCTTTAAAGCGAATTGAGCAAGCACTTGGTGCACAATTATTTGTACGTACCACCCGACAATTGCGTTTATCCTCAGAAGGTGAACGTTATCTTCCAATATGCCAACAAGCACTTGACCTTTTGCAACAAGGTCAGATGGCTATTAATGACGAACGACAAACTATCAATGGTGAAGTAAGAATGTCTATGTCCTCAGAAATGGGACGTAACTTAATGCGCACACTACTCAATGGTCTAATGGTGCAACACCCAGCTTTGTCATTACGTTTACATGTTAGCGATAATCAAGTGGATTTTTACCGAGATGGCGTTGATGTGGCACTTCGAGCTATGGCTTCCGGAACGGTAAAAGAGTCCAACTTTTATGGATTCAAGATCTGTAATATTCCACATTTATTATGTGCTTCACCACAATATCTAGAGAAGTATGGCTTACCAACTAAACCCAGTGAACTCATTAAACACAATGCGTTACTTTATAAGCTTTATAAAATAACGCATGACAATTGGACGCTATATAAAGGCGAAGAAGAATACAAAGTTAAGATGCTTAGCAACCGAGCTGTCAACGATGGTGATTTAGTAAGACGTTGGTGCATCGATGGAGTAGGGATTGCAAAAAAATCTGTCATTGATATAGCAGAAGATTTGTTAAAAGGTCATCTACAAAGGGTTATGCCCGACTATCACATCCCCGTCACAGAGTTATGGTTAGTGTTACCAAGCAGGCAGATGATCACCCCAGCAGTCCGGCTAATCCGAGATGAATTAAAAGAGACAATCAACGCATTACGTCTAAAGTTAATTAATAACGGAATGCTATCTAAAAATGAGTGGCCGGAGTACAAATAAGCGACAAAAAAATTCATAGAAGTGAGCTTGGCTAACGTGTCTATTTTAATAATATAAAGATGAATTAATTAAAACAGAACTAAAGCTGGACCATTAACTTTGAGCATTATTCAGCTCCAAACTATCTTTTAGACCCTATAAATGATGTAGTTTAAAATGCGCGGAGGTAGTTGGTTATGATGCAATCTCGGCAATCCCAAGTATCACTTGCTGAAGAAAAGGCTGCACACTTAAACCTTTTGACCAATATTTAAATGCGCTCTAAAAAAGATAATTATGCAGATTTCAGGACGGGAACAGGCTATATAGTCGTAATTATTTACAGGATCATAATTACGACTATATAGCCTGTATTCTTATGAATTTTATTTTGTTTCTTCTTTTTTTACTTCATTTACAGTTGTTTCTGCTTCTTCTTTTTTAACTTCAGTTACGGTTACTTCATCTTCTTCTAATTTAACTTCAGTTACAGTGGGTTCATCTTCTTCTAATTTAACTTCAGTTACGGTTACTTCATCTTCTTCTAATTTAACTTCAGTTACGGTTGTTTCATCTTCTTCTGTTTTAACTTCATTTACTGTTGCTTCATCTTCTTCAGATTTAACGTCAGTTACAGTTGTTTCAGCTTCCTCTGTTTTAACTTCAGTTACAGTGACTTCATCTTCTTCCGATTCACTACTTTCTGGCGTGACCACTTTTTCTTGATCAGTGTCCTCTGATGTTTTTAATAATGGAAAGTGAGTTGTTGCTGTGTCACCTAATAATGACTCTGATTGGCCTGCCATATGATTGTAAAGAGCTTGGTAGCTATTCGCCACTTGTCCCATTAATTCAGCGCTATCATTAAAGTGATCATTTACTTGTGCTTTGTATTTTTCTAATTCTATTTTGTTTTTATCAAGCTCTTTTTGTTGTTCAGAAGCTTTGCTTTTCCCAAGTGTTATATGATAAATAACAAAGCCAATAAGACCACCGGCAAGAAGCGAGAAGATAAGAGGTAACAATTCATTAGATTCGTTCATATTTATTTTCCTATATTGAGATTGTTGTAGATTGTAAGCATCAAGGCTATTTAATGATGAAAGTTATGCTGTAATTGTTTCATAGTTGATTAACTATACTATAAATAGCTTCCATACAAGGTGATCAAAATACATTAACTTTGACCAATAAATCAGTTTTTGTCTAAAAGTTTTCACTCTTGGGGTTTTAAAAAATAGGTGTGATTCGTTAGATGCCTACCAAATTTCATGTATTCAGTAATTTTTAAACTAAATGGAGCTTAGTAAGTGAAAGTAAGTTTGTTATTTATCAATGCCTTGCTGTAAAATGTAATTTAATTACAGTTTGGTTTTTATTAATAAATACAGGATAGTCATGCGTACATGTGAATTTTGCAAAAAAGAACTCCCCCTTATGAAAACTCGCCGAACTTGGAAAGAGAAATATTTAAGCCATAGAAATGAATCTAAATATCAATGTGTTCACTGCAATAAAATAACATTTATAAAAACAATCTTGTAGATTTGGAGATCTCCGCACTTTGTCGCTAAAAGTAGGAAGAGTAAAGAGGCAGTGCTCACTGCCTCTTTTAAAGATATTAACGTTCACTCAATGCGTTTAAAGTTGACATAAACACATGCTATTTAAGCGACTTTATCTTTACTATTATCATTAATTACCTTTTCTTCTTTCTGGTGTGTTAACGATTTATTCATTTGATTAATGGATATCTTCTTCGGCTTCATGGTTTCTGGAATCTCTTTGACTAAGTTTATATTCAATAAACCATTGGAGAGATCTGCACCTGTCACTTCAACATAATCTGCTAAGTTGAATTTACGTTCAAACGCTTGATTTGGAATGCCTTGGTGCAAGTATTTACAGTCATTATCAGTATTTTCCCTATTACCAGAAACACTTAAGACTCCTTTTTCAACTTGAATATCCAGTTCCTCTTGTGTAAATCCTGGTACCGTAAGTGAAATGGTGTATTTATTTTCACCGAGTATTTCGATGTTGTAAGGAGGGTAACCAGTTGCTTTTGTTTCTGAAGTTAATGCGTTATCAATCAATGATGCTAAACGGTCAAAGCCAACGCTGTTACGATAAAGGGGAGTTAAATCAATTGTATTCATAATAAGTTCTCCTTAGAGTAAATAACCTCAGTTCTGGATAAGCAAAGCGATACAGCACCGTTATTTCCGCGGATTTCTTCGTTAAACACTCTCTCAATAACCAGTTATTTCTTCAATAATTCGCCTTGAACTGTCAACTGCGCAAAACTAGCGGCACTGTATAGCCAAAAAAATATAGTCTTATGATTTTAAATATAATTCTACTTTCATTAACCAGAATTGAGGTTAAATAAAATAAAACAATAAGCGATGCAGTGTTTTTAACGTGTCATCGCATTACATTTATATATTTAGGGACACTAAAAATTGTTTTCAATAGTAGGAGTGTATTTTTTTTAAAATTATTTTTACCCTCTAAACCGCTTTATTTCTAAAATGATCCTAGTATAATAATAGTTAATCGACGATTAACTATATAGAGGGTTTATGAATACAAAATGTATCGTTGTAGATAAACAACTTTTACAGGCTAATGAGCAGCAGTTAGCTAATGAACAACAACTGGCTGCTCAAGCAAAAGCACTTGCACATCCTGCACGGTTGCGAATACTGAGTATTTTGGTTGCGCTTGAGAAGTCAGGAGGATGCTTAAATAGTGACTTAGTGTCTGAACTTGGTCTGGCGCAATCAACGGTATCAGAACATTTGCGAATTCTAAAACAAGCCGAATTTATAACTGCGGAGGCGATGCCACCAAAAATGTGTTACCGCATTAATAAAAAACAATTCGAGCTTTTTTCAACTCTATTTGCTGAGCTATATAGATAAAGGTAAGTATAGCTAAAGTAAGAATAGATAAACTAAGGCGGATAGTTGCGAAAAATTTTAAACCAAATTTGAGCAATTACTTTTAACAAGGGCATCACCATGAATAAGAATATAAGCATCGATACTCCGATTGCAAAACTGAGCTTTTTAGATCGATTTTTAACACTATGGATATTTGTTGCCATGGCGATTGGTGTTGCTATCGGTTTTTTATTCCCGCAGATAGCGACATTAAATGAAGAAATGTCCGTTGGTAGCACTAATATTCCATTAGCGATCGGGCTCATTTTAATGATGTATCCGCCACTGGCAAAGGTAAATTATCGGCTGTTAGGTAAGGTTACAAAAGACAAACAAGCGATTACTTTATCATTAATAATGAACTGGTTAGTCGGACCTATTTTAATGTTTGCCTTAGCATTGACCTTTTTGGGCGATCACCCGGGGTACATGGTCGGTATTATCTTAATCGGTATTGCACGTTGTATTGCCATGGTCTTGGTGTGGAATGATATCGGCGGCGGAAATAAAGAGTATGGTGCCGCATTAGTTGCATTAAATAGTGTATTTCAAATTGTGACGTATAGCTTTATGGCATGGTTATTCATTACGGTGTTACCTCCTGTGTTTGGTTACACCGGTATGATGGTTGATATATCGATGTTGGATATTGCCCATAGCGTATTCATTTATCTTGGTGTGCCTTTTTTAGCTGGGTTTCTTGGCCGAGAGGTATTAGTAAAAGTGAAAGGGGAAGATTGGTACAATAATACGTACATCCCTCGTATTTCGCCTATTACTCTGATTGCTTTGCTGTGTACGATCGTGCTGATGTTTAGTTTAAAAGGTGAAATGATTATTGAGTTACCCTTAGATGTATTGCGCATTGCTATCCCGTTAACTATCTATTTTGTCTTGATGTTTTTTATTAGCTTTTTTATTGGTAAAAAGATGGGGATTGAATACGATAAAAATGCCTCTATCGCTTATACCGCAACGGGTAATAACTTTGAATTGGCGATTGCTGTTTCGATTGCAGTATTTGGAATCAGTTCTGATCAAGCTTTTGCTGGTGTCATTGGCCCTTTAATTGAAGTGCCCGTATTAATTGCATTGGTTAATGTGGCATTACGAATGAAAAAGAATTATTAATAAAAAGTATTATTAATAAAAAGTATTATTACTAAAAAGCATTAATAAAAAATAACGCTAACTAACTGCTCGACAGGCATAAGCTTTAACCAATATTCTAATAGAAACTATCTTTTAGTGACCTCGTGCTAAGTGCTAAGGGATAGTTTTTTCTCAAACAATATCAATAACCTACTGATGCACCTTATCGAAAGCCAATCAAGCGAAATAGGGGGCAAGCGTTCATCACATTTATCGAACATGCTTAATAATGGCTAGCCATTAAAATCAATTACGACTTGGCTTTTAAATATGGAGTTAGCGTTTAAAAATACTCTTTTTTATCCTGGTAAGCTTGTTTAATGTGTGCAATAAGTAGCCTTAGTTTTTCAGGTAAGTGCTTAGTGAAAGGGTAGATGGCATAAACGCCGAGTTGTCTGGGAGTAAAATCAGGCAAAATTTTAATCAATGTGCCTTTTTGTAAATCTTCATAAACACAACAACGGGGCACATAAACAATACCAAACCCAGCTAAGGCTGCTTTACGTAAGGCTTGTGCATTGTTGGTCGCTAAGCTGCCGCTAATTCGAACCGTTTCTTCAATACCTTCTTTTGTGAATCGCCAATCAAATGAACCTTGAGCTTGATAGGTATAAGCAAGGCAATTGTGTTTTTTGAGCGCATCAATGGTAGTGACTTCACCATATTTATCTGTGTAGCTTGGCGAACAGCACAGTACCCAGTTAGATTTGATTAGCGGCTTGGCGATTAAACTTGAGTCTTCGAGCTTACCGGTTCGAACGGCTAGGTCTAAACCTTCTTCAACGAGGTTAACGAAGTTATTTTCAAGGCGCATATCCACGCTGATGTTAGGGTATTTCTGACAAAAATCAGCAATAGCTTCAGAGAGTAGCAGTTCTCCTGAAATCGTGGGGACAGATATTTTTATATGCCCGTTTAAACCTTGGCTAAAAGCTGAGACAGAAGCAATGGCATCACTGACTTGGCCCTCTATACTTTTAGCGTGAATATAAAGATTTTCCCCCGCTTCGGTTAAGCTTAAGCGACGCGTAGTACGGTGAATAAGCTGCACTCCCAGAGAACGCTCTAATTTAGTAATTCTTTTACTTAAGGCGGGGGTTGATAAGTCTGCTTGCAGTGCTGCTTTACTGAATGATCCAGTATCTGCAACATAGGCAAAAAGTGTTAAATCTGCTGAATTCAATTTATTAGGCCGTTTTAGGAAAGAGTTTATTATTTTATGTTGTATTTATTAGAAATCAATCAAGGACTATAGTGGGTCACAAGATCCTATTCACAAAAAATTAAAAAGATAAGGAAGATCGTAATGAGATTAAAGGATTGCCATAACTTTCAAGATTTTCGTACCTTGGCGAAAAAACGTTTACCTAGCCCTATTTTTAATTACATCGACGGTGGTGCCGACGATGAAACAACCTATCGACGTAATACTGCAGCCTTTGAAGATTGTGATTTAATACCTAGTGTATTGGCCGGTGTTAAAGATGTCGATTTATCGGTCACTGTGATGGGACAAAAATTAGATATGCCTGTTTATTGTTCTCCAACGGCATTACAGCGTTTATTTCATCACCAAGGTGAACGAGCAGTCGCTGCGGCTGCAGAAAAATATGGCACTATGTTTGGTGTATCTTCGCTGGGTACGGTAAGTATGGAAGAAATTGCAAAGCAAACGAATACTCCTCAAGTCTATCAATTTTATTTCCACAAAGACCGAGCAT
Source organism: Vibrio sp. 1-Bac 57 (assembly GCF_037546855.1). Classification (NCBI taxonomy): domain Bacteria; kingdom Pseudomonadati; phylum Pseudomonadota; class Gammaproteobacteria; order Vibrionales; family Vibrionaceae; genus Vibrio; species Vibrio sp. 1-Bac 57. The sequence continues at coordinate 62,318 of NZ_JALAAC010000020.1, read as the reverse complement.
TAAATAAAGCAATGATGGAACGTGCAAAAACCGCGGGAGTACAGGTGATGATGCTAACCGTCGATTCAATTACTGGCGGCAATCGTGAGCGTGATTTGCGTACTGGATTTTCAATTCCATTTAAATTGAACCTACGCGGCATGTTGCAGTTTGTGCTCAAACCAATGTGGGGAATTAATTATGTGACCCATGAACCTTTTAAATTACCGCAACTAGAACAGCATGTTGATATGGGCTCCGGTGCGACCTCTATTGGTGATTATTTTACTAATATGTTGGATCCTTCGATGAATTGGGATGATGTTGCTGAAATGGTTAAATTTTGGGATGGAGAGTTTTGTTTAAAAGGGATCATGAGCCGAGAAGATGCGAGAAAAGCGGTGGAGATTGGCTGCACGGGTATTGTAATTTCTAACCATGGCGGACGTCAATTAGATGGTTCTCGAAGCTCCTTCGATCAGCTTGCTGAAATAGTGGCAGAGGTCGGTGATGAGATTGATGTTATTTTTGATAGTGGTGTACAGCGAGGGACACACGTCTTAAAAGCATTATCACTCGGAGCAAAAGCTGTGGGTATTGGAAGAATGTATTTGTATCCGCTTGCAGCCGCTGGGCAACCTGGGGTTGAAAGGGCATTAGGATTAATGCGAGCAGAATTAGAGCGTGATATGAAATTAATGGGAAAAACCGCAGTGGATCAGTTATCCAGTGATAATTTACGTTTTCGTACTTAATCTCAGTATTGTAAAAAAGAGCTAGAACAGCACGATAAAAAACAGCTATAAAAAAGCCAGTTTATGAACTGGCTTCTTTTTATTTGATGGTCTTATAGCAAATTAAAATGCGTTACGGTTGGCTAAATAGTTTTCAGCAAACGCGGTAATAGAATCATGATCGTAGGGTTTTAATCCGCCAACAACCACTGTTTTAACACCTCGGCCAATTACTTTGTCACCGTCATAAATATCAAAATGTAAGAACTCATTGGCACGTTTTGATTCAACTTCAAGTTTACTTTCTGCTAATTCAACATGTAGTGGGTTTGTAAACGTTAAACAGTCCAATTCAAAGTTCATGCTGTTGTACATTACAAGTGGGCGTGCTGGATTGAACATCACTTGATGTTTTTCCATCAATGGCATTAATAATGTTGGGAAATTTTGCCCCGAAAAAACCACATAGTTTTTAATTAATGATTCAAGTAATTCTAGGTCGTGGCTAGTAGCACCACTTTTTGTTATTTCTAATACACTTTTACCCTGTGCATTTGTCACAACAATATCTTCACCTTCGGCAGCAGGAAAGTTAAGAGGAATACTATCACCGACCATATTAGTAAAAGCAAAGCTCATAGATTTACTCACACCGTACTCTTTTAAAGCCAATGAGAATAATAAATCACCAGGAACACAAAAACGTTTTGAATCAGGATCATGAATAGGATTAAAATCTTGGCATTCTTTTTTAGCAAAATGACTTGCTTGCTCTGCGCTAATCGTAATGGTGTCGTTTTGCTGGATATAATACGGATCTAATAACATTTCAGCTCTCTAATATAAAACGATAAAAGTTTATCAAGGAAAGAAAATAAGTGCCAAATACAGGCGTAACTTCACATTTTATAAAAAAAAATACTTTTAGGGAATAGTAAATGTTAATAAATATCATGCAGGAAGTTAAAAAAAAGGTTTTCATCTATGAAAATCAACATGATATTGTTAAATATTAATCAGTAAATTATTTTTATTGTCATTAAATTGTCTGCTTCTGATCGTGCCTTTTAAATTTAACAAAACCCATTATCATAACGTGATCACTCCGCTATACCACTTAACTGATTTAGCTAAGGCTTTTCACTAAAACTTCTGACTAGTGCATTTAAATAAGTTATCTAAAAGACAGCTTAAGCAAAAGGTAAGTGACCAGTTTTAACTAAGATAATTGTATCTTGTTCAACAAAAGGTTGGTGTTGGCTCATGTGCGGGCTGCGTATCCATGTGTGCTTAGGATAACTTGCAAATTCATCTTTAAACTCGCCTGAAAGCACCAGTATTTCTTCTCCGCCAAAATGTTTATGTGGTTGGAAATGTTCTCCAGCAGGCCACTTTACTAATGCGGTATGTTCACCTTCAAAGTCATGCAAGGGCATAACCTGTAAATTACCTATCCCTTGTAACCATTGTGTTTGATTGGTATCGATTCTGACTGATGTGAGGTCTGTACTTGCAAACTGGTTAAGCTTGACAAAAATAAGGCAACCTTGCTCACTAAAGGGTGTGTGTCGACTACCGGGTGGGTTACGAATATAGGTACCCGCCGGATTATCACCATTTTGATCTGAAAACACACCTTCTAGTACAAAAATCTCTTCGCCCTGTGGGTGAGCGTGTTCGCTAAAATAGGAGCCTGCTGCATATTCTACAATACTGGTGATGTGAACTTCATCTTCTGCGCGTGCTAACGGCTTACGTCGAACGCCTGCCATTGGGCTATTGATCCAAGGTTGTTGTTCTGTGTCGATGAAGACTTTTTTTGCAAAGTCGAGGTTTATATCAGCCATGTCATACCTATTTGAAAATATTTGTTATTCGCGGGGGATCTTGAGTTTTCTAAGAATCATTATACTTGGTAATCGCTGTGATGGATCAATTTAACTACTGAGGTAAGCCATCACATTTTTTATGACCTTAACTTTTTTAAAACTTGTAATGCGTTAATCAAGTTAATCAATAGCGCCCCAAGATATCAGAGCGATTTTGAGGCTAATGCTTACTTGCAAGTTAAAGGTTATTTATAATTTGTTCGCTGTTGTCGAGTTGTTACACAACTTATTCTGCTGCAATGCATTTATTGATAGGTGGTTGTGGTTATTTCACTTGATAAAGCAGAGAGTAAATCCACCACTTTAAAGCTTGCGCTTTCCATCAAGGTTAGCTTCTTAATTGCTTCTTTTTCATTCCCTTGGTTAAAGGCTAATAATGCCGCTAAGCCATTTTTATGTACCTCCGCATGAGGGCCTTCTATTTTTTTGAATGCATCATAACTTGTATATTTCTCACTACCTTCACCTTGATAGTACCATTTACCTAAACGGCACATAGTATGATCTGCAAAGTCCTGCGCGGATTTACTCGACATACCGAGTATCACTTGATAAACCTCAAGTTTCCACACAACATGATCCATTTTAACCGTCTGGATAAACGAATCTGCCGTTGATTGCGTGATCACTGAGTACATATGCTGCGATAAGTTGACAATCTCATTGGCGGTATTTTCAATTGACGCCGTACTGGTTGAGATATCACTACTTTTTTTGCCGACATTATTAATACCAGAGATAACGTCAGTCATATTACGGTTAACTTTTTCTATTAAGGTTGATATTTCGTTAGAGGCTGTAGAAGAGCGTTGTGCTAATGTTCGAACTTCATCGGCCACTACTGCAAAGCCCCTACCTTGCTCTCCTGCTCGCGCTGCTTCTATTGCTGCATTTAATGCCAACAAGTTAGTTTGGTCTGAAATGCCTTTAATGATATTCACAAAGTCATTAATGTCGGTAATCACTGTGTCTAGTTGGCCCACGGCCACCGAAGATTTTTCAGTATCCTGTGCTATTTGAGTCGTAGAGGTGATTGTTTCAGTGAGCATCGACATGATTTGTTCAAATAATGCTTGCGAAGATTGAAAGCCGTCTCGATGATCAATTAATTCTGTTGTCGCTTGTGCCAAGCTTTCTCTTATTTGGTTTACTAAATCCGAGGATTGTAACCATAATTGATTTAACTCTTCTTGGTTCTGATAGCGCTTGTTGGTTTCATACAATTTTTCTGTCAGTTCGCTATTAGATTGAGTCGCTTCTTCTAGTGCATTTTGAATACTATTATTGTCTTTTTGTAAGATCTCTATTTGTGCTTTTAATTGCGTTATTTCTTTGTTCTTATTGAAATTAAATATCATGATGACCTCTAGAAGTGCCGCTTTATTGTATAATTTTTATTCGTAAGTATTGAGAGTAGACAGGCTTAACACAAACTGCAAATATCTATAAAGAGATAGGTGGGTTTAATGAAAAAAGTTTGATACTACTCAATAAAATGTTCAATAAAATGATTAATAAAACGAGCATTTATTACTTGAACTAAAGTGACTATTTAGAGAGTGAGTTGAGAATAAAAAACAGCTATAGATGAGGGGATCTATTAACGTATTAGCACTGAAAGTGGCGATCTGGAGTGTTACTGAGTGGCCGTTCAAAGTGATATCTAAAGGCTATATTTTAAAATCACAGTGAATAAAGTAAGGTCTAAACAACAAACCTTACTTTAGCTTTTATTAGTTATTGGCTACTGATTACTGGCTATTCATAAGCAATTGGATCGCGTATATCATTTTTCTCAAAGGCTTGTAAACGTTCTACACAGCTACCGCATTGGGCACAGGCCTTTTCTCGTCCGTTATAACAGGTCCAAGTTTTACTGTAATCTAGCCCCATTCTTAGCCCGTCTTTTAAGATACCAATTTTGTCTGTTTTTAAATAAGGCGCGTGGATTTCCGTCTTTTCATAATTAGCAACTGCTGCCACATCGTTCATCTTTTCAAGAAAAATAGGGCGGCAATCAGGATAAATATCATGGTCTCCGGAATGGGCGCCGTAATAAACTTGCTCAGCCTTTAACGAAACGGCATAACCAATCGCTAACGATAATAAAATCATATTGCGATTAGGCACCACGGTATTGAGCATATTGCTTTCTTCGTAATCACCTTGCGCAACGTCTATCGTGTTATCAGTTAATGATGACCCACCTATGATTTGATTAATTGAAGTAATATCAATAACCTTGTGCTGCACACCCAACTCTTGGCAGACCTGTCGAGCAATTTCTACTTCTTTTACATGACGCTGACCATAATCAAAGGTCAATGCGTAAGGGGTTAACCCTTCTTCAATGGCTTTGTGTAAAACAGTGTATGAGTCCATTCCACCTGAATATATAACCACGACTTTTTTGCTCATAGCACTTATTTTTCCTATTAGTATTGTTTGATAGCGATGCAACTTCTTTAACACTGAAACACGGTAGCTGCATAATGCGCTATTTATGTTGGTGGCTTTACATCTTGCGATATCACGAGTATAAAAACAGCCCACAAAAAGAGTGAGCAAGATCAAATAAGGTATTTTACGTCAATGACACAAAACTATAAAGTAAATGAACTGTTTCAAACTATCCAAGGGGAAGGTGTTTACACCGGCGTCCCTGCCATTTTTGTTCGTTTACAAGGTTGTGACGTAGGTTGTGCTTGGTGTGATACTAAACATACTTGGGATATTGACCCGTCAAAACAATCAGAATTAATGCTATTAACTGACAAAAGTACCGAGTCTGATCGTTGGGCTGATGTTTCAGCAAAAGAGATTGTTGATGAAATTAAACGTTTAGGTTACACCGCTAACCTGATCGTGATCACCGGTGGCGAACCGTGCATGTTTGATTTGCGAGAGTTAACCCAAGTATTACATGAATTTGGGTTTCAAATACAATTAGAAACTAGCGGTACTTATCCAGTGTTGGTTGATGATCAAACCTGGGTTACGCTGTCTCCTAAAATTAATATGCGTGGCAAAAAAGAAGTGCTAAAAACAGCATTAGTCAGAGCCAATGAAATCAAACATCCAGTTGGAACGGAAAAGGATATTGAACAATTAGATGCGTTATTGCAGCAACTCAAATCTGTAAATGACAAAACTATTTGTTTGCAACCGATCTCTCAAAAGCCTAAAGCAACGGCTTTATGTATGAAAACATGCATTGAACGAAACTGGCGCTTATCAATACAAATGCACAAATATTTAGATATTGATTAAGCATCGATTAAAGGTTTATTAAAACAAGAGTTTGACCCTGATTAATCATTTGGATTCATGTTTATTTAGCTGATTTAAAGGGTATTTGTAGTCTTTTATCAATAGATTGTATATTGTTTGAGCTAAGTGTTTATTTCTGTTTATCGCTATTTCTAGTGGTTGATATACAACCTTCATTCGAGAGCGTTTTATGTTTTTTGAGTCGTTACAATTTTCATTTTCTATTATTGGTCCCATTTGTTTACTGCTATTTTTAGGCTGGTTGCTAAGAAAGACGGGGACTATTAACGATGCATTTATTGAAACAGGATCAAAGGTTGTTTTTAAAGTGACGTTACCGACTTTATTATTTCTTGGGATTATTAATACTAACCGTGATGCAGAAATCGACTTCCCTTTAATTGTTTACTCTATTATTGCAAATTTTGCTTTTTTTCTATTCAGCATTTTAGTGACCAAATATTGGGTCAAAGATAAGCAGGATCATGGTGTGATCATCCAAGGTGCATTTCGTAGTAATACTGCGATTATCGGTTTAGCCTACGTAGCAAATGTTTATGGTGATGCGGGTATTGGATTAGCGGCTGTTTATGTGGCTTTTCATACCATGCTATATAACATTTTATCAGTGATCATATTATCGCCTAAAAAAGAGGGCGTTAACCCTGTAATGTTAATCAGCGTGTTTAAATCGATCGCTAAAAATCCACTTATTATTGGTATCATGCTCGGTTTGGTGTTCTTTGTTCTTGCCATTCCAGTACCGGATATTGTGATTAATACTGGGCAGTATTTTTCAGATATGACCTTACCGTTGGCACTGTTATGCACCGGAGGGAGCTTAAATATTCAAGCATTAAAAGATAATAGCTTTAATTGCCGATTTTCAACGTTATTAAAAATTATAGTGGGGCCGATCTTTATAACAGGGGGCGCTTATTTATTTGGTTTTACAGGTATTGAGTTAGGTATTGTGTTCTTTATGTCTGCGGCACCGACGGCAGCCGCTAGCTATGTAATGGCGCGTGCAATGGGGCATAATGCAGATTTGGCAGCAAATGTTATCGCGATGACGACCATAGGGTCACTGCTTACTTGCAGTCTTGGTGTGTCATTACTGTATTGGTTGCAGTTGATGTAACACAATAGGGAAAGAAGCTAAAGTTGAGGCTTAACACTCGGTTTTAATGCTATGCCTCAATGCTTCTTTCAATGCTATCTTTCAATGTTTTTCCTCAACGCTGCTTCATTGCAAAGCCCTAATTCTAAGTACTACTAAGTGCTATTAAGCGCTAATGTTGAGCCGTTTATTCTGAATATTAAGCGCTAATCTTAACCACTTTTTTGCCGGTAAAACTACCATCAAGTTGTCCTTTTAGGGCTGCTGAAACTGCATCAGCAGTAAAATCAACCGTGCTTATTTGTGGCACTTTAATGTCTCCACTAGCGACACCTTCAAGCAGTACATTATTCATAAAGCTCATTTTTTGTTGTGCACATAAGCTTTTTGCAAGCCAAGCGCCAGCAAGCGATACGATACAGATAGTTGGGCCTTTACGGAACATTTGCTCACGTTCAAAGGCGGGTAGTGCTTTTAAACAAGCAATACGACCACAAAAACGCATCAAATCTATATTGCGTACGGTGTTTTCACCGCCAATGGTGTCGATCACTGCATCAAACCCCTGTGGACCTAATTCACGACGAATTTTTTCACATAACTTTTTATCGTGATAATCAAATATTGCATCGGCCCCTAATTTTTTAAGTAACTTGTGATTATGTGGCGAAGCGGTAGCAAAAACCGTAGCACCACGTTGTTTTGCAAATTGAATCGCAAATTGTCCAACGGCGCCTGCACCTCCGTCTATAAATATCGCTTCACCATCTGTAACATCAAGCTTTTCTAATGCAATTAATGCGGTCATACCGGCACAAGGTAAGGCAGCTGCAGTAATCGCTGGAATGCTATTAGGCACAACAGAAACTGCACAATTAGTCACTTTTGCATAACCGCTTAATACACCTTGATCGCCAAGACTCGCATGCCACATTACACGGTCACCAATATTAGGATAAACTCCTTTTTGGCTTTAACGACAATGCCTACCGCATCTAAACCTAAAACATGTGGGTACTGCCATTGGAAAAAGCCTTTCCCGGCGAACAGCGCATCGACGGAATTTAATCCTGCATATTCAACCTTAATTAATAATTCATTATCATCACATTCAGGTACAGGTAAATTCACCTTTGATAAGGTGATATCTTGGTTTGGTTCATCTAATACAATGCCGGACATTGTTAATGGGATATTTATTGTAGTATTTGCTATTGTCATGGTTAAACTCTATCTCTTAAGGCCTATAAGGAAAGCACCCAATAAGCAATGTTAAAATTGTACGATTTGTAAATTCCGCACGGTGACAACATCCTGTCTTATATTCAAAAAGGTACTTTAATTAGGTTATAACAAAGTTAAAAAACCATCCTCTCGAGTCATTTATTTATCGAATTACTCACCTTATCTTTACTTATATTTTGATGAGCTTTGAGGCAGATATAACCTGCTTGTATAATCTAATTATTGCTAGTTTGAATTAATTTATATCAATATATTAGCTTTTTTACTTTAAACTAACATATTGATTTAAATTAATTTTATCTAATAAAACGTTGTGCAATATTGATATGAATAACAAAATTGATGTAAATAACAAAAGCACAACATTTATATTTTTCTTTAAAATTTTTAATACAACAAAATAGTATATTGATGAAAACCGCCTGAAGATTGATGTGTTTCAGGCTGTGGGTTGACTTGCATAACTACTGTACCATCAGATACAAGTTTATTAGGCCAAGCACTATCATCAAAATTTAATAGTAAGCTAGGTTTATATCCCTAGCTTACCAAGCTACTTTCGTTATATTTTTTGCTGCTTATTTTAACTGCTTGGTTTTACTCATCAGCATATAAAATACAGGTGTAAATAATAAACCAAACACTGTTACACCGATCATTCCTGCAAATACTGCATTACCCATGGCATGACGCATTTCTGAACCCGCGCCAGTGGCTAATACTAATGGAATAACACCCGCAGTAAATGCGATAGAGGTCATTAAAATAGGGCGTAAACGCATACGACACGCTTCAATCATGGCATCTAAATGAGATAGTCCTTGATCATTTCTGTCTTTAGCAAACTCGACCATTAATATTGCATTCTTGGATGCTAATGCAACTAATACAATCAAAGCAATCTGAGTAAAGATATTATTATCCGAGTCAACTAACCACACTCCTAATAGTGCTGAGAAGATGGTCATTGGTACAATCAAAATAATTGCTAGCGGTAAACGCAGGCTTTCATATTGTGCAGCCAGTACCATAAACACTAACAACACAACTAACGGGAATACATAAACCATGGTATTACCCGCTAATATTTGTTGGAAGGTAACATCTGTCCACTCGTATGCGATTCCTGCCGGTAACGTATCCGCTAGAATCTTTTCAATTGCTTGTTGCGCTTGGTCTGAGCTATAACCAGGTGCTGGGCTACCATTTAGTTCAGCACTTGGGTAACCGTTGTAATGCATTACACGGTCTGGACCAATTGCTGGTGTAACGGTTAACACTGAACCTAGTGGCACCATATCACCGCGTCGATTACGCACTTTCAAATTAAGAATTTGCGACGGATCTTCACGGAATTCCGCTTCTGCCTGTGCATTTACTTTATAGGTACGGCCAAATAAATTGAAATCATTAACATATACCGAGCCTAAGTAGACTTGTAGTGCGTTAAATACTTCATCTAATGGAATACCTTGAATTAATGCTTGTTCGCGGTCGACATCAATATCCATTTGTGGAACTTGAATACGGAAGCTTGAAAAGAGTCCTGTCAATGCTGGATCTTGACGTGCTTTACCTATTACTGCTTGTAAACTATCAAATAAAGGTTCAAAACCTTTGTTATTACGGTCTTCAATCTGTAATTTGAAACCACCTGTTGTACCTAAACCTTGGATTGGTGGTGGTGGGAACACAGCAACAAAAGCTTCATCGATAGCAGTAAATTGTTGGTTTAATTTTCCAGCAATGGCCATCGCAGAGCGGCTTGGGTCTGTACGTTCAGAAAAAGCATCTAATGTTGTGAATATAATGGCGCTATTGGGGCTATTAGTAAAACCATTCACCGATAGACCAGGGAAAGCAACGGTATGCGCTACACCGGGAACTTGCAGTGCAATTTTTTCCATCTCTTTCACTACTGCTTCAGTACGATCTAAACTTGCCGCATCAGGTAATTGCGCAATCGCCACGAGGTATTGTTTATCCTGTGGAGGAATAAACCCACCCGGTACTGAGTTAAATAGACTAATTGTTCCACCTAATAAAGCGACATAAGCGACCATTACAACCACTGCCATACGTATTAGCTTTTTAACTAGTTTTTGATAACCCTGTGCTCCGCGGTCAAACAATTTATTAAACGGTTTAAATAACCAACGTCCAAATAGGGCATTTAAAAAACGAGTTAGTCGGTCCGGTTCGCTATCGTGAGGCTTAAGCAGTAATGCCGATAAAGCCGGTGATAACGTCAATGAATTAAACGCTGAAATAACTGTAGAAATAGTAATCGTCAGTGCAAACTGTTTGTAGAATTGACCCGATAAACCGCTGATGAATGCTGTTGGAATAAATACCGCACATAACACCAATGCAATTGCAATAATTGGGCCGGTTACTTCACTCATTGCAACACGCGTTGCTTCTATTGGTGATAAGCCTTTTTCAATGTTTCGCTCAACATTTTCTACCACCACAATCGCATCATCTACCACAATACCGATCGCCAGTACTAAGCCAAATAATGACAGTGTATTAATAGAAATGCCCAACCAGTTCATGACGGCAAAGGTACCAATCAATGAAACAGGCACAGCAATAAGTGGAATAATAGATGCGCGCCATGTTTGTAAAAACAGGATAACAACAATTACTACCAGTACGATAGCTTCAAGTAATGTCTCAATAACGGCATCAATAGAATCACGAACAAAAATAGTTGGATCGTAAACGATATCGTATTCTACCCCAGCCGGAAAGGCTTTAGATAATTGCTTCATCGTCTCACGAACTTGATCTGACAAGTCAATGGCATTGGCATCAGGGCGTTGGAAGATTGGAATAGCCAGCGCAGGTTGGCTGTCTAACATCGACCTTAGAGAGTAATTATCTTGTCCTAATTCAATGCGAGCAACATCATTAAGACGAGTTAATTGTCCATTGTTGCCCACTTTAATAATAACTTGCTCAAACTCTTCAACACTTTCAAGACGACCTTTCACATTCAATAAAATTTGAAATTGACTGTCCGTTACAGCGGGTTGAGCACCTAAACTACCGGCAGCAACCTGTTGGTTTTGCTCGCGTAATGCAAGTATAACGTCCATTGCTGTAATTTCACGAGCGGCTAATGCATCGGGATTTAGCCAAACTCGCATTGAGTATTGACCTCCACCAAATAAACGTACATCACCGACACCACCTAAACGCGCTAACTGGTCTTTAACATATAAGTCAGCATAGTTAGATAAGTAGGTTGTATCGTGTGTTTTTTCCGGTGAAAAAAGATGCACTACCATGGTTAAATCTGGCGAAGACTTTTCTGCTACCACACCTAATCGTTGCACTTCTTCTGGTAAACGTGGCAGTGCACTATTGACGCGGTTTTGTACTTGCGTTTGTGCTCGGTCAAGGTCTGTACCCAGAGCAAAAGTAACCGTTAGCGTCATACGTCCATCACTGGTCGCTTGAGAAAACATGTACAGCATGTTTTCTGTGCCGTTGATCTCTTGCTCCAGTGGTGTTGCTACCGTTTGTGCAATAACCGTTGGATTAGCACCAGGGTAATTAGCCGTCACCACTACAGTCGGAGGCACGACTTCAGGGTATTCACTGATTGGTAATTGAAATAACGAGATGCTACCCGCAATTAAAATTACCAATGACAGCATAGCCGCAAAAATAGGGCGCTGAATAAAAAAGTGTGAAAATTTCATTATGGTTCCTTACGGCTTGCTGCTAATTGTTGTTCTGGTTCACTTAACGTAAAGGAAGCACTGCTACTATCAATCATGGTCACATTTGGAGAAATTGGCATACCCGGACCTACACGTGCTGGGCCGTTAACCGCAATAACATCACCTTTCTTTAAACCTGATGAAATTGCACGAAGGCTACCGTAACGCTCGCCAACTTCGACTAATTTGTATTGTAAAATATCGCCTTCACCCACAGTTAAAACAAAGCGATTTTTTAAATCTGTGCCGATTGCACGATCGGGTATTATTACCTGTTTAGTCACTTCATTTGCCGCTAATCGAATACGTGCAAATGATCCTGAACGTAACTCATCACTCGCTTCATGGAAAATAGCGCGGATACGTAACGTACCCGTTGCAGAGTTAATGCGGTTATCAATGAAGTTGATGTAACCTGAATACGGGAAGTCCTCTTGACCTACTTTTTGCATCACAACCTGTTGCTTGCTTGATGCAGTTACATCGTTAAACGAACGATTCCAAGTACGTTCATCAACATCAAAGTAAGCGTACATTGCTTTGTTTGATACAATTGACGTCAATACGCTTTGCCCTGCAATTACATTATTTCCTTTGGTGATATTAGCGCGAGAAATAATGCCATCAATAGGGGAACGGATTGCTGTAAATTCCAAATCTAATTGTGCAGCTGTTAGCTGTGCTTTTAATGCAGCAAGTTGTGCTTGGCGTTGACGCAATGTGGATGTGCGTGATTCAGCTTCTTCCGTAGAAATAGCTTTGCGTTGTCTCAAACTAACTGCACGCTTTGCTTCACTTTCGGCTTGGCTTAATGCTGCTTGCGCGCTCATTACTTGTGCTTTTAAGCTAGCAACTACGGCTGCAAAAGGGCGGCTATCTAGTTTAAATAATAAATCGCCTTGCTTAACATGGTCACCTTCTTTAAAGCTGATTTCTTCTATCAATCCTGAAATACGTGGCATTAATGCAACTTCTTCAGGCGACTCTAAGCGAGACGTGTAGGTGTGCCAACTTTGAGTTGGTTTAATTAAAACCTCTGCAACATCAATCGATTGTAAAGGTGCTTGGCTTACTGCCGGTACAGGTTCTTCAGCACAGCTGATTAATGTAAAGCTTGCCGCTGCAATAGATGCGGCGATTAGGTGTTTCTTCATGACGAGGCTCCAATAAAATATTGAGGCTATAATACGAAACTAAGTAGTGATAAAAAAGAATGGTTTTTTAATTTCATTAATGCCAATATCGCATCAATGTTTTAATAATTAACTATTTTGGATGAAAAAATGGATACGACCAGTCGCCTTTTAATGTTACTTGAAGTGGTTGAGCAAGGATCTTTTGCTAAAGCCGCTGAAGTTCGAAATGTAGATCGCTCTGTTATGTCAAAACAGATAGGCCGCTTAGAGGATGAGTTGGGCGTAAGATTATTGAATCGTTCCACACGATCATTTTCATTAACCGCAGCCGGTGCTGAAATGATTAAAAAAGCCACTGAGTTGCGGCAGGTATTATCTGAAACATTGCGTATGGCTGAAAATTATCACCAAGAACCTCGCGGTTTATTAAAAATTACTGCTTCCGCTATTATTGGTCAACGTTATTTACAACCTGTAATTAATGATTTTCAAAAACGTTTTCCACAGGTTGAAGTGGAGATGCGTTTAGATGACCGTTTGGTTGATATTATTTCTGAAGGGTTTGATTTAGCATTTAGAGTAGGTAAACCAAAAGACTCTTCATTGATTGCTAGACCGATTGCGCGTAATCGTTGGTTAATCTTAGCTACTTCAGAATTCATTGAAACCTATGGGCTTCCAAAAACCATTGAAGATTTAAGTGACTTTCCGGCTGCCAGCTATGCTAACTCGCAGGTCAGAATAGATCGAATCTCCTATATCGATGAAGATGGCAAGGATTGTGAGCAAAAGATGCGTAGTATTTTTAGGGCAAATGATGGTGAAGTATTAAAAATGAAAATACTATCGGGCACTGCTTATGGTTTATTACCTTCTTTTTTAATTAAAGATGAAGTGAAAGATGGCACCTTAGTCCCTTTGTTAACGGATCTTAAGATGGCTGAAGATAACCCAATGTATGCTGTTTATCCGCATCGTGATTTACCGGTAAGAACACGTTTGTTTTTAGATGCTGTACGCGAATTTATTGGTAAGGATAAACCTATATGGGAAGAGGCGATCCCAAATTTTGATAACCTTTATAAAGGATAAAATAACATTACTCGCCTAGGTATTTGCTTGGGACTAGAGAGCCTGAAATTTTCGGTTCTTAACGATTTAGGCTTTAAAATATTAAGGGGCTGTCTGTTTAAGCGATCAAACTTGCCGTGCTTAAGCTTATACTCGAATCCATTGGGTATAAGCATAAGCAAAGTTATTGCTTGCCTGCGTGTTTTGAAAAGCTGGCTGCTTTTTCAACAATTGCTATGTCTTCCTCCACATCAAGGGCGAGTCGAGCACGCTTTAATGCTAATCGGGCATGGTATAATGCCGCTTCATTCATTTCAGTATCTCCGATTGCAGACAAGGTATTCAATGCTTTTTGTAAACGCACTGACACTTCTATAGCGCCCGCGCCATCCCTTGCAATGGCTGTGAATGCATCATCAAACATATCTTGTACGGAAAGAGTCGGGACAGCTATTCGGTCATATTTGCATTGCTCTTCCTCACTTTCTGTTTCTTGATCTGGATGAATAGTCGCCCCATTCCACAGAGTTAATAATCGTAATAGAGAGCCTATAACGTTGATCGCCGTGCCAGAATCATTGACTGCTGGCGATAGGGCGCGAGCAGCTATTTCAGATAAAACCACCAGACCAAAACGAGGATCATCTTCAAATAGTCGATTATTTCCAATCTGAAACGCTTTAATTACACTGCAGCAGTCGACGGCTGATTTGTCATGGGATAATTTATTCTGTGGAGCGTTATTGACGAGATGATTAGAAGTACTGATGTAAGCTAATGCTTGGTCCGGAGCGGCGAGCGTTCCGGGTAGCGCTGCAATTAAAACCTGTGAGTGAGTTTCTTCAGCCCAACTTTGAATTGCCGCCATATCAATATGTTGAACATATCCGACGCTGGTGGCAAATATTGGCTGTCCTTGTAACTCGGTACTCGTTTCTGGCATCGCACACAAAGTGGGGTATTTTTTTCGCTGTTGTAAAGCTCGCTCAGTGGCTTTTTCAACTTTATCTATGGTTGAGCCAAGCCTTCCTAAGCGAGCAATGTTATCTACCCAACGTACAAAAGTGACAATCACGATGGCGAAAACCATTGCCGTGAGAATAAATAATATGAATAAACCAGGTTTTTCAAAGTAAGCATTTTTAACTGCCATTAATGCCACTACGCTAAAAATAAAAGCGCCTACAAAAGTCGATAATGCATTTTGTGATACATCATCTGCGACCACTAAACTAAAGGATCGTGGTGTTGCTGTATTACTGGTTGATGCATAGGCTGATACCATTGAAGATACAGAAAAAGTGGCGATCATTAACATGCTGCTTGCCATGATAGCTAATAGTGTTTCGATTGAGTCCAGCGTTACTTCGGGAACAAAGTCTGCTAACCCACTATCATCAGCCAGTTTTGCGGTAAAAACCGCTACAATCGATATTAAACAAACGGCTAATGGTCTGACCCAAAGGCGTTCTCGCAATCTATTGAGTAAAAAGCGCAAACGATCTGTTGAAATAGGAGATTGCATGGTGATTTCCTTTACGCTGCCTAATGAGAATGGAGAGTGTAGGTTTTTATGCCTATGTTGATGACAATGCTCATAATACAAAAAAATACAGTAATTTACATTTACTTGATCTTCAATGATTTATTCTATTTTCAGCAATTGTTTGATTAAACTGTGTCGTGGGTAGGGATTTGCTAATTCAACTCTTTATTGTGGAGAAGATATGAAGCTTCCTTTTGCTGATTTTTGTTCTGGCGGCTTTCAACACTAATTTCGACGCTACTTTGAATGCTATTTCCAATACTATTTTCAACATTACTTTCAACACTGTTGACTTCAATACTATTTTCAAAACAACCTTTATAATGACTTTTAGTTTCGTTATGGGGAGTGTGTGCAGCCTTTATATCGGCTTCACGCTTCATTAATAGAATGGTCAAAAATATTTTAGTGGGTAAGGAAAATATGAATCCTATTGCGATACAGGTTGCACTGATAATAATGCCTGTGACACCAAGTTGATGCATTTTTTCACTGAACAAGTGTAAGTAAATACCCAATGCGATTAAACATAAGCCGATAGTAATTGATATTTTTAGCATATTTAATAACGTATTTTGGGTCATTGATAGATTAACTTTCATTGCCAACAAGTATTAACAAACATATATTTTTTAAGAGCAATAGAAGTTAAGCTATATCAATACCAGCTAAATAATTTTCAGCTCTTTGATTATTTTTTGCATTTTTCTGTTTTTAGTCACTTAATCTAGTTAGGCTCTGGCTACTATTCTTATTTCTATTTTTATTCCTATTGCCATAAAAAAACCAATCACTTGGATTGGTTTTTGTTGAGCGGCAAAGCCTGTCATTATTGCCTTACCTGCTTTACTTATCGTCATCACTTATCGGCGATTGCTTATCGACAAGAGCCTATAAACAAGAGCTTATGGGCAAGCACTTATAGACAACTTCTTATGAAAACTGACTCATTGTATTATTGACACCGGATGCTTTCAGCGCTTGATCTCCAGAGAAGTATTCCTTGTGATCATCACCAATGTTAGAGCCGGACATGTCTTGATGTTTCACAGAAGCTAATCCTTCTCTGATCTCTTTGCGTTGAACATTATCAACATAAGCTAGCATGCCTCGTTCACCAAAGTACTCTTTTGCCAAGTTATCAGTAGAAAGTGCCGCCGTGTGATAAGTCGGTAGGGTGATCAAGTGATGGAAAATCCCTGCCTGCTGTGACGCTTCCTGTTGGAAGTTTTGGATTTTAAAATCCGCTTCTATTGCTAATTCGGTAGCATCGTACAACTGACTCATTAAATCGCCACGTTGGTATGAGGATAAGTCTTTACCTGCAGCTTGCCATGCATCAAATACTTGCTGACGGAAGTTAAGCGTCCAGTTAAATGACGGGCTATTGTTGTAAACTAATTTAGCATTTGGTACCACCTCTCTAATACGGTTTACCATGCCCGCAATTTGTTGCACGTTAGGTGCTTCGGTTTCAATCCATAATAGGTCAGCACCGTGTTGCAATGAAGTGATACAATCTAATACCACTCTGTCTTCGCCCGTATCAGCTTTGAAGCGTACTAAACCATTTGCTAAACGATGTGGTTTAATCAGTTCTCCGCCTCGACTTAATACCATGTCACCGGATTGTAATTGGTCTAATGATGTTAACGATTCACCATCAATAAAATCATTATATTGCTCCGCCAAATCACCAGGATATTGCGATACAGGAATTTTTTGAGTTAAACCTGCTCCTAATGAATCTGTACGCGCAACAATAATTCCATCTTCTACACCCAGTTCCATAAACGCGTAGCGTACGGCATTAATTTTTGCCAAGAAATCTTCGTGTGGTACCGTAACTTTGCCATCTTGATGACCACATTGTTTTGCGTCAGAAACTTGGTTTTCAATTTGAATACAACATGCACCTGCTTCAATCATCTTTTTCGCTAATAGGTAAGTTGCTTCTTCGTTACCAAAACCGGCATCAATATCGGCAATGATTGGCACAATATGTGTTTCAAATTCATTGATGCGTTTATGAATGGCCTGTTGCGCTAATTGATCACCACTCTCGACTGCACTGTCTAACTCCTGAAAAACATGATTTAACTCACGTGCATCTGCCTGCTTGAGGAAGGTATATAACTCCTCGATAAGCATAGGCACAGTGGTTTTTTCATGCATTGATTGGTCGGGTAGTGGACCAAACTCGGAACGCATCGCTGCCACCATCCAACCTGACAAATACAAGTAAGTACCTTTAGTGGTTTGAAAATGCTTTTTAATGGAGATCATTTTCTGTTGACCTATAAAACCATGCCAACAACCTAATGACTGCGTATAGTTGCTGCTGTCAGCATCATAGGCATCCATATCTTCACGCATTATTTTGGCAGTATACTTGGCAATATCTAACCCCGTTTTAAAACGGTTTTGTAAGCGCATACGTGCAATATATTCCGGATTAATGGCATTCCACGTTTGTCCTTGTTGTTCAGTAAACTGGCGAGCATTATTTGTTTCAGTTTTATAGTTCATGATATTTCTCCATTTGATGTCATTAAGTTATGTAAGCACTTTAAGGGTGTTATAAACGCTAGCGAAAATTGGAAAGAGCAATAGGCGCTAGTGATTTTTGGCAAATAATCGATATTCATGTAATAAAGGTTCGGTATATCCGTTAGGTTGTTGTGCGCCTTTAAAAATTAAATCTCGGGCGGCTTTGAATGCCATATTGTTAGAAAAATTCGGCATCATATTTTGGTAACCCGCAACGCCTTGGTTTTGTGTATCCACTATGCTGGCCATATTCTGTAAAACTTGCTCAACCTGCTGCGCATTACATATATTGTGATGTAACCAGTTGCAGATATGCTGACTAGAAATGCGTAATGTCGCGCGGTCTTCCATTAAACCTGTGTTGCTAATATCTGGTACTTTTGAGCAACCCACGCCTAACTCAACCCAGCGCACCACGTAGCCTAAAATCCCTTGAATATTATTTTCTAATTCGCTGATAATTTGATCTTCAGTTAAGACCATAGATGCAGGCATCACCGGCATGCGCAACAAATCGTGTAATTTTGCTGCTGGCTGTTGTTGAATTACTTTCTGCTGCTTAAAGACATCAACACTGTGATAATGCAATGCGTGTAAAGTAGCCGCAGTGGGCGAAGGAACCCAAGCTGTATTAGCACCCGATTGCGGGTGTGCTATTTTTTGTTGCATCATTTGTTGCATTTCATCGGGCATTGCCCACATGCCTTTGCCTATTTGTGCTCGGCCACTAAAACCACAACGTAATCCAACTTGTACATTATTGTCCTCGTAAGCCTGGATCCAAGGTTGTTGTTTGATTTGAGCTTTTGGATAAAACGGACCGGCTTCATTACTGGTATGGATTTCATCACCTGTACGGTCTAAAAAGCCGGTGTTAATAAATACCACACGTGATTTTGCCGCTTTGATGCAGGCTTTTAAATTAATTGTGGTTCTTCGCTCTTCATCCATAATGCCCATTTTAATGGTGTTCTCTGGCAGGTTTAACATCTGTTCAACACGTTCGAAAAGCAGATTAGTAAAAGCAACTTCATCGGGACCGTGCATTTTGGGCTTAACGATGTAGATACTGCCAGTGCGTGAATTACGTAGCCCAGATGTTTTTTGCAAATCGATGCTTGCAATCAATGAGGTCACTATCGCGTCAACAATGCCTTCCGGCGCATTGTTACCAGCGCTGTCTTTAATCAGCTCAGTGCCCATTAAGTGCCCAACATTACGTACTAGTAGTAATGAGCGGCCATGCACGTTATAGGGGCAACCGCTTTTATCGGTGTAACTACGATCTGGATTCATATTGCGAGTGATTAACTGATCTTGCTTTTTAAACGTCGCGCTTAAGTCTCCGTTAATTAACCCTAACCAATTTTTATAGGCATCAACTTTATCTTCCGCATCAACGGCCGCAATAGAGTCCTCAAAGTCGACAATCGTTGTTAGAGCCGATTCAACTTCAATATCATCAATATTTGCAATATCGTTTGCACCTATTTTTCCGTATTTATCAATGGTGATGCCGACATGTAAGTCATTGTTTTTAAGTAGTAAATATTTTGGTTCATGTTTTGAACCATCGAAGGCCACAAATTGACAAGGACTACGTAAACCACTTTCTGAACCATCAGGGAAAAAAGCTAACAGATGTTGAAAATAAACTAAGTAGCTAGACACATCTTTGTGCGAACCGTTATTCAATGGGAAAGCTTCATCTAAAAATGTTTTAGCAGCATCAATAACACTTGCACCACGTTGAGCATCAAAGCCTGACTCTGTAGAAAGTGGTGCGATTGCATCGGTACCGTAATAGGCGTCATATAAACTGCCCCATCTTGCATTGGCCGCATTTAATGCAAAGCGTGCATTTTGAACTGGCACTACTAATTGTGGTCCCGCCATGGTTGCAATCTCCGCATCAACATTTTCTGTTTCGATACAAAAATCTTCTACTTCAGGTTGCAAGTAACCAATCTCGCGTAAAAAAGCTTCGTATTCAGTCGGGTCATTTGCTGGGTTATTACGGTGCCATTGATTGATTTGTTGTTGCATGTTTTTACGAATGCTAAGTAAGTTGACATTCTGTGGCGTTAGGTCACTGATCAAACTATTAAAGTCATACCAAAAATTAGTCGGACTAATCTCTGTGTGGGGTAGTACTTGGTTATTGATGAAATCGTAAAAACCAAGATCTATTTGATTTTGTTGCTGTTGTAGTAGGCTCATCATTTAATTCCTTATATGGGTTAGTTAATGCGTTGTTTGTGATTGTTGAAAACCGATTCCTGAAAACCGACAGTTGAAAACTGCTTGTTAGCTCTCGTTGTTCACGAACTTGGATCACAAACTTGCTTTTCATCGCGTTAACCGTTCACTACTCATTGTTTGCTTTGTGACCGATGTGAGAGATATTAGATTATTTTTTTATATAATTTCACAAAGGAAATTACACAGTGTGAATTTTACAAATGAAATCAAATAAAAGTTTAACTAGACAGTCGCATTTTCTCGGTACAAAAATCCGTAACTTACGGAAACGTAACCATTTAACCTTGGATGACTTATCATCTAGGTGTGTAAAATTAGCACCTGAAAATGCACCATCCGTTTCTTACCTTTCTATGATAGAACGCGGAAAACGTATCCCTAGTGAAGAAATGCTAGAGGTAATTGCACAGGTTTTTCAAAAAAACGTGCAATGGTTCTTAGATGATGCACCCGCGCCCGATGAGTTAACGCCTGAAAAGGGGAGTCGAGGCGGCATTAGCGGCATGGCGCTTGAGCCTAGCTTTTTGTTTTCTCAAGATATTCTGCAAATAGCGATTCCTGAAATGCTGTCTCAAACGGGTACCACGGGACGCCAATTTGCGCATTTATTAATACGTGCTTACCAAGAGCACCATCAAAATCATTTTCCCGACCTAGAGCGTGCTGCAGAAGAGGTTGGGCAAAAAAGAATGCCGTTATACGTGGAAGATCTACAAGAAATTGCTGAGCAAAAAGGGTTAAGTATTCGCTGGTTTAGTGATCTTAAAGATCAAAAGAATTTATCGGAGGACGAACAAACTCAAAGTATGAAAAGCATGGTGACTTCTTATCTACAACCGCCATCTACCGTGTATTTAAATAAGAAATTGAAAAAAAATTCGGCACGTTTGAAATATGAATTAGCTGTACATATTGCACACTGTGTTTTACATAATAATGACGGTGAAAAAAGCATTATGGTCGCGGGGGATAGAGCCCAATATGATGTGCAAAAGAAACGACCAAACAGTTCGGCCCCATCTACTCAGTTAGAATCCCAGGATATTTTACACGCATGGCGTGATTTTGAATGCAGCTTTTTTGCCGCGGCTTTGTTATGCCCTAAAGTGGCGTTTAGACAATTGTTAGATAGACACGGTTATGAAATCAATATCGGTAAAGTGATTGATGTTTCTTCATCGGTGGTAATGCGCAGAATGACTGCGGTATCAGCTTATCCTCATTGGCATTATTTTGATGCCTATAGTCCCGGTAAACTAAAAGCGGTATATCGTGGTAATGGTATTCCACTACCTTGGGGAAATATGCGTATTGTTAATGACCCTTGTCAACATTGGTCTGTGTTTCGAATGCTCGCGGCTAATCAGGAAGGCACTGCCGCACAGTTATCTATTCTTAATGACGGTGATATACCAAAAATCTATTGTTGTGAGTCGATTAAAGTTAAAGATTTAACCGATGCATCGCATGTTTTGTGTGCAGGCATTGAGTTAAGTCCTGCGATCACTGCGCAAGGCTATGACGCGTTAGCTTTAGTTAATGAATTAAAAAAATTGTGTATTGAGAATGGTGGTGAAGCGGTGATCCCCGCGCATATTAAAAAGGTGTTAATTGCCGTTGCACGTATTCTTAATATTAATTGGATAGAGCGAGGGATCGAAGAAAAAGCACGTTTAATCTGCTCGCGTGGGGCGGTTTGTCCACGTAAACCTGGATGTTACTCAATACCAAAAATGTAATGTTGCTCGCATTACATTTTTGGCGCTTTAGAGACGATGCTATTTTAACTAGTTTTTATTATTTAGGTTTACCCTATTAGGGCTGTAATAAGAGGGCGGCAATAAGAGGGGATGAGATTAATAGTATGGCCATCGATAAAAATAGATACACAACGACTAAAAATAGTCTGTGTTTTTTTCGGTTGTAGGGTACTGGTTTGCCTGTTAGTAAGTCTGTTTGATAGTAGTATTTAGCCGTCAACATTCCCACTAAACAGATTAAATAAGCACTTAATAAAACTAATGTCCAATAACCATCTATTTTCACTAAAAATCCTGCTAGTACGGGCAATAAGATTGCTGCACCCATGCACATTAACCAGAGGGTTAATATAGAAAAATCACTTAACCATTTAAACTGGCGGGCTAATAATTTGGGAAGGTATTCCATTATATTTCCTGTTCATAGGTTAACGGTTTTAAAAGTGATGTTATGTTTTTGTACATTTAGCTATTTTCTATATTTAGCTTTTTTTCTACACTCAGTCATTTTTGTAAGCATTACTTATTCTGAGTTGAGATCACATATCTAATTTATGGCGTTATTAAAAACACTTTCCCTAGGCGCTTGCCGTGGGATCGTTTATGCTATTTATACTCTTGAAATATTATGGGTATCAACTCTTCAAAGCAACTTATTAAAAAGGAAAGACTATGCGTATCACTGCTAATTTCGATGCAGGCAATATTGAAGTTATTAATTTAGATGATAAAAAAGATATTCAGCTGGCTATTCGTCCTGATGTTGGAAACGAGTTCTTTCAGTGGTTTAACTTTCGCATAGAGGGTGAGGTTGGTGAACAATATATTCTTAATATTCTCAATGCTGGTCAAGCCTCTTACATTGAAGGCTGGGAAAACTACCAAGCGGTAGCTTCCTATGACCGTCAACATTGGTTTAGATTACCAACATTTTATAAAGATGGAAAACTCACTATTGTCGCCGATATGGACTGCGAAAACATTCAGATTGCTTATTTCGCTCCCTACAGTTATGAACGTCATCAAGACTTATTAGCGGCAGTGCAGATGCATCCATTAGTCAGTTTAGAGCATCTTGGTGAAACCATTGACCAACGTGATTTAACCTTGGTTAAAATCGGAGACGGGGATACTAATAAACGTAATATTTGGATCACAGCACGTCAGCATCCTGGTGAAACAATGGCAGAATGGCTGGTGGATGGGCTCTTACATAGTTTGTTAGATAGCGATAATTCAACTGCTAAATTATTGTTAGATAAAGCGAATTTTTATGTGGTGCCAAACATGAATCCTGATGGCAGTGTGCGTGGACATCTGCGTACTAATGCTCTTGGTGTGAATTTAAATCGTGAATGGTTAAACCCAAGTTTAGAAAAAAGCCCTGAAGTATTTCATGTTGTGAATAAGATGAAAGAGACTGGTGTGGATCTATTTTATGATGTTCATGGCGATGAAGCTTTGCCTTTTGTATTTTTAGCTGGCTCTGAAGGTGCTCCAAGTTATAATCTACGACTTGCTGGATTACGTGAACGTTTTTCTGACGTACTTAAACTAGCCAGTGCCGATTTCCAATCTCAATTTGGTTATGACGTTGATGCGCCAGGTGAAGCAAATATGACCGTGGCAACTAATTGGGTTGCAGAACAATTTGATTGTCTTGCAAATACTTTAGAAATGCCATTTAAAGATAACGATAACTTACCCGACCCAACCATGGGTTGGTCGCCTGAGCGTTCAATAAAACTAGGTGAAGCATCTTTAGTAGCAATGTTAGCTGTGGTTGATGATTTACGTTAATTTCCGCTATTGGAAGTGTTGAATATAACGTATCAAATGAGTCGTTTACAAAGACGACTCATTTGATTGCTGATTAAGTTGATTACTATTAATAAAAATTCAGGATAAAAACTTAGCGTATTCTAACTTTTGAGAACACGCTCCTTTAAAGTGTGATAATCCTCTGTGTGCCTATCTTTGGTAACACAAATACTGAGTAAATCTGCAATAAAATGAATCAATGCACGATGCTCTATCCCTCTAATCACAGTTTGAATTTCAGGCGTTAGCATGTGGTACATACTAGCGGCACCAAAATCTCCAAAAATAATATTAGCTTGCTGATCAAATAAAGTATTGTGTGCATACAAATCACCATGACAAACCTGATTATCATGCAAGTGATCAAATACTTGTTGCATTTGATTTACTATTTTTTCAATTGCAGTTATCGGTAGGCTAAACTCTGGATCAAAGGTATCGCGAGTACAAGTGTTAAAATCTGGTGGCAACCCTAAGTTTTTAAAGTGTGTTGGAATCAATGCCATGATCAATGCTAGATAACCCTTTTCATTAACCTGTGCGATAGACTCAATAAGGTTGTTATGAGCACCTACTTTTAAACAAGCTTGTAATTCATCTTGAGGATAACCATCACTAGTGACTTCGCCTTTGAATACCTTAACTGCTACCTGTTCAGGAAAGTCACAGAGAGTGGTTGCAGTTGTTTCATGCCATTGTGCTTTATAGATAACGCCCGATGCGCCCTGACCAAGTACTTCTAATAACGTGTAATGATCCGATGATACTTCGGGTACAGTTTGAATATGCAAA
Source organism: Vibrio sp. 1-Bac 57 (assembly GCF_037546855.1). NCBI lineage: Bacteria > Pseudomonadati > Pseudomonadota > Gammaproteobacteria > Vibrionales > Vibrionaceae > Vibrio > Vibrio sp. 1-Bac 57. The sequence continues at coordinate 37,409 of NZ_JALAAC010000020.1, read as the reverse complement.
TCGGTTTGACAAAAAGGATTACCAGCAAAAGCAAACCAAGCCAGTTTAGGCAGCGTTAACAACTGTTTTGGAAATGTGCTTAGTTGATTGGCTGAAATACGTAATAACGCTAAATTCTCTAATCTACTAACACTTTCCGGTAGGTGTGTTAAACGATTGCCTGCTAATGCGAGTTTTTGCAAACGAGGGCGCTCGCCTAATGTTTCTGGCAAGGTAACTATCTGATTATCCGTTAAAATTAACCAACGTAATAACAGAGGTAATGAATTTGCTGGTACCTCTTTTATTTGGTTGGCTTTAAAACCCACCATTTCTAATAATGGGCATGCCCCTAAGGCAACGGGTAATACTTCAAAACAGTTGTTAGAGGCAAAAATAATCTTCAGTTTAGTGAGTTGAGATATTTGCTCTGGCAGTGTGCTTAGTTGATTATTGGATAGATCTAATATCTCCAAGGTATCTGCGAGTGTTAAAATTTCCATTGGAAATTCAGTTAATTTTTCAGAAATTTGTAGGCGTTTAATACCTATTAATTGACCTGCTTTCAGTTGTGCAATGGTGTGCAAATTATTTCCTCATGAGCGTAAATCATTATTTTATTAGGACATAATATAATAAATAAGCTGCTAATACCCACATCAGAATAGCGATCACAAAATCAATGACCTGTTGGCTTTTCGGTTTGGATAAAATAGGTGCTAGTTTTTGACCCAATAAAGCCAGAGCAAAAAACCATATAAATGAAGCACTCACACCTCCTAATACAAACCATGGGCGTTGATCGGCTGTTAAGTTGGCGGCAAAACCACCTAAAATGACAATAGTATCAATGTAAACATGCGGGTTTAAGATAGTGAATGCACAACAGGCAATTAAAATAGCTTTGAACCCACGGTTTTTATGGTCGGTAGTGAGGTTATTACCACCCTTAAATGCGCTTTTAAAACATAAAAAACCGTAATAGGCCATAAATACAGAACCGATAACGCCAATACTTGTTAATAACCAAGGGTAGGCATTAAATACTTTTGCCCCTCCCCATACACCCGCAGACATAAATACGGCATCGGCAATAGAGCAGAAACTGGCAACAAATAGGTGATATTGACGCTTAATACCCTGGTTTAATACAAACGCGTTTTGCATTCCAATGGGCATTATTAAAGTCGCCATCAAGGTGAGGCCGGTAAAATAAGTGCTTAACATAATTACTCATTAATAATGATTATCTGAAAGAGGGCGTTACTATAAATATTTTATTGGTGTTAGTATAATTAATGTATTTAATATTAGATTAGTTTTACTAATGAAGTGGCCATGTGAACAAGTCATTCTCTGATTAGATAATGAGTCGTTTGCGTAAGGTGAGTGCTTGAGCTAAATAGTTAAGCTAACTATTAAGCTCAGAGCTTTATTTATCGTTTTAAATTATCGTTTTAAATTAAAGGTTTTAAATTAAAGGTTTTAAGTTAAAGTTTTTAAGTCAAAGGTTTAAACAAAAGGTGTAAGTGATGGATTTAAGTAATATCGATTATAAATTACTAAAAGCACTCGATGCAGTGGTAACCGAGCAAAGCTTTGAGCGAGCGGCCCAACGCCTTTTTATTACCCAGTCTGCAGTATCGCAGCGTATTAAGTTATTAGAAAAACACTTTGGCGAGCCATTATTAATTCGCTCTTCACCACCACAGTCATCCAATCTCGGACGCTTGCTATTAGGCCATTATCAACGCGTTTTACAATTGGAAGTGGAGTTAAATCAGCAGCTAGATCTGCAAAGTAACAAGGTACAAACCTTACCTTTGGCGGTTAATGCAGACAGCTTAGCGAGTTGGTTAATCACTGCATTAAGTCCATTGTTACAGGAGAAAAATGTACAGCTTAATTTGTTTGTGCAAGACGAGTCGACTACCTGGGAAAGAATGCGCAGTGGTGAAGCATTAGCTTGTTTGAGTAGCAAAGCTAAGGCGATTAGTGGTAGTGATAGCCATTTTTTAGGTTATATGGAATATGTATGTGTTGCCAGCCCTGAATTTATTGATCGATTTTTTAAACAGGGAGTCAATAAACAAAGTTTACAGCTTGCTCCGGCCATGTCTTTTGACCAAAGCGATGATATTCATTTAGCTTTTTTACGTGAACATTTTCAATTACAAATGGGGCAATACCCTTGCCATACAGTACGTTCATCTGAAGCTTTTGTAGACATAACATTAGCCAGTGGAGCTTATAGTTTCAACAGTATATTTAATGTTCAAAGCCACTTAAAATCTGGTCGATTGATTGATATTTTGCCTGACTATAAGTTACGAGTTCCCTTGTACTGGCATTGTTGGCAGTTAGGAGGAGAGTTGATGCAACAACTAAGCGAGCAAGTAATAACCTATGCTAGGCAGGTATTAAAGTAGTAGTAAATAGCCCTTAGCGTTTCAGCTTGTTAGTTTTTTTGTCTTTCTCTTTTACCTTTTGTCTTTGGCATCTGGATGGCTATAAGTTCAGCTATTATGAATGTAATTGCGTTATTTATGACAATTACTATTATTTATGACAGTTTTAGCTGCCACACATCATTATTTTCTTCGATGCAAATATCCGCAAGTGTATATTTTTTCAATTCTTCAATAAAGGCATTCATTGCTTTATCTAAAATAGGTTTTACTAAGCAAGCACTTCTTAGTCGACAGGGAGGTTCGGCACAGTTGACAGGGTCCAATGACTTTTCCATTGCTTGTACCACCTCACCTAAGTTAATTAAGTGAGCGGATCTGGCCAATTTTACGCCACCACTTTTGCCTCTAACCGTTTCAATAAAGCCTGCTTGCCCCAAGTGTTGCACGACCTTAGTAAGGTGATTAAAAGAGATATTAAATACCGACGCAATATCCGTTGCTGTCGATAATGAGTCTTTCCCATCCTGCATTTCAATATATCGTTTTTCTAAATAAATCAAAACGCGAATTGCATAGTCCGTATGTTTAGTTAACTGCATTTTAATCCTTTGCACGCCGATAGGCATCGAGTGTGTTTATTATTTCAAGCGACTCATGCAAAGCGAGTGACTTTTTAATGAAACTTATTATGCATTTAGTTTGCATGTTTTAAAAGAAGCATTTAATATGCGTATTATAAATTTTAACAAGTATTTTAAATGCAACTTATGGGGTAGGTCATGTTAACTGATAATGAAATAAAAATAATTAAAGCAAGTGCACCAGCATTGGCAGAGTATGGCGAGCAGATCACTGGCCGTTTTTACCAAATTTTATTGCAAAATAATCCTGAACTATGCAATATTTTTAACATGACCAATCAAAAAACGGGTAATCAAAAACAAGCGTTAGCAATGGCTGTATATGCCTTTGCAAAGTACGTTGATAATTTATCGGTTATTTTAGGCGATGTTGAACGCATTGCTCAAAAGCACGCGAGTTTAGGTATTAAAGCTGAACATTACCCATTAGTTGGCAGTGCTTTATTAGCTGCTATTAAAGAGATATTAAACCCTGGTGATGAAGTGCTTGCTGCTTGGGCAAGTGGTTATGGTTTGTTAGCTAATGTGTTTATTGATCGAGAAAAAGAACTGTATCAAGAAAGTGCTGAAAAAGAAGGTGGTTGGGTAGCAACGCGTGAATTCACTGTTGTTTCAAAACAACAAGAAACGCCTTTAATTACATCATTTTATTTGCAACCTACAGACCAAGGTGCAGTGAGTCAATATGAAGCAGGACAATATATAGCATTGCATTTGCATCCCGTTGGCCATCAGCATCATCAAATTCGTCAATACAGTCTTTCGGGCGCTTTTGATGCTAAAGGTTATCGAATTTCTGTTAAAAAAGAAGCGAGTGAGCAGGGTGAAGGCGTTATTTCCAATTACCTACATAAGCAACTCAATGAAGGGGATGTTATTCAAGTGTCTAATCCCTATGGCGAGTTTGTATTAACCGCTTCGCAAAACCCAGTGGTATTGATCAGTGGTGGGGTTGGTATTACGCCAATGCAAGCAATGTTAGAAACACTAGTAGTTGATTATCCGGCTCGAGAAGTACATTTTGTACATGGTGCGCTAGATCAAGAACATCATGCCTTTAAACCCTATTTAGATAAATTAATCGCAGATAATAAAGCAAACGGACATCTTTTTTATCAACAAGCTGACACAATCAATCAAGGACAGCATCAAGGCATGATCAATATGGAAACTATTAAAGCAGACTTACCAATGGCTGAAGCTGAATTTTATCTGTGTGGTCCGTTAGCGATGATGAAAGCTGTTTATCAACAACTTAAAACCTTACAAGTAGCCGATTCGCAAATTTTCTATGAAGTATTTGGTCCAGCTAAAACATTAGCCGATTAATGATGTTTATGGCCTGCTTTATCGATTACAAGATAAAGTAGGCTGAGCATGCACTTATTTTTAAGTGCTATTTAAGCTACTTAACCTTTGCTCGAATATCTGCTAACTCTTGTTGTAAAGCTTTTAAACGTTTTGCATATTGCTCTGGTAGGTGCGTATTATTAAGCAATATAAAACTATTTTGACATTGCTTAATTAGTGCTTGATGATCTTTTCGCTGCGGCATTTCTTGCAACATTTTAATAAATACCTGAGAGCGGTTTAATAATGCCCCGGTATTCACTGGCTCTAATGCTAATGCTTGATCAAAACTTTCAATTGCTTGCGAGAATTGTTTTTCTCTAAAAAATTTAATACCTAATTTATTATAATTAGTGAAACTGTTAATACGGTTATCAAGTAATTCGCCAGTATGTTTTTTAATACTAAGCTGAGTACTTTGATCTACAATATTACGTTGCTCAAGTTCAGCTAAAAAAGGGCTAGCCTCTTCAAATTCTCCTATATCTAGCAATGAAAATAAACTTTCAGTTAAAAAAGTGGTATCAAAATCTGCAACTTCTTCAGTCGTATTGCTTAAAGTATTAAATATACGGCGCTTTGCTTTTAATGGTTCATTAAGTGCTAACAGCACATTCGCCTGATATATTTGGTCAAAACCATCGAAGTTAAAATCTTTATTTTTACCCTCTTCAAAGCGACTTTGGTAGAGTGTTGAAGCTACTTTTTTTAATATATCTTTGCGCTTTTTCATATCATCTTCTTTCTTTGCAAAGGCAACAATACTGCGCAAATAATTGGCAAGATGACATGGGTCAGGATAAAACGAGTTACGACTTAAGTGCAAGATAGAGGCATAACTGCTTAGCATTAAAATGTATTCTTCCATTTCCGTGGCTAATAATGCCACTTCCTGATGGCGTTCAATACTATGATGAGTTGTTGTCGCCGCGTGGCTTAATATATTCAAGGCATTTTGCAATTGCCCATCATGTTTGTAAGCACGGGCTAACCATTGATAAGCTTCCATTTGCATCGGCGCATAGGAAATTAAGCGCGTTAATACTTCAATAGACTTTGTATAATCTTCCTGTAAAAAATATAACCTACCTAAACTGATGCTCGGGTGTACTAATGGTCTTAGGTCTACCATTGGTTTCAAAATTCTTTCTGCATTACTAAATTGCCCCATTTGAATATAAATGTCAGCTAATACATTTTTACATAGGGCACGAAATTTAGGTTCTGCATCAATCTTTTGTTGGCAAAGTGAAATCGCCACCTCAAACTTATCATTATTGACTGCTTCATTTATTTCCTGCAGTACTTGCTTTCGTTGCATTGCTGCTGTGAGACGATTACTTAGTTGTATAGGTGAAAATGGTTTCATTAGGTAGTCATCGGGCGATTTTTCCATGGCAGTCAATACCATTTTTTTATTACTGTCCCCGGTGATAATGAAGCACAACGCATGCTCAGGTATTAAGTCATTTCGCTTCAGGTAATCAAATAATTGCACTCCATTTTTACCGCCACCTAAGTTGTAGTCCAACAGGTAGATGTCAAATTGATCAAGGTTAGTTATACGCGCCGCTTGCTCTGCAGATTCTGCAAACGTGATGTTTTCTGCCCCCTGATTAGTGAGCATTGCTTTAAGCATTACATGGAATGCTTTTTGGTCATCGACGATGAGTATTTTTTTATTACGATAACTAAACATTGTGAGGATCTTTAATTAATAACAAAAAGTAATAATAAAGCATTTAATTTTGCACCATTTATACACTAGTTAATGAACTGCCAACTGCTAAGCACAGCTTAATATTGATAATTATTAGTTATAAAGCACTTAATTCAATTACAAATGTAACAATAATTAATACCAACCACTTTATCAAATGATTGATTAACATTCAGTAAAGCAGATCAAAGACTAAAGGCAAGGCAATAATAAAAACAGATAAATTTTAGTGAATAAAAAATAGTAGTTAAATAGAGATAAATAAAGGGGATTTTATATATTTGCAATGAAGTTGCATGGGGAGTGAAATGGTGGAGGGAGGTGGATTCGAACCACCGAAGCTTTCGCGACAGATTTACAATCTGTTCCCTTTGGCCACTCGGGAACCCCTCCGTTATTTCGAGTGAGATAATATCAGAAAAAATTCGCTTGTGAAGAAGAAACTTTAAAAAAACATTAAATAAAATCAATTTGTTGCCGATAAAGAGAATACTTCAACAAGGAATCTTTCTTTTAGTATGAATATTGAGCAACTTAATCAACAGATATTAATCAACGAGTGGCAATTAGGACAGCAGCTAAACACTGCTGTGCAAAATGGCACTCGTGATAAATTTAATTTGTTATTAAGTTTGTTATCCGATGATGCGCGTGATTTTGCGCAATTCACTGGGCGAGTTGAGCAAAGCGAAGTAGAAAAGAAGATTGATCTACGCGCTTATTTTGATTTGCCAAAAGCACAACCTCTAGTTAATACTGGGCCAAGCGCGAATGTTTTAGCCGAGTTGAACAGTGACTTACATAATAACAAACTCACTGATATTCGTTTTAAACAACTGCTGGCTAATGAAGCATTATTATCAAAGCAAGTCAGTGGCGAGTTCCCTGATGATGTTTTAGACAACTTACCTCTTTTGAAAAAACAACGCGTAAATGCCGCTTATCAATCAACACTCTCGAGTTCTGTAAATGATAAAGAGGTGAGTGCCTACGCTACTGATGCATCCTCTCCGATCGGTATGGATGTGAGTTTATTAGATGAATATAAAAACTTAGACTTAGAAAATAAACCGTTACGCGTACATTACGCTTAAGCTGTGTTTAGATTCATTTAATTACAAATAATGACGCAGTTTTTATTACAGTCTCGATTTTTTACTTGAACTGCTCGATCTTTGTTAATGACCCTGTAAATAATTTACCTATCACCTTCTTATTATATGAATATTTTTATTGGTTAGGGATTAATACTGGCCGCTCTGAACTTGATGTTCAATGTGCGGTCATAAATTCAAGTTTTCATTTTAAAGTATAATTAATACCTTAAAATATCTTATTAATTATAATGTTATATATCAGGGTAAACGTGTTTATGGGAAGTAAAATAGCTAAATTCACAACTAAAAGAGCCACTAAAACCACGGCGATGATAGTGATTGTTGGCTCTCTAACCACCTCATTGTCAGCTTGTGTGGGTAGTAATGCGGTGACTGACAAGGTGATGCAGTTCAATTTGGAAGTGGTAGACAATCGCTATGGTCGTGGTGGTATTAATATTCTATTGATCCCTGTGTATGCATTAACACTGGCTGTTGATGTTGTTATTTTTAATGCACTTGAGTTTTGGACAGGTGAAAACCCATTAAATGGCGAACCACATATTTTTGATTCTAAAGTTAAAACTATGTACAAAGTGAATGAAAAAGTGGACCCAGCCTTAACTAGACCCCCTCTAAAACCATTACAAAAAACACAAGTGGATCATAACTCAGCTGAAAAATCGGTGTATTCGATGCAAGTTAATCCAGTTAATAGTAAAACAATTGATTATAATATTGTTTATACAAATGGTGAAAAAGCGGTATTACGAGGAGAGAAAGTAGGGGAATTAGTGACTTTTTCTTTAAATGGTGAGTTTGTCACAATGGCTTCGCTTGATGAATTAAGCGACTTTATGACACCAAAGTCTTAATACTAATAACGCTAAATAGTTGATCTATTGTTTAGTGACCAATTACAAACAAAAAAACCTTAACAATTGTTAAGGTTTTTTATTATCAGCTATTGCTCGCTTTTTACTCTTAAACGGAAAGCTAGCTATACAAGACAACTATACAAGACAACTATAAAAGACAACTATACAAGACAGCTATACAAGACAGCTATACAAGACAACTATAAAAGAGATAAGTATAAAAGCTATTACCTAAAAACAACGGTGCGGTTAGCATATACAAATACTTTATCATCTAACACACGTTGTAATGCGCGGCTTAATACTGATTTCTCTACATCTCGGCCTGCTTTTGCTAATGCTTCCGCATCATAAGCATGGTCAATATGTGCTACATCCTGAGTAATAATAGGACCTTCATCGAGGTCATTATTAACAAAATGCGCCGTTGCACCAATGATTTTAACACCACGGTCAAACGCTTGCTGATAAGGTTTAGCACCAATAAAAGCTGGTAAGAAAGAGTGGTGAATGTTAATTAATTTGTTGGCATAGGTTTCAACAAAATTTGGCGTTAAAATACGCATATATTTAGCTAAAATCACGTAATCCGGTGTATACGGTGCAATCGCTTCTAATACCTTTTGTTCGTGCTCTTCACGTGTAAGACCGTCATGGCTTACTGTGTGGTAAGGAATATTGAACTTAGTGACTAAATCTTCTAAGGTATCGTAATTCCCAATTACCGCAGCAATCTCTACATCAATACCGCCATAGGTACTTTTCATTAAAATATCACCAATACAATGTGCTTCCTTAGTGACTAAAATAACAATGCGTTTACGTTGGTTTGCACTGATCAAAGAGCGAGTAGAACCCTTTGGTAGATTTAAATCTAAATCTGCTAATAGCGTATGGTCGTTAAAAATGCCTTCAATCTCTGTGCGCATAAAAAAACGATTATATTGATGGTCAACAAACTCATCATTCTTAACGATGTTTAATTGGTGTTTTTGACAGATATTAGTAATTTGTGCGATTAACCCTTTTGAGTCGGGGCAATTTGTTAGTAATGTTTTCTTTTCCATTATTTTCTCTATTGGTTCAATTTTGCTGTTAAGCACAGCATTTTTTATATTTTTTGCCACTACCGCAGGGGCATGTGTCATTGCGCCGTATCTTACCTGATTTTTCACTAGGATAAAAAGTTCCGTCGCAATAAAGCCATTGTTGATGATCTTTCACAAAGTTAGAAAGTTCGTGATGGCAACTTAATTGTCCTTGATCTTCATACCAAGCTTTAAATTCTACGGTTCCCGTATCTGCAGCCATTGTTGTATTAATAATATCGAGGCGTTTCCAATCTAATGACTTTTCAGATAATTGTGCCACGGTTAAATCACCTAGATAATCAAGGTGATAGGTCGAGAATAAATATTCACCGAGTTGTAAGCAGAATGCGCTAAAACGAGATCGCATTAATTGTTCACAGGTAGCTGGCTTTTGTTGTAGGTCATGAAAGGGTTGGCAGCAGTCTTGATAGATTTTTCCACTACAACAAACACAAAGTGTATTCTTCATTTCTCTCTTTCCTATAAAAGTCCATAAAAGGTCAATAAAAAAAGCCCATAAAAAAAGCGCTCATTGAGCGCTTTATTGTATCAATCAATAATAATACTTATTTTTGTGCGTAAGCGTCATTATGGATGCCTGCAGCACGACCCGAAGGATCTGCATTATTTTGGAAACTTGCGTCCCATGCTAATGCTTCAACCGTTGAACAAGCAACAGATTTGCCATGAGGAACACATTCTGCCGCACTGTCTAGTGGGAAATGGCCTTCAAAAATACTACGGTAGAAGTAAGCTTCTTTAGTATCTGGCGTGTTAATAGGGAATTTGAACTCTGCTGCAGCAAGTTGTTGATCCGTCACTAGCGTCGCAACATGCTCTTTTAGTGTATCAATCCAGTTGTAACCAACACCGTCAGAGAACTGTTCTTTTTGACGCCATAATACTTCAGGTAATAATTGACCATCAAAGGCTTCGCGAAGAATATTTTTCTCAATTTTACCGTCTTTGATCATTTTAAGTTCAGGGTTAGTACGCATTGCTATGTCTAAGAACTCTTTGTCTAAGAAAGGTACACGCGCTTCAACACCCCAAGCGGCCATTGATTTGTTAGCACGTAAACAGTCAAACATATGTAGCTTGCTTAATTTACGGTTTAACTCTTCATGGAACTCTTTTGCATTAGGCGCTTTATGGAAGTATAAGTAACCACCGAATATTTCATCAGCACCTTCACCAGAAAGTACCATTTTAATACCCATTGCTTTGATTTTTCGTGCCATCAAGTACATTGGTGTAGAAGCTCGAATAGTCGTTACATCGTAAGTTTCTAAGTGGTAAATTACTTCTTTTAATGCATCAATACCATTTTGTACGGTAAAGATAATCGGGTGGTGAATAGTACCTAGTTCATCAGCAACTTTTTGTGCTGCTGCTAAATCAGGTGAACCTTCAAGACCAACAGAGAAAGAGTGAAGTTGTGGCCACCAAGCGCCAGTTTCATCATTGTCTTCGATACGCTGTTTAGCAAATTTTTGCGTGATTGCAGAAATAACTGATGAATCTAAACCACCAGATAATAAAACACCGTAAGGTACATCACACATCAATTGACGTTTAACAGAATCTTCTAGTGCTTTACCAATTTCAGCAGCACTGCCACCATTATCTTTAACTGCATCATATTCCATCCAATCACGAACGTAATATTTAGTTAATTCACCGATTTCACTGTCTAAGTAATGCCCTGGTGGGAACTCAGATACTTTTGAACAAATTGGTGTTAAAGCTTTCATTTCAGATGCAACATAGTAGTTACCATGCTCATCCCAACCTTGATACAAAGGAATAATCCCCATGTGGTCACGGCCGATTAAGTATTTGCCTTTTTCTTCGTCATATAAACAAAAAGCAAAGATACCGTTTAGATCATCTAAAAACGCATTACCTTTCTCTTCATATAAACCAAGAATGATTTCACAGTCTGATTTAGTTTTAAATTGGTAACCACAAGTTAATTCAGCTTCTAATTCTTTGTGATTGTAGATTTCACCATTTACCGCAAGTATGTGTGTATTATTTTGATTGTATAAAGGCTGTGCACCATTATCCACGTCAACGATAGAAAGACGTTCATGAACAAGGATCGCTTTATCAGAAGAATAAACACCAGACCAATCTGGGCCACGATGACGAAGCAGTTTTGACATTTCAATTGCTTGTTGGCGCAATGCGATAGGATCGCTTTTAATGTCGAGCACACCAAAAATAGAACACATAAGGTTACCTTTTTTATTGTAAACGGGGATTAAAGTAGCCCGTTACTTCTTGAATTACTTCTAAGCGTAAGATTATTAAACAATTCGCTTAGTGATCAAACTAGATCAACATATTGAGGTTTATGATTTTTGCAGAATAAACATCAAAAGTCACATGAAATCAGTACAATTTAGTAACAAAAAAAACTGATTCCATAATATTTGGTTCTATAAGTCGAGTTTATAGGGACTATCCGGTAAAACGTTCTCCAAATCTGACCAAACATGGCGGGCAAAACCTGCTCCGGCTTCTTCGTACATGTTAAAAACTAAATGCACGCCTAATTCGTTTAATTCGACTTCATCGGTTTTATAGTGCGCTAATGCGGCGACTTTGAAGGTATGACCATCAATTTTATTTAATTGCTCTGCGGCATAACGATTACCATTATGGTCGGGCATGGCTAATAAAATTAACTTCACATTGTCTGTAAGTTGTAATTTGCTCCAAAAATCTGAATCCAATGCATCGCCGGTGATCACGCGACGACCTGCTTCACGATGTTGCACGGTGGTATGATGGTTGTAATCAATACCCATCACTTTTTCACCGTAGGTATCTTTTAATGCGTCGTAAGCACCGACACCAATTCGGCCCATTCCCATTACTAAGATTTGAGCATCACCAACACGAACTGGTCGATCATCTTGATGTAAACGCGTTGATTGGTAACGTTTTAAGGCTAAGCTATAACGCATATAAAGCGCATCAGCATATTTATTTAATAAAGCAGAAATAATAAAACTCAGGGAGACAGCAATGGCAATAATAATTAACCAGTCCTGACTTAACCAACCTTTATGAGTTGCTAATGATGCGACAATTAAGCCGAACTCACTGTAATTGGCTAAACTGAAAGCAGCGAATAATGAGGTACGTGAACGTAGTTTAAATTTACTTAAGGTTAAGAAGTAAAAGATGATTTTACCCGCTAATAAAAGGGATAAAATACCAGCGACCATAAGGTGATCAACGTTAGGCAGACCAGATAATCCAATACTTAAAAAGAAACAAACCAGAAACAGCTCTTTTAAATTAAACAATGACCGAGCCATCTCTTTAGCACTAGGGTGACCTGCTAGCAGCATACCTGCAATCAAAGCACCTAAGTCAGCTTTCATACCGACACTTTCAAATAACCCCGCACCGACCACTAACGCTAAAAAGAAACCATATAGGACCAGTAGTTCACCATGCCCAGCTTTGTCTAATAGTTTATATAAAATAGGTCTGATTAAAGGTAAAGCCAGTAACCCTATCGCCCACAAAGAGGGGATTTTTCCGACTGAAATAGTTAAAAATAGTACCGCAAAAATATCCTGCATGATCAGTATACCAATGGCGATACGACCATAAAGAGAGTTACTTTCACTCTTTTCTTCTAAAATTTTCACCGCAAAAACGGTACTGGAAAAGCTTAATGCAAAGGCGATGAGGACAATGCCTGCAATATCTAACTCAGAGAAAAGTGAGACACCAATTTGTTTGATCGCAAATAGCAATAACGTATAAAACACAATACTGGAAACAAGGTGGATAGTCGTTCCTGCCCACACTTCGGATTTAAATAAAGTGCGAATATTGAGTTTTAAGCCAATAGAAAAAAGCAACAAGGTCACGCCTAAATCAGCAAACGTTACTAAAGCATCAGTGGATTCAAAACCAAAAAAATTAAGGCTAAAACCGGCTAATAAAAAACCAACCATAGGCGGTAGTCCGGTTAAATTAATTAACATTCCAAAGCTAAAGGCAACGCCTATAAAGAGTAATATTGTGCTATCCATGAGTTCTCTTATTGTAAATGGGTGATTGTTTTTATCTGAATTTAAGTTTTTAAATCATTTTCAGTATTGTTATTCAACATCTTTGAAATTTTAAGTCTTATTTTTTTATAAATATGTATTGTAAATATGCGTCGTAAATATATTTCTAAATTTTAGTGTCACCATTGTTATCTTTGTATTTTTTCATAAGCATGAAGAAAAAGGCATTACTTTACTTAAATAAATTTATGACCTTATTGCGACATAGTTTATGAGATTGGTGTAGCTAGGACAACGACTCATTGCTTGAGAGGTCAGTACTCTTATCTGCAAATCGCATTTAAAAGTTCACTTAAAACAATGTCATTGGAGTCGAAGTTGTTGATTCGGATTGTTGTTCTGATTCAGGCCTGAATGCATGTTCCATTGATTGTTGCTGTTGGTTCTTTTGCAATTGCAGGTTTTGCGGTTGAATATATTCAACAAAAGTAGTGGTATCGGGCCAGAAACGATATACGTTTAATATAATACTGTCTTTCAGTGTCCATTGAAAACTCGCTTCACCTTTAAGTGCTTCACCAATAGATAAGTGGGGTTGCCCATAACGTTCAGTTAATTGTTGTTTTATTTTACCTATCAATGCCGGATTATTACGGCCAACAAAAGTATAGGTAGCTTTGACGAATTGATTTTCTCGTGTGTAGTTAATGTTCAGCTCACTAGAGCCTTTGATCATGGCGCCGGTAAAATAACGATCTGCCCATTGACTATTATCTTCTGACAAAACTTTAATCGATTGCTGCTTTATTTTTTCACGTAATAAAGCGCGGTCGGCACAACTGATTAACTCAGAGAATAATAAAGTTGTCGCGGTAGCTAAACATTGCTCATGGCTTACTAGTTTTTCTAACTTTGTTTTTGCCCAAGTCTGCGATGCTTTTTTATACAATGCTATCGCTTCAGCTTTGTTAACCTTAGTAAAAATGCCATGTTCATAAAAGTAAGCTAATTTAGCATGCGCTAATTTAAAACCTAATGCGGAAGCATATTGATAATTTTTAAATGCCTTCTGTAAGTTTCTACTTATATCATGTGGATAACCAGAAGTACCATATTCATATATTTGTGCCAGTTGATAATAAGCTTGTGCATGGTCACGGCGCGATGCTTGCGTATACCATTCTATAGCCACCTGAATATTTTTAGCGGTGCCTTTACCCATCTGTGATAAATAACCAAGTCGATATTGAGCATCGGTATTGCCTTGCAATGCCGCTTGACGAAACCAAACTAAAGCCTGTGGGAAATTTGCAGGTGAGCCTTGTCCTAGTTCTAACAATCGCCCTAATTGATAAGCTGAGGGGGAATAACCGTTATTAGCAGATTTTGTATAAAGCTGAATAGCTTTAGGGTAGCTTTGCTTTTCTCCTAAGCCTTTTTCATAAATCATCGCTAATTCATATTGAGCTGCAAAGTTTTTTTGATTCGCGGCTTTTTGATACCAATAAATGGATTTTTTATAGTCTTGCTTTATGCCTAAGTTATTATCGGGAGGGCTTTGATATAACTTACCTAAGCTTACTTGCGCATTAACATGACCTTGTTCTGCAGATTGTTGATACCAATAGATGCTTTGTTTGATGTCCTGTTCGGTGCCAATCGCGTTGAAATAATAATCACCCGCTTGGTATTGTGAAATGGCATCACCTTGTTTTGCAGCGAGCAAAAAATAGTGCAGTGCTTGGCTATAATCTTGCTTAATACCAGCTCCTTTAGCATACATGGTCGCAGTTACATATTGTGCAGCAGGGTTACCTTGCATCGCTGCTTTTTGATACCAATAAATTGCTTTTTTGAAATCTTTTGGCACACCTTGTCCACTTTCATACATCCAACCGATTGTATATTGAGCTGCAGGGTCGCCTTGTGTTGCGAGTGGAAGCCAGATTTGTACTGCTTTTTTATAATTTCCAGACTGCGCTGCTTCATAGCCATCGGTGAATTTAGCTTGCGCGAAAAGGTGTCCTGAAAAACAGAACAGTAAAATAGATGAAATAAGTAAGAGGGGTACTTTCAGCATCATGCCGATGATAAATTCCATGTATAAAAAATTGATATCATTTTATTATAACACTACCCATTTAGTTAGGCTTATTTATATTTATTTAATGAGAAGTAGTCTCAGTCAAATTAATATTGGTCAGCTCATTAATTTTATATCAAAAATCAGTTTACCTTGCTGATTTTTGTATCTTTAAAGGTAACGAGTATAAACTCTCTCAATGAAAATATGAGCAAAAATATCCAGAGTTTGAGCACTAATCATTGCTTAAAAACAGCTGATGTTATTTATATTAAGGGCTTGTTTTGAATTGAGGTAATTATTTTTTTAATGTCTTCTTCTGATAGGTGCTTGGTCGCTTTATCTAAATCGCTATTTCCAAACCAATCATGGCTTATTGATGCACCTTGTTTAATGGTGTGTATGACTGAATCAGCAGACAGATATAAGTTGTGGATTATAAGAGGTTGTACCGAAAAGGTATCCCCAGTATTGGCTATTTCTAAAGACAATACGCCATCAATTAAACTAGCCACGGCCACCCAACCTTTTTGTACAATATATGTTTCTTTAATCGCTTGATGATGATGGCTGTTTTGCCAGACCCCATGCTTTGCGTTTACAGTTCGTATATAGGAACTTCCATCCTCACTTATTAATCTAAAGCGCAGCTCTCCACTTTGCATTTTTTCGTGTTGAAATGTGATCCCATAATCACTTGTTGCAATGTCATTAGTAATTTTAGCCATAATTATTCCATTTAAGAAAAGCTTTAAAGAATAACTTTATAATACCTTCAAAATACCAATCCTACTAAATAGATGCTCAATATTGTTGGTTAATATTACATCGTTTTTGCTTAATTAGTCTGCTAAAAGCAGAAGGCTCTGGGCCTAAATCGTTATAATGGTTAGCTCTGATTAAATGTGAAACTTAGTATTATTGTTCTTCGAGTGAAATAGAAGGGGGGGAGTTGAGAGATAAAGAGCAAAACAGCATG
The DNA here is from genome assembly GCF_037546855.1 of Vibrio sp. 1-Bac 57. Lineage (NCBI taxonomy): Bacteria > Pseudomonadati > Pseudomonadota > Gammaproteobacteria > Vibrionales > Vibrionaceae > Vibrio > Vibrio sp. 1-Bac 57. The sequence continues at coordinate 21,140 of NZ_JALAAC010000020.1, read as the reverse complement.
TGTGCTGTTATTGACTCTTAATACAGATGTCGTCTTCGCTTTTGCTGCAGCAGAGTAATACTTCACCATCTTTCAAATAAGCTAATGGGAAATCGCTATAATTTGCAGTGCCAGCTAGCAAAATAGAACGGCAAGCGCCACAGTGCCCATCTCGACAATGAAACTCAACGGACACCGCTTGAGACTCTAAATTCTCAAGCAATGTCTTGTTCGGATCAAGCGGGTAGGGTTTGCCGTTATAAGTCAGTGTTGATGACATTTTTTAAACTGTTTTACAGTTCAAAAGTACTAAGATCTGCACTGTCCACGGAACTGTTAATTTGTCCTACTAAGTAAGAACTAATTTCTGCTTCCTGCGGTGCAACTTGTACATTGTCACTGACTAACCAATGGTTAATCCAAGGGATTGGGTTACTTTTAACTTCAAAGGGTGCTTCATAACCAATCGCTTGCATACGTTGGTTAGCAATGTATTCAACGTATTGACATAAAATTTGTTCATTTAAGCCGATCATTGAGCCATCTTTAAATAGGTATTGTGCCCATTCTTTCTCTTGCTCAGCAGCTTTCATGAAAATAGCGCGACCTTCAGCAAAACACTCTAACGCTATCTCTGCCATTTCTGGATCATCTTTACCGTCAGCCCATAGATTTAACATTTGCTGTGTAGAGTTCAAATGTAACGCTTCATCACGTGCAATCAACTTGATGATTTTTGCATTACCTTCTAATAAATCACGCTCAGCAAAAGCAAATGAACAAGCAAATGATACGTAGAAACGGATCGCTTCTAAGGCATTAGTTGAACAGATACAGAGATATAATTTTTTCTTAATATCACGTAGTGTCAATGCTTCTGTTTTACCTTGAATGTTGACGTATTTTACTTCCGTTTGCTCAAATCCGTGTAACTGCATGAATTGCACTGCATGGATAAGTTCATCGTAATAAAAAGAGATATCGATAGCACGTTTTTGAATCTCATTATTATTAACAATATCTTCAAATACTTCATTCGGGTCAGTAAATAGGTTACGTAAAATATGCGTGTAACTACGGCTATGAATTGTTTCTGAGAAAGCCCATGTTTCAATCCAAGTTTCTAATTCAGGTAATGAAACAATCGGTAGTAGTGCAACATTTGGGCTACGGCCTTGAATTGAATCCAACAGCGTTTGATATTTTAAGTTAGAGATAAAAATATGCTGTTCATGATCCGGTAGATTTAAAAAATCGATGCGATCACGGCTAACGTCAATTTCTTCTGGACGCCAAAAGAAAGACAGCTGTTTTTCAATAAGCTTCTCAAATACCTCAAATTTTTGTTGATCGTAACGAGCCACGTTAACTGGGTTACCAAAGAACATAGGTTCTTTCATAGCATCGTTGGAAAGGGTTGAGAATGTTGTATAAGCCATGTGACTCTCCGTCAGAATTCTAATTTCGCGTATCTTAACAACTTACTACGATCCGATCACGGCTTTAGTTTAATTTTGTTTTTATTTTTAATGCAAAAAAATAATGCAACCTTATTATTTGTGTTTAAAAGGCATAGTTAATAATCCCCACAAATTTGCATTGTCTTTTGCATCTGGAAATTCTGTGATACCAATATCGATTTCCAAATCGGGTTTAGTGGCTTGTGCAGAATAACTACCAAATAATCTATCCCACCATATGACACTGAAACCATAATTCGAGTTACTTTCTTTAAATAACTGGCTGTGGTGAATACGATGTAATATCTGAGTCATTAAAATTAATCGTGTTATTTTCTCTACTTTTTTAGGTAAGCGTATATTGGCGTGATTAAACAAAGCAAACCCGTTTAATAGCACTTCAAATAAGATAACCGCATAGGCTGGAATGCCTAAAATCATGATTGCAATGGCTTTAATAAACAGGCTAGCAACAATCTCTAATGGGTGAAAACGCAACCCTGTACTGGCATCTACATGTAAATCTGCATGGTGTACTTTATGCAATTGCCATAGTAAGGGTACTTTATGAAATAATCGATGTTGCCAATAAATGAGCATATCTAACAACAGTAAACTGAAGGTAATAGTTAGCCAACCTGGTAGTTGAACAAGATTAAATAATCCCCATTGCTGTTCAGTGCAATAAAGTGCAAATCCTGTTAATCCAAGGGGAAGGGCTAATCTCGCGGATAAACCGGAGATAAAAACAATGCCAAAGTTACCGATTAAACGTGTTGTTTTTGTGGGGGCTGTTTTTGTTGTGGGTAGCTGTCGTGCAGGGAAAGCATGCTCCCAGCCTATCATTACCGCTAATATAGTAAAAAATATACCTAGTCGAATAAGTGCATCATCAGCCATGGTTATTTATCCTGCTCTTTGCTTTGTTGAGCATCCGTAACAGTATGACTTTTTAACGTTTGGTAACCGCCATTGATGCGAGTAAAAATAGTGATCGCTCCTAAAAAAGCAAAACTGTAAGCCAATTCAGGAAAGTAAGCTGGCCATAAACAAAAAGCCACAAAAAAGGCGATAGTTTCTGTGCCCTCGGTCAAACCATTTAAAAAATAAAAACTCTTATTAGCAAACTGTGGACGTGCTAGGTTTAATTTTTCAGCGGGAATAGCAAAGGCTAAAAAGCTTGAACCTGTGCCAATAAAGACGGTTAATAATACCGATGCGGCTAATGCATTTTGAACCGGATCCGCTAAAGCAAAGCCTAAGGGAATAGCAGCATAGAACAAAAAATCGACACAAATATCTAAAAACCCACCCGCGCTACTACTACGTTGTTGATAACGAGCCAGCGCACCATCTAAACCATCAAAGACACGATTAAGGATGATCATCACTAAAGCTGCTGTCCAAAGTTGTGCCGCTAATAAAGGAACCGCTAATAAACCAATAACAAAACCAACCACGGTAATTTGATCCGCGTGTACACCACGTTTATCTAGTTGCGTTACTAAGGGCATTAATAAGGGTTTGATGTAGGGAGTGACAAATTTATCTAGCATCTCTTTTCCTATTATTTGGTTTTATGAAGCGACTTCATTTAAAGATACAGTATCTAATGTGATCACTTTACCCTGTGCTGCAACCGCATCACTTTGGTCATGTGTCACCATCACCGCAGGTAAGCTATAACGCTGTATTTGTTCAAACACTAATTGGCGCGTTTCTTGGCGCAATTGGCTATCTAATTTACTGAAAGGTTCATCTAATAAAATTGCTTTTGGTTTGCTTAATAATACACGTAACAAAGCTACTCGCGCTTGTTGACCACCCGATAATTGTTGTGGACAACGTTTTTCCATGCCAGCAAGACCTACTTGATTTAATGCTTCGCTAATTTCATCTTGACGCGTTTGTTTATCACCCTTAGGCATCGCAAAGGCAATATTGCCTGCTACGATTAGATGCGGAAACAATAAAGGATCTTGATATAACAAACCAATATGGCGAAGGTGGCTTGCGGTATTCGTAATATCTTGGCCATTTAAATACAGCTCACCAGTGGCAGTAAAATCGCTGGGTAACATGCCTACTAACCAATTTAATAAGGTCGATTTACCACTACCAGAAGGCCCCATAATGGTTAGCACTTCACCGCCTTTAACTTCTTCATTAAGAGATAATAAAGACGTTCCTTGTTGTTTCAATTGCAAGTGACTAATGTTCAGTGATGGTATTTTCTGAGTCAATGTTGATTTCATTTGATTTCCTAACCTCTCTTACGAAAGAAAAATTTTGGTACAGCCCAAGCTAATATAAAAAATAGTGCAGGTAATAACATCTGCATTAATGCGTAAACCGCACTGGTTCTTCTACTTGCACCATTAGCAAGGGTAACCGCTTCCGTTGTGATGGTATTAATTCGACCTGCACCCGATAACAGCGTCGGTAAATATTGGCTAAAGCTAATAGCTAAACCTAACGCGCTGGCAATTAAAATAGGTGAGATTAAAAGTGGCAATTTTAACTGCCAAAATATTTTTGAGGGCGGCACGCCAAGACTTGCTGCTACTGAGCTAAAGCGAGGATCTAAACGACGATAGCTGTTGGCCAGAGATAAAAACACATAGGGCAAAACAAACAATAAATGCGAAAAAACAACATTAACATAAGCATGTTGGCTGTTTACTTGCTCAAATAACCAAACGATGCCAAATAGAAAAGCGATACTTGGAATAAGCAACGGTAGATAAATAATAAAACCACTGATCGCAGAGATGGTTTTAGTATTTTGTTGTTCAGCTTCAAGTACCAGCAATGTTAACGCAATAGCAATTAAAGTAGTGCTGATGGCTATTACCAATGTGTTAAATAAGGGCGTTTGCATCTGTAATAAGGCCGATGTCCAATGCAAGCTAACCAGTTGTTGCGGCAGAATATCAGGGTAAGACCAAAAACCTGCAAAAGACCATAACACCATTGCAACTAAGGCTAAGCCAATAATGGAGAGCATCGCGATTGTGATCATATCTGTTAATCGCTTGATGAACATGCCGCCATATTCTCGTTCGCCATTAATTAAAAATGCCGCGCTGCACTTTTTAACCAATAATTCTAATAACCACCAACTACCTAATAACGAGAGAGTAATTACAATTTGTAAAATTGCCCCCGATGACGCTTTAATACGTAAGCTTAAATCAACATCGCTAAACCACTGCATGATTGCAACGGCTAAGGTTGGAGGAGTGTTTGGTCCTAAAATTAAGGGAATTTCTACACTCGCGCTTGAATAAGCTAATACTGCAAGAAGCGGTAAACGCATATAACCGTAAAGGCTTGGTAAAATGACTTTAAAAAAGCCAGTCATTGGACAATAGCCTAAACTCGATGCCACTTTATGTTGTGCACGAAGGGTTTTACCAATTTCAGGTTGTGCTAATACCCCTAGGGCGATTAACAGTAAAAAGGGGAGTTCTTTAAGGGTCAGTCCGAAGATGATACTTAAGCCATAGGGATCATGTGGCAGAAGCCAATCTGGTGGAGTGTCCCAACCTGTTAACCAAGGTGAAACAAGTCGAGATAAAAAACCAGAAGGGGTGATTAAAAAACCAATTGCTATCGCGGCTGCTGCATGAGGAATAACTAATATCGGGCCTAATAAACGCTGGATCCGTTTTAACCATGGGCTATTGAAATAACTCGCGAGTATTAAAATAGTGATTATAAAAGCTAATAATGTACTGACTAAGCTTGTACCAAAGCTGAGCAATACCATACGCTCAATGCCTGGAGTTTGAAAAAGTTGAACAAACCCAAACAAACCAAATTCATGCGCACCAAGTGCGGGAAACCAACCAAAAGCAGGTAACAACACACCTAATAGACCACCTAATACAGGCACTACTAATAATGCAATTAACAGGTATGGACTATTACGCACTACACGCGTAAACAGGGTATTAGCAACTATCATCATTGTACTCCATAGCGGGTAAGCCACTGTTCTGTGATGACTTTAACCCAGCTAGGGTGTAACTCGCCTAACAAACGGGTGTTATCTATATTGATGATATTCGCGCTTGCATGTTGTTTTTCAGGAGCATCAAAGAGCATTTTTTGTGCTGCAGTTAATTGTGATAAATCGAGTACACTACTATCGCCCCAGACAGCTGTCTTTTGTTTTCTAGATTGTGCTTCTGGGCTTAATAAAAAGTTAGCTACTAATTTAGCGCCCTCAATATGAGGTGAGTTATAAGGAATTGCTACAAAGTGGATATTGCTTAAACTACCATCTTTCATTCTATAGCTGCGCGTACTATCTGGTAAGTCATAGCGAGAAATAGCAGAAGGGATTTCAGCGGCTGAAAAGGTAAATGAGACTTGTAGCTCTGTATCGCCCATTAGACGGCGCAATGCTAACCCATTGGATACAAAGTGTTTACCTTGACGCCATAAAGTTGGGTGCAATTGATCTAAAAACTGCCATAACTGCGGTAATAATTGCACTTGGCTTTCTACTGTCGCTTCTTGGTAGAGTTTTTCTTTAATATTCGCCGGCTGTTGTTCATTTAAAATGATCAACGCGTATTTGAGAAAGCTCATACCTAAAAAGTCGGGTGGTTTAGGGTAAGTGAAATGACCTGGGTGATTTTCACTCCAAGTTAATAGTTCGGGTAATGTTTGTGGCACATCATTTACTTTTAAACTATCAAAGTAAAAAGTCAGGGCGGCTTGTCCCCATGGTGCTTCCATTCCCTGTGTTGGGACACCAAAATCGCGTGTCATCGCAGGGTTATTAGTGGGATTGGTTAATTCAAAATTAGGCAACTCTCCCGCCCAATCTGCTGCGAGTAATTCATATTTGGCCATCGATGCAAAGTTAGCCCCGTTGATCCAAACTAAATCAACTTGGCCATTACGATGATTGTCTGCTGCTTTTTCTGCTAAAACACGACTGACTGCTTCACTGGTATCTGTGAGTTTTACATGGTGTAAATTTATCTGATATTTTTGCTTAACTTGATCAGCAACCCATTGAATATAATTATTAATTTGTTGATCGCCTCCCCACGCATGAAAGTATACGTCTTGCTTTGTGCCACGTTTTTCAACATTGTGCCAAGCACGGGAAGTCGATTTAGCTTCAATATTTACTTCATTTGCAAATACATTGCAGCTAAGCGAAATAACGCTTAGCAGACAAAGACTAATGATCAATTGACGGTAATAGTTATTTAAACATTTACTTAGTCGCATTAAGTTTCCAATTGTAATCTAAAAATTTAACATTAAAATCTTGGTTTTTTAATGTTAATGCTTGCTGCGTATTCAATGTCAAAGCCTCTGCATAAAGCCCTATAAAGCTTTGTATTGACTTAGTACCACGAAACCCAACTTCAAAGTCATCACCATACCATTTAAAGATTGACGACAGATAAAAACTATCACCCTTGATGTAGTTACGACTTGTATCTGTTAAGAAACGCTCAGTTTGTTGCGTTAATTGCTGCTCAAGGTTATCGGCTGTGTAAGCTTCTTCTCGAAGTGCAGGGCAGCCAATACTGGCACAGTTTACGGCAAAATGAATACGTGGATCGTTATAGCGGTCACTACCGCGAATAAGATCATGCTCGATATTGTTTAAACTTATTTTTTTACCTAACAGCGGAATAAATTTTTTATCCCACGGAGAACTAAATAAACTTCCTAAATCTTTAATCGATTCTAGGTCAGGGTATTCAGTTAAAATAAACTCAACAGTCCATGCATTATAAGCATTGATTAAAAATGCTAATTGCTTCTCTTTCGACCAAGCATCAAAATCTGCACGAGAGACTTCACTTAATTTATCAAGGTAAACTTGTAGTTCGCTTTCTTGACTCTTAAAGGCAGCGTAGTCAACTGCTGTGCTGTGTCCTTTATTAATTGGGGAGATATTTTGCTCAAGTAATTCAGTCCAACTAGCATGTAAATTAGTGCTTGTATCAGCATAAACATTACTTAGCATTGAACTGCTCAATAGTGCAGCCCCTAAGGTGAAGCGCACTAGGGCGCTTACCTTATTGGTTGTATTTGCTATGACAGATGCCATTAACCACGTCTCCATGTATGGTATTTCTCTAACCAGTTTAATACTGTTTGTGGTGCATGATTACGCTTCCATTCACCGGCTGCGTACTTATTACCTTCAGCCCATGTTGGGTAACTGTGGATCGTACCTAGAATCTTATTCAGTCCTAGGCCGTGTTTCATGGCTAAAACAAACTCTGCGATTAAATCACCAGCGTGTTCTGAAACAATGGTTACCCCTAAAATCTTATCTTTACCTTTAGGCGTGATGACCTTGATAAAACCTTTAGTCGCACTATCTGTGATTGCGCGATCCAGCTCTTCAAAATCAAAGCGAGTAATTTCATAATCAATACCACGTTCTTTAGCTTCTGCTTCATTAATACCAACACGAGCAACTTCAGGGTCAATAAAGGTTGTCCATGGGATCACGCGGTAATCCACTTTAAATTTCTTCAAGTTACCGAATAAACCATTGACTGCAGCGTACCAACCTTGATGCGCAGCAACATGTGTAAATTGATAAGGACCAACAATGTCACCAGCAGCAAAGATGTTCGGGTAAAGAGTTTCTAAATACTCGTTAGTTAAAATAGTACGGTTTGTTTCAATACCTAACTCTTCTAAACCATAACCCGTTAAACGTGCACTTCGACCTACCGCACATAATAATTGGTCATACTCAATTTCAATCTCTTGTTCGTTATGTTTAACGATGATGAACTTCTTACCGTCTTTCATTTCACAACGTAATGCTTGATGTGAAGTCAGGATATTAACGCCACTTTCTTTTAGCGATTCAGTTGCAAATTCAGACACTTCAAGATCTTCTTTGATCATGATGCGTTCAGCCATTTCAATTTGCGTCACGTTAGAACCTAAGCGTGCAAAACTTTGTGCTAATTCTGAACCGATTGGACCGCCACCTAATACCACTAACTTTTTCGGAGCTTGTTCAAGCTTAGCGAACTCATTCCATAATGTATCACTGGTCACATAACCTGTTTCTTCAATACCTGGTAGTGGTGGTACAAATGGACGTGCACCGGTTGCAATAACAATACTGCGTGTTGTTAGTTTCTTGGTTGTTCCATCTTCATAGCTAATTTGTACAGTCCAAGGGTCAAGGATTTTTGCATAACCTTTCTCTACTTCAACACCTAAGTTAGTATAACGTTCAACACTATCGTGAGGTGCTACATCGGCAACAACTTGATGAACACGTTCCATTACTTTTTTGAATGAAAATTGTGGTGTTGTATCTTCTAAACCGTAGTGGTGCGCATTACGAATTTGTTCAGCAATTTTTGCACTTTTAATAATAGCTTTACTCGGAACACAACCATAGTTAAGACAGTCACCGCCCATCTCTCCGGCTTCAATTAAAGTTACCTTCGCTTTTACTGCGGCTGCAATATAACTAGTAACAAGGCCACCTGCGCCAGCACCAATAACAACCATATTACGGTCGAATTTAGCTGGTTTAGTCCATTTCTTGTAGACTTGACGTTTTTTAATCATATTAACAATACCTTTTGCAATGAGCGGGAATACACCCAATAAAACGAATGAGATAATTAAACCGAAAGATAAAATACCTGACAGACTCTCTATTTGCGCTAACTGTGTACCTGCGTTTACGAAGATAAACGTACCTGCTAGCATACCTAATTGGCTAACCCAGTAGAATGTCCAAGCTTTAAGTGCAGTAACACCCATTAATAGGTTGATTAAGAAAAATGGAAATATCGGTACCAAACGCAACGTAAATAAGTAAAAAGCACCTTCTTTTTTGATCCCTGCATCAATGGCAGCTAAACGCTCTGGGAAACGTTTCTTGAGTGAGTCGCGTAATAAGTAACGCGATACTAAGAATGATGCTAAAGCACCTAAACTCGAAGCAAATGAAGCAATCACAAAGCCTTCAAACAATCCAAATAAAGCGCCGGCAGCTAGTGTTAAAATAGCCGCTCCGGGTAGTGCTAAAGCGGTAACTAAAACATACAGAACAAAGAAACCACCAATAACTAAAAGCGGGGATTGCTCTCTCAACTCACTGAATTGATCCATTGATCCTTTCAATCCATCTAAGGTTAAGAGTTGGTGTAAGTTGAAATGAAAAAACAATCCTATTAATACGATTGCCAATAACAGTAGTACGATCTTCTTTAACATAGTTTATAACCTTTATATGGATGCGATGTGGTGGTCTTCAATTGAGTAACAACTTCTTAAGCACCAACGTCGAATTTTCATACCCATGACTTTATTATTTTAAAATCGCTGCCTTATTATCGAACAGCTTTTCATCGTGCAATGGATAACTCAAACATAAAGACCTTAGTAAGCTGTTTTTAATTGCTTATTAATCTAAAAAAAGTGAAAAAGTTAATTGAGATATTTTTTTGAATAAAAAGTATAGGAGAGATAGTAGAAATGATCTGGTTATTTTATTGTTTAAAAGCAAAATGTTAGTTTTGTCTACAAACGCACGAAACATAAATTATAAGCAAAAAAAAAGAATGTACTCAGTACATTCTTTTTATAACAATTAATTGTAACTTATCCACAATAATGACACATTTAATTAAACACAACGGTTATATCTTACAAGCGCCACCGGCACAGCCATCGTCTTCAATTACTTTTTCATCATCAGCACCATCACGGGTGTTATGGTAATAAAGTGTTTTAAGACCCATTTTGTAAGCCATTAACAGATCTTTAAGTAACGTAGTCATCGGCACTTTGCCATCATCAAAACGTTTAGGGTCATAGTTAGTGTTTGCTGAAATAGCTTGGTCAACAAACTTTTGCATGATACCTACTAACTCTAAATAACCTTGGTTATTAGGGATGGTCCATAACAATTCGTAGTTTGCTTTGTATTTATCAAACTCAGGAACAACCTGTTTTAAAATCCCATCTTTACTCGCTTTGATACTGATGAAACCACGTGGTGGTTCAATACCATTGGTTGCATTAGATATCTGGCTTGATGTTTCAGAAGGCATCAATGCTGATAATGTTGAGTTACGTAAACCATCTTTAACGATATCTGCACGTAATGTTTCCCAATCTAGGTGATAGGCTTCATCACAAATCGCATCTAGCGATTTTTTATAGGTATCTAATGGAAGAATACCTTTTGCGTAATTAGTTTCATTAAATAGTGGGCAAGCACCACGTTCTTTGGCTAATTTGTTTGATGCTTTCAATAGGTAGAATTGAATCGCTTCAAAGGTTTTATGTGTCAGGTTGTTTGCACTGCCATCTGAGTACTTCACGCCATTTTTTGCTAGGTAGTAAGCATAGTTAATTACGCCTATACCTAACGTACGGCGATTCATGCTGCTTTTTTCTGCTGCTAGAATTGGGTAATCTTGATAATCTAATAAGTTATCTAAAGCGCGTACCGCTAGTTCAGACAGTTCTTCGATTTCATCTAATGACTTAATCGCACCTAAGTTGATGGCTGACAACGTACATAACGCAATTTCGCCTTCTTCATCTTTAATATGACTTAACGGCTTAGTCGGCAATGCAATTTCTAAACATAGGTTACTCTGACGAACCGGTGCAACTTTACTATCAAATGGGCTATGCGTATTACAATGGTCGACATTTTGAATGTAAATACGACCTGTACTTGCACGTTCCTGCATCAGTAGTGAGAATAATTGTACTGATGGAATCGAAGTTTGACGAATAGACTCATCACTTTCATATAGATGGTATAAACGCTCAAATTCATCTTGGTCTTCAAAGAAAGCATCGTATAGTCCCGGTGTATCAGATGGGCTAAATAAAGTGATGTCTTTTTTGTCGATTAAACGTTGGTAGAATAAACGGCCCAGTTGTACACCATAATCAAGATGACGAACACGGTTTGAGTCGATACCACGGTTATTTTTAAGTACTAATAATGATTCAACTTCTAAATGCCAAATAGGGTAGAAGACCGTTGCTGCACCACCACGAACGCCACCTTGAGAACAAGATTTAACCGCCGTTTGGAAGTGTTTGTAAAATGGAATACAACCTGTGTGGAAGGCTTCGCCACCACGGATAGTACTACCCATTGCGCGAATACGACCTGCATTGATACCAATACCTGCACGTTGCGATACATATTTCACAATGGCGCTTGAGGTTGCGTTGATAGAGTCTAAGCTATCATCTGCTTCAATAAGTACACATGAACTAAATTGACGTGTCGGTGTACGTACGCCAGACATAATAGGCGTCGGTAATGATATTTTAAATTGAGACGTTGCATCGTAAAAACGTTTTACATAATCTAAACGCACATCTTTATCGTAATCAGCAAATAAACAAGCAGACACCATCAGGTATAAAAACTGTGCACTCTCATAAATCTCGCCGGTAACACGGTTTTGAATCAGGTATTTACCTTCTAGCTGCTTTACTGCCGCATAAGAGAAGTTCAAGTCACGATCATGGTCGATAAACTTGTCCATTTCTTCAAATTCTTGTTTGGTGTAATCGGCTAATAGATGCTCATCGTATTTGCCTTTTGACACCATTTTACTGACATGTTCAAACACACTTGGTGGCGTGAAACGACGGTAAGCACGTTTACGTAAATGGAATACCGCTAAATGAGCTGCTAAGTATTGGTAATCTGGTGACTCTTCAGAGATTAAGTCCGCAGCGGCTTTGATAATAGTTTCATGAATATCGTCGGTACGAATGCCATCGTAAAACTGGATATGTGAATTTAACTCTACCTGTGAAACAGAAACATTACTTAGCCCTTCAGCCGCCCATGTGATCACGCGGTGAATTTTCTCAAGATCAATGCTTTCTCTCTTTCCGTTTCGTTTGGTCACAGATAGGTTTTTATTCATTTTTTTACCTTTTTCGAAGAACAAAATAATTACTTTAGCGATTACAAGCAGTTATTTCTTATAGTGTTGATTGTTCATTTAAAACACAAGATGTAGTGTTGGTTTTAAGGAAGAGGCACAAGATAAAGCTTTTTGAAAATTTTTCAAGGGATAACTATTATTAAATTAGTGGATAAAATTGTGGACAAATTGGCATGGTTTATATCTGTTAGTACTTACTAACAAAATGCTGTAAGTGAGGTCTGTTTTATACAAATTGCAATAACTATTTTGGTTTTTTTTAAATGTAAAAATTGCGTTTTATAGCAGCAATAATTTTTAAAAATTTATTTTTTGATATCTCAATTTTACAATTCTTTATGTTGATAGATTATTGATAAAACCTATCAACTTAGTTTTTAAATAATATAATAACGATACCTTCTATATTAACTCTCCTTGTTCGTCGACTCTTCATCCTCAGTTATCATTAACTTTCGTTGATCCCATAATTTAATTTTTTGCTTTTAAGTTGTTGATCTTTGTTAAGAGTGTAGTAGACTCCGGTGAAAATTTATTGTCATAAATTAGTCATTTATATAATCACTAAGTGTTATTTTATCGGCGATGATTGTTGATGTGTTTATTAGGCTTCTATTCGTCCTAGCCTACTATTCAAATATTGATAGGACGTGAGATATTAAAATGAAAAAAGTAATATTATTATTAATGGTGTCAGTGTTAGCCGGATGTGCAACTCATGCAGAAATTAAAATGCCAGTCGTCGTAAAAATACATGATACGGCCTATGAAAATAAGTCGCTAAATTATGAAATATTATATAGCCAACCTAAGCCTGGTATCTTCACTGGAGGAGAACAATTACCTTTAGCTCCATTAGAAGAAGCTGAGTTATCTGTTGCATCGGCATCAACTTTAAAAGAGCTGCCTAAACTTATATTTGAACAGTTACCTATTTCGGTTAAGTATTTAGTTGATAATCCTGACTTAACGTTAAAAATTGAACTGACCGCATATAACAAGCGCGGGCCTGCTTATGCAGATTATGAATTTGCAAAAAGCCTTGGTAAAGACTTATTAACGTTGGGTTTTGCATCTTCTGAGTACGATATTATTGCAGACTTTGACGCGAAATATATTTTACAGCAAAAAGGCGAAGTTATTTTTAGTAAAAACTTTAAAGTAAGAGACCAAGTTGACCATGAAAGAGGTGATTTTGAGTCTTATAACACATTAAATGACTTTACATCTCAAATACTAGAAAAGCACCTGATCTTGACTTTACACGCCTTTTTTAAAGATGCGGCAGTGAATGTAAAAGGTTAATTGTTAAGTCGCTGTAAATATTTACAGGGACTTCAAAATACTAGTACAGGCCCTTAGATTATTATTAAACGTGGCTATTGATAAAGGAGTGCTTATACACTCTTTTATCAATGCTCTACATTAAATCTTACCTGACAACATTCATTTAACCATTAATAGTGTTTATAAATTTAACAAAGGTGCTCTTCTGGCATTTTAATCCCCTCTACTGATTCTATAAACTTTCCCTTCGATGCTAGAAACTCAATCAATTGATCTGCGCTTAAGTCGCTGCCCATGCAAGTATGAAAACGTGCATTCTCACCAAAACTAGTAGCAATTTCTGCTTTTAACGCTTGTTTAGTATAAGTTTGTTCTGATTTTGCCATCATTTCCATAACCTGATGACCGTGTATAGATTGATTCATGTTTAATCTTCGCTCCGATTTTTATCAAATATCCACAGTAGTGGATGAGTTAACTTCGGCACACTATAACCAAACCAATTACCTAGGTATTGATGCAAAACAAATTGTGTCTATAAGCAAATTGTCAACAATAGATTTATATAGATTGAGTCTTATTAATAGATATCAGTTTGATAGGCTGTGAATGCGACTGTTATTGCTGGAGCTAGGTATTAGTGGTGTTTACTCGAAGATTTTTTGAAGTGTTTTATTTGAACTTCAGCGCAAATAAGGTTTAAAAAAACGCCACTAGTCAGCGGCGTTTGATCTTATTAACAGTCAGTTTTATACCGTTTCTTGGAATGCTTTTTTGCCTTCGAAGATCTCTTCATCAAGCTCTCCTTCATTTTTAGCAACCAATAATGAAACCATCATATCGCCACAAATATTAACAGTAGTACGCGCCATATCAAGAATACGGTCGATACCTGCAACAATCGCTAATCCTTCCAGTGGAAGGCCGACGGTTGTTAATACTAATGAAAGCATGATCAGACCAGCACCAGGGACACCTGCGGTACCTACTGACGCTAATGTAGCCGTTAGTATGATCGTAATGTAGTCAGCAGCCTCAAGGTCAACACCAAATGCCTGTGCGATAAACAGAGCACAAACCCCTTGATATAAAGCCGTTCCATCCATGTTAATGGTTGTACCAAGTGGTAGAACGAAACTTGCGATACCTTTAGAAACTCCTAGTTCTTCACGTGAAGCTTTAATTGTCGCTGGCAGAGTGCCTGAACTACTTGCTGTGGTAAATGCAACGGCAGCTGGGTTTGTTAAGCTTTTTAAGTAACGAACAGGGTTTAGGCGGCCCACAATAGCAATCACACCACTGTAAAATACAACAATATGGATTAATGCCCCTAAATACACAACGGCAATTACTTTTATTAATGGTAGTAATACGTCTGCACCATACTTGCCTGAAACCCAAGCCATTAGGCCAAATACGCCATAAGGAGCAAGTTTCATCACTAACTCAGTTAGTTTATACATCGCTTCTGCAAGGCTTTCAAAAAGCTTGATCGCAGGATCGGCTTTTTCACCAATCAACGCTAAAGAAACACCTAAACCAATAGCAAACACGATAATTTGTAAAATATTACCCGCTGCTAATGCGCCTACTGGGTTTTTAGGGATCATATTAAGTAATGTTTGGACCAAAGTCGGCGCATTAGGTATCGCTGCATCTGATGATACTGCAACCATCTCCAATCCTGCGCCCGGTGTGAAAATAGTAGCAAGCCCAAGACCAATAGTGATTGCAAAAGCCGTGGTTCCTAAATAAAGCACAATTGCTTTAAGCCCAATTCGTCCCATTTTTTTGGTATCTTGCATTGAAGTGATACCGACAATAAGTGAGAAAAAAACCAACGGAACAATCAGCATTTTAATGGCATTAATGAAAAGTGTACCTAATGGTTTAAGAATTTCAGCACTAGGCCCCATCAAAGTACCAACCATCACACCGAGAAGCATTCCTATCAGAATTTTTTTCCATAGTTCCAGGCGTGACCATACTCCACCTGATTGAGCTGAGTTATTTTTGTTGTTCATAACAAGTCCATAAAGTCGTTAAAAGTGATAAAAAATGAATTTTTAATAATATAAATTGTTGAGGGAGCACATCATAATCACTTGATCTGTTAATTGATATAGATTGGTTTTTATTTTATTTATGAAAATAATATCTGTTTTTAAGGTTATAGGAGGAGAAAACCTTGCTATTTTAGGTGTTTATTATTTTTTCAGGGAGGTGTCTGGGAGGAGGCAGGTGTTTAGTTTTATGCCGCTTTGATTGAGCGAGATCAAAACCGTAGAGCTTAAAAAACGTTGGTGTATGAGAGAAAAGGATTGAAAGTTAAACGTTTCAAAACTGCATTACTATGCAAATAAAGTCCTTCAGTTTGTTGTTTGAATACTCATGATCTTACCCTGAATCTGTATTTTGATTGTTATTAATGTGCTGATATATTGATGCATTGATAATTCGAATTTTCTTCTGAATGGTGTATTTCTTTATGACTAAACAAATTGTATTTATTGGACAAATTTCAGATAAAGAAAAAACAGCTTGGATAACGTGTATTCAAGCGCAATTAACAGGCGTGAGCATTATCGCTTATGAGGCGCTATCCCCAGAGCAAAAACTCAATATTGAGGTCGCGATCGTGGCGAACCCTGATCCTAAACAACTCACAGAATTACCTAAATTAGTCTGGATACAAAGCTTATGGGCAGGCGTAGAAAGGTTAGTGTCAGAACTACCTAATACAAAATTTGATATTGTGCGTATGGAAGACCCAAACTTAGCTGAAACAATGGCAGAGGCAGTCGTCGCATGGACTTTTTATTTACATCGCGATATGCCCAAATACCTTCAACAACAAAGACAAAAAATCTGGCGTGAACTTGATTTAGTAGAACTAAAAGAGAGAAGAATCGGAATATTAGGGTTAGGGATACTGGGTAGTACATCTGCAAAGAAACTACGACTTAATGGTTTTAATGTTTCTGGATGGAGCCGTAAACTGGCGAGTATAGAAGGCGTACAATGCTTTAATGGTATAGATGGGCTACAGAAAGTATTAACACAGTCAGATATTTTAGTGAGCTTATTGCCATTAACACATGAAACGCAACACTTATTAAACGACCACAACCTAAGTCTATTACCTCAAGGTGCATCGATTATTAACTTTTCACGTGGAAAGGTAATAGATGAAAAAGCATTATTATCTCACCTAGAAAGCGGTCACTTAAATCATGCTGTGTTAGATGTTTTTAAAATAGAACCTTTACCGGTTGATAATGCACTGTGGGAGTCGCCAAAGGTAACTATTTTGCCTCACATATCAGCACCGACTAATACCAGAACTGCATCAAAGTTAGTTGCTAAGAATTTATTGAACTATTTTGATACCGGTGAGATCCCCAACGCAATTGACCGTACTAAAGGTTATTAATAGCGAGCGTGATGAGTTAATTTTCATTGAAAACCTCAATTCTGGTTAATGAAAGCGGAATTGAGGATAGTTAAAATCATAAAATCATAAGATTATATTTTTTAGTTATACAGTGCCGTTACTTTTGCGTAGTTCAAGGCGAATTATTGAAGCTTGGATCTAAGGTTAACTGTAGATATTCATTATTTTAATATTAATTGACGAACTTGGTCTGCGCTTAATGGCCTTACTAGACGGTCAACTTCTTTACCATCGCGAAGTAATATTAACGTTGGCCAAAGTTTTACCTTAAATGCGCGACCTAAAACTTTGCCTTTACCGTCATATATTTTGATATGAGGCAGCTTTGACTGTGTAGTTAAGGAGTGCTCAGTTAATACTTCTTTTATTGCGCCTGTTGCTGCCTGACAGTGAGCACACCAAGGTGCACCAAACTCTATAATAGCATCGCCCGTTAACTCGCTAATTTGTTCAAATGTAAGCGTTTCTTCTTCGTAATCAGGGTTAAAACCGGTTTCATTAATTTTCATATTATTTATTCCTCTTATAGAGTGCAAACCTGTTTAAGGTAATTTTCTGCTGTGCTAACGGATCAAATCCGGTTATCTATTAGCTTGACTAATATTGGCGCTATTTTTACCTATCGCCATTAAAACAGGCATCTGGCCCTTTGAACTGTTCATACTAAAAGGCGTTGTTATAGTCGTATTCACTAAGTTATTCGTCGCAAAGGCTTGTTTAACTCTTTTTACTGATAACCCCATTTCATCCGAATCATTACCTGATAGCCAATCCCATTGTACGAAGCTGCCTTGCTCTTTTAATAATGATGCTAATAAACTTAATGTCGTTTCATAATCAGGTAAGAAGCTACAAACGGAGGAGGCGACAATCAGATCAAATTGCTCGATTAACTCTGGCTGGTGGCTAATGAGATCTTCAGACAAATAATCAGCAACAGAGACCACGTTATTTAATGCCTTGTTATTTAAATGCTTTATCATTTCTGAAGATGGGTCAATCGCTACTATTTTTCTTACGCTTGGACTAATCAGTTCAGTTAATGCCCCTGTACCACAACCGAAATCAAGCACCCTCAAACCATCAATATTTATGGTTGCAACAAGCGCTGAAAATGCGTTTTTTGCATATTCTTTAACACTAGGAGCACTGTCCCAACTATCGGCATATTGGTCCCATTCATTACTCAACATATTCTCCAAAAATAACTTATAAAATCGTTTACAGGACAGAGAACTAACTTAATAAAGGTTATAAGTCTGCTAGGGAAGGTAGTTATATCCGTTACCAATCAACTTTGAATGATAACGGTTATAGTAAGGCGTGTTAGGTAGAAAAATCGCCTTGTATTTGTGCGTTGCCCATTTTATTTGTGAGCAATAGGCTTATCAGTGAAAAGGTAGTCCTTTAATTCTTTGTCAAAGGTCGGATCCTGTCGTCTGATCCATTCAAGCACCATTGCGGCGTGCTCTTTTTCTTCATCTCTATTATGTGCAAGTATTGCTTTTAATTCTTCATTCTTACAGGCATCGACTCGCTGGTTATACCAATCCACAGCTTCAAGTTCTTCCATCAGAGAAGTAATAGCTCGATGCATATCTCTGGTTTCATTTGACAGTTCATCTATTGGTTCGTGATAGCCTTCATTTGACATTTTTATCTCCTCAATAATTGATGTGATGATTGTAATGTATACCCAGGTTGTTATATTTCTAAATTTCACCCTGCTTATTACAATAAAAATACAATAAATTACATTGAGTTGAGGTTCAATAGATTCTTGTGTTTTCAATGCAATAAGTGGTGCTGTAGCAAACTTTATTGCGAGTGATTGAGCATGCCCATTTTTTCGTTCGAAAGGGCAGTGTTTTTAAAGATAAACTTAGTCTTGATGTGCTTTATCTGTTTTAGCCTTTAATATCCGCTTTAGTCTTTAATCATCGACGTTAGATAGTTTGACCCAAGCTGACGCATTTGTCGCTCAACCCAAATCACTCTTTGGTTAAGTTCAACACTTAAATCTCGAGGATCTCGTGTTTGCGGACTGGGTAGCAATACTGCTAACTGTGCTGCTTGATTATTGGTGAGATAACGTGCTGATTTTTTAAAATAAAGTTGGCTGGCAGCCTCAACACCATAAATCCCTTTACCAAATTCAGCGATGTTCAAATACACCTCTAAAATACGCTTTTTACCCCAAACTGCCTCGAGGCTAATCGCTAAACCAGCCTCTAGACCTTTACGTATAAAGCTTCGACCCGACCATAGGAAAATATTCTTTGCAGTTTGTTGGGTGATAGTACTTGCACCACGAAGCCCATCACCATCACCGTATTGTTCAACGGCCTTAATGATCGCACTAAAATCAACACCATAATGCAGAGGAAAACGTTGGTCTTCAGACGCGACCACGGCCAAAGAGATCGAGGATGGCAGTTTATCAATACTGATCCATTTTTGTGTCACAGGATAAGGGCTTTGCATCATAAACGCCGTTGTTGGCAAAGGCACAAAGCGGAATGCTAATAAGATTAAAGTTATAACCAATAATAAGCGCCACAGGACGAACCATATTTTTCTCAAAAAACTCGATTTACGCTTTGCCATGGGTTATCTCTAATTGGGTTCAACGAGGTGGTTAAGGTAAACAACTCGAAAAAATATTGATGATTAATCTAAACTTGCTCGTTTGTAATGAAAACAAGCAGTGTCATATAATGCCATATTTTAAGCTTTTTGCTTTTAAAAAATTAAAGCAACCACGAAGCGCTGCGCTTCACGAAGGACACGAAGAAATAATTAAAAAATTTATAAGATTTTATCTTTTTATCTTACCTTCTCTTAACTTCGTGCCTTCGTGGTTAATTGCTTTTGACCTAATCTTTTTCAACTCAGTAACTTTGTGGTTAATGGTTTTTGCTTTTAAAAGATTAAAGCAACCACGAAGCGCTGCGCTTCACGAAGGACACGAAGACAAAATTAAAAAGTTAAGATACTTATAGCAATTTATCTTTTGACTTAACCTTCTTTTAACTTCGGGCCTTCGTGGTTAATTACTTTTGACCTAATCTTTTTTAACTCATTAAGTTTGTGGTTAATGGTTTTGTGTTTAAAAGCATAAAGCAACCACGAAGCGCTGCGCTTCCCCCTGTGTCAGACTAGTTGTCACCCCTTAGTTTTCACTTAATAATAAAGACAGGGAGCGGTAATTTAGATTTGAATGAATCGATATTCACCAGAAAGAAAAGAAGCAGTCTTAAGTAAAGTATTACCACCGCAATCAAGGTCAGTAGTTGAAGTTGCTGATGAAGAAGGCATACACTGTAGCACTTTATATACTTGGCTAAAAACAGCTCAAAGCAACGGTGTAACTATGTCTAATTCAACGTCTTTAACGGCGGAAAAGAAACTTGCAATTATTATTGAAACGAGCCCATTAACTGAATCTGAATTGGCAAAGTATTGTCGTGAGAATGGCTTTTATCCAGAGAAAATAAAAGCTTGGAAAAGTGAGTTTGTGCAAGGCATGCAAACAAAAAAAGTAAGCAGCAAAGCCAGTATTAAAGAGGCTAAAGATGATAAAGCCGAGATCAAGGCATTAAAAAAAGAGTTGAGACGCAAGGATAAGGCACTTGCTGAAACTGCTGCCATATTGGTGCTCAGAAAAAAGTTGAGCGCTCTCTACGACCAGGAGGACGAGGAGAGCTAACGCCACTGCTTGAGCGACAAAAGTTAATTATTCTGATCAATAACGCTTTTACAGCAGGTGCTAGAAAAAAAATTGCTTGTTCTGAAGTAGGAATAAGCCTGAGAACCTATCGTCGCTGGATAAAAGAAGATGCTTTGACGGTTGGAGATAGGCGCGTTGATGCTGATAGACCTGAGCCGAAAAATAAGTTAACTGATGCTGAACGGGCATCAGTTTTAGCGATCTGTAACAGCAAAGAATACGCCAGTTTACCCCCTTCTCAAATAGTGCCTACATTACTGGATGCGGGGGTA
>NZ_JALAAC010000019.1:0-88762 GCF_037546855.1 Vibrio sp. 1-Bac 57 | reverse complement strand
CTTAATTAAAAGTGCGACTCAATACTACTGACTAAAACTTACTGCTAATTACTTATATAAATATAAAAAACCAACAATTTACTATTCTGAAATAACTGCGATTGAACAAGTTCATTCGCTTCGTTATTCATTGAAAGATAAATCTTTCAATGTAAATGAATTATTTCGTGTGTCACTATTATTGATGTTGCCTTTACAAGAAAGGACTTTGATTTTTTTGAAATCACATCAACAACAAGTGCTCACACAGATTGTTTGATTAAATTGTTAAAGAGCGTGCCTTGCGGCTAGGCGGCGTATATTACGCGCCTTTCAAACATTGTCAACGTTTTAATTTAACTTAATTTCGAAGCGAACTACGAAGCGTTAATACGTTAAAAATATTCTCAAACTCGCTGGGTAACTTGCGTTCCGTCCCGTGTCTGTGGATGCGCATTATAGGGATCTTGAAAAGGTAAGCAAGCGTTTTATTGCAAATAAATCATTATTTTTAGTATTTAGAAAAATTCGTTTAAATAACAAACAAACGCATGCCTTTTTGCTTATTATTTACTCACACCAGCGCTTACTTGCTTGGTGATCAATTTTTAAATGGTCCATTACTCTCGCCACCATGAAATCTTGTAACTCTTCAATAGTTGTTGGTTGATGATAAAAACCAGGAGCTAAAGGCATAACAGTGGCTCCTAGTTCAGAAAGAGTGAGCATATTTTTCAAATGTAAGGTGGAAAAAGGCGTTTCTCTTGGCATTACAATTAACTGCCCTCTCTCTTTAAATACAACATCGGCTGCACGTTCTATTAAGTTATTTGATAAACCTTGTGAAATTGAAGCAAGTGTTCCGCAACTACAAGGGCAAACAACCATTTTTTTAGGCGCTGACGATCCTGATGCGACAGGAGAAAACCAGTCTTTTGACGTTAATGCCGTAATTTGTCCTTGTTTACTATTAAAGCGAGTGATCAAAAATTCATTCAACGCTACAATATCGACCGGCCAGTCTTCATCGACTTCGGTTTTTAATACTATTTGTGCCGCTTCAGATAAAATTAAATATACTTTCACGTTTGCATTTACCATTGACTGTAATAAAC
This sequence comes from Vibrio sp. 1-Bac 57, assembly GCF_037546855.1. NCBI lineage: Bacteria > Pseudomonadati > Pseudomonadota > Gammaproteobacteria > Vibrionales > Vibrionaceae > Vibrio > Vibrio sp. 1-Bac 57. Next base: position 87,668 of record NZ_JALAAC010000019.1, on the reverse strand, counting down.
GTAAAAAATAACCACTGCCAGAAGCCCCCGTTACACCTAAAGTAACGGTATCGTTATATTGCATAGTCATCTATATGTTCATCCTATAATTTGTCTAATAATTTTTGGTGAATATTCGCAAATCCACCATTACTCATGATCAATATATGATCGCTAGGTTTAGCGTGCTTAACTAATTGATCCACTAAGTTATCTATATCAGTTTCAATATTTACTGCTTTACCTTGTTCTGCAAACAACTCTTTCATAGACCACTGAATACTTTTATCTTCAAAACAATAAACACTATCCGCTAAAGCTAATGAGTTAACTAATGCTTCTTTATGTATACCTAATTTCATCGTATTTGAACGTGGCTCTAACACTGCAATAATTCTTTCGTTGCCCACTTTCGCACGTAGACCTGCTAAAGTTGTTTTTACTGCGGTGGGATGATGGGCGAAATCGTCATATACTGTAATATTGTTAACTTTGCCTTTAATTTCCATGCGACGTTTAATACTTTTAAATTCGGCCAATGCTTGAATAGAGATCTCAGGCGTCACGCCAACATGTCTAGCAGCAGCAATCGCAGCTAATGCGTTATCAACATTATGGTCACCCATTAAATTCCAATTCACTTGACCTTGTTTATCTCCGTTTAGGTTTACTTCAAACTGAGTACCGTCTTCTTTGACCTTTTGCGCAGACCAATTTTCACCTAAATATTCTACCTCACTCCAACATCCCATATGTTTAACAGACATTAACGCTTCATCTTTATTGGGAATAAATACACGCCCACTACTAGGCACTGTTCTCATTAGGTGATGGAATTGTTTTTTGATTGCATTCAAATCATCAAATATATCGGCGTGGTCAAATTCAAGATTATTTAAAACTAATGTTCTTGGATGGTAATGCACAAACTTAGAACGTTTATCAAAAAATGCACTATCATATTCATCAGCTTCAATAACAAAAAATGGTGTTTCACCTAGACGAGCAGATAAACCAAAATTCTCTGGCACACCACCAATTAGAAAACCCGGTTGCATATTGGCAAACTCTAAAATCCAAGCGAGCATACTAGAGGTTGATGTTTTTCCATGCGTGCCTGCAACTGCTAATACCCAACGGTCTTTCAAAACATGTTCTAACAACCATTGCGGGCCTGAAATATAAGGTATTTGTTTATCTAATACCGCTTCTACGCAAGGGTTTCCACGGCTCATTGCATTACCAATCACCACAAGATCAGGTTTACAGTCTAATTGGCTTGGGTCAAAGCCTTGAATAAGTTCAATCCCTTGCTCTTCTAACTGCGTGCTCATTGGTGGATAAACATTTTTATCTGAACCAGTGACTTTATAACCTAAGGATTTAGCAAGGATCGCAACACCGCCCATAAATGTGCCGCAAATACCAAGAATATGAATATGCATGTAACCTCAATATTAGAAATAGGAATAATATAAGGGATGTTATCAAATATTAAACTTAAGTGATTGTAAGAAAATTAAAAATTGGCAATAAAAAAGGCGAGACTCATTATGAGACTCGCCTTTCAGCATTCTTTTTAATAAAGTTTAAGCTATATACTTAACCTTCAAATGCAGCTTGTAAGAAAGGAATAATTTGTTTTTTACGACTAACAACACCTGGTAATTCAAACATATGATCGACCACTGTGCTGTTTAAAGCTTTTGCTACTTTTTCTGCATCTTTAGAGATGATTAAAGCAGTTGTATCTAGCTTATTGATATCAGTTAGTAACACAATCGTAGAATGATAACCTTTATCTGCTTGTAATTGCCCCATTTCTATCAACATTTCACCTTTTTTAGAAAATGCTGTTTCTAATGAAGTTAACTCTAATTGACCAATGGCTAACTTTTCACCGGCCATTTCAAATACCTTTTGGTCACGAAGAATAAGATCAGCAGCAGATTCAGCTGAAATATCGGACTTAGCTTCAAATTGTGCTTCCGCAAATGCTTGTATATCATCTACACCAGCAATTGCAGCGAGTTCTTTAGCTGCAACAATATCCATGTCTGTACAAGTAGGACCTTGAAAGTTTACCGTATCAGAAATGATTGCACCCATCATCATTTTTGCTACTGGCGCGTCAGGCGTTTGATTATTAAATTTATACATATTGTAAACAATCGTAGCACTACAACCTACAGGCCAAATCCAACACTCTAAAGGTGTAGATGTGGTGATATCACCTAATTTATGATGATCAACAATCCCTAAGATCGTTGCTTTTTTCATATCAGCAGTACCTTGACCCCAATCTGAATAATCAACTATAAAGATCTCTTCGCCCGCGACTTCAGTACGTATTTCAGGTTGTGGTAAACCTGATTGCTGTAATAAGAATAATGCTTCAGGATTGGGCTCACCTTGTAAAGCCGGGGTTGCTGATTTGCCCATTTTATTAAATAAACTTGCAAGGCCGATAGCACTACATAAGCTATCACAATCTGGGTTTTGGTGTCCTAATACAATCATCGGTATATCCACTATGTTATTAAATAAGTTAATTGGGGTTGGTCATTTCAATTATCAGCAGAATACCTGATTCTACTGATAATTTTAAGCATAAATTGTTATCTTGATTTAGTATGGCTTTAATTTCAAGGTTTCGTTTTTAGTTAGCAGCCTATATTTAATAAAGCCATTAAACTCATACCCTCTATAAAACAGTATTTTGCCACACCGATAAATTAAATATTTTTTTTGATACAAAAGACAAACGCTTGGAAGAGAGTATATCCACTGCAAATTATCTAATACCCGTTGCTTTTCTCGTTGTTTATATTCTAATGCTCTTATCTCTTTTTGTTCAAACACTTGGTTGTTAATTAATGTATTACTTTGAGTAATAGAGACTTCACCTGCAAAAATATTAAGGCTAAAGGATGATAAAATCATCATCGCTATTAGCTTATATTTAGATAGAAACCTACAAAATAAAAATATCATGGAGTAATTATACACCGATCCCATGATTAAAAATATCCGTAATTAGACACTGCCCATATGCAAAGCAGCACTCATGGACCCCTCTAGTACTATAGTAGTAGGTTGTTAATGAGGTGTTCCTTATGATCTTAATCCAAGATATGTTACAACCTACATTATCAGCAAAAAACGTCTCAAATATATTTTTCACTACAATTAACAACATTGGCTCAGGTAATGAAATTGAGTAGACTGATAATCCATTTCACAAATTAATAGCATTACAACACTTAACAACACTATTATGGTTTATTATTAATTACATTTTTTAATAGGAGTTTTATATGCTGCGTTTTATTACCCCACTTTTATTATGTTCCTTTCTATTTGCCTGTACGGCGACTCCAGTGTCTGACTATGCTCTAGGCCATGACTTCTCTCAATATAAAACATTTACTTTTGTTACTTCACCTGAGAAGAGTGTATCAAGCATTGATAGCAAACGAATAGAAAATGAAACCGCAGTCCAACTGAAAGTAAAAGGGCTTAGCCAGACAGAAACACAAAGTGCTGACTTACAAATAAACTATCGGCTAGAAATGACTACAGAGATCGAATCTAATGGTGGTACTTTCGGTTTTGGGATTGGCCTCGGTCGAGCGGGCATTGGTATGAGTACCCCCTCTAGTTACAATGAAAACCACTATAACAAACTAGTACTTGAGTTTATAAACCCTGCTAGCAAATCGATAATATGGCAGTCTATTTCTCAAAATAAATTGACTGAGACAATGTCAGCACAGCAACGAAATGATTTTATTGTTAAAGAAATTACCCTAATGCTCAGCGATTACCCACCACAAACTAAATAACTTTAGTTCAGAGTAATTAAAATAATCTAATAGCCTTTTTTGTGCAGTGTTGGGAGTTACCGTAACAACAATACTGTGCAATCAAACCACTTAATCAAAGGTTTTTCCTTTAAATAGTGAGAAGTAAGAAAAATTTACACCAGATAGAAAGCATAAACTGGAAATTTAACGAGTATATTAACGTATACTCTTTAATGTTGCATTCCCCTATAATATTAAATAAAACAGCCTAATGCGTACCAATTTAAGCTTTAAATGAGTTGATGCGATCGACATAAAGGAAGTTATTATGAATATTCCAAACTCTATTCCTCAATCTAGATATGGCATGCCAGCTGCAGATCAAATATTAGTAAATCGACATTACATCATTGGATATTCATATTATTTTAGACAAGCAAAATGGGCGCTTGAAATCATCAGCCCTAATAACCCAAGTATCGCACGTGTCGATAATTTTCGTCCCGACTTTCGAATTCCAACGTTATTCCGAACCGATCTCATTGACTATCGAGGGTCTGGTTATGACCGAGGACATCTCGTTGCAAGTATGAATCAAAAGGTCGATGAGCTCCAAAACAGTGAGACTTTCCTGTTATCAAATATGTCTCCACAGGCACAACAATTCAATAGAGGGATTTGGAAAAACTTAGAATCAGATGTGCGAAGGCTTAATGAAAAAGCAAGAATTTTTGAAACCTATGTCATTTGTGGACCCATTTTCTATTTCGACCAACCCGTTCAAAGTATCGGGACCAATGACGACAATAATGTATCGATTCCTATCCCCAATGCTTATTTTAAATCAGTATTAGTTGAAACCAATCGAGGCAGTTTAAATATGTGGTCGTTCATAATACCAAACGTAGCAACAGATCAACCAACAGACACTTTCAGAGTACCAACTAGTAAAGTTGAACAATACACTGGCATCAAACTATGGAGTGAATTGCAAGGACGCAATATTGAAAGGGAAAAGGAAAGAGTACGTAAGATGTGGTAACAATTTATCTCTCAAAAACACAAAAGGCAGTAGAAACATCCTCGTTGTTTTAAAGCTCGATTTACCCCGTTAAATCGAGTCTTTTATACCTAGAAACTATTCATCTTTCGATTTTCAGATTTTCAGATTTTCAGATTTTCAGATTTTCAGATTTTCAGATTTTCAGATTTTGAATGATAAAGGGCATAGCAACCTAAGGAAAAATTAAAAGCAATCAGAAAAATGTTCTTTGAATAGTTTCAGCATATTACGTTTTTGTTTATAGGCTTGAGCTACCTGTTTCACCATCTCATTAAAAATCTTCAGCTGTGTATTATTTGCTATTAACATTCGCTTTAATTTTAACAGTAAATCCGTAGCCTCTTGATAAGCAGAATTATTAGTTTGCCCAATAATTGATCCGACAACACGTTTATATAGAGCAATACAATCATGCGGATGTGACGCAATCATTAAATTGGCAATTTGCAGCAAACTATGAGTATTAGCTTGATGTGTTAACGCCCACTTCCGCCCCTTTTCTACCTCGTTTCTATCGATATAAAAATCCAGCAGTGCATCAGAATTCGCTGCGAAACCATGTCCTGTTTCAACATAAAAATCAGCAAGTATTTGCTCTACTTTAGCAATAAACTGTACGTCCATCACACCAATTTTTTGCTGTAGCTCTTCTAACTTTTTATACTTCATAAAACTGGGCTGACAGCTAAATAACTGCCAGGCTAATTGCCACGCTTTTTCATATTCAGCTAAAGCAACTCGCACCTTAACCTCGTAGGCTTGGCATTCCGCTTTTTCGTAAGGTGTTTGCACTGTCTTATAAGCTTGCTGCAGCCAGTATTCTGACTCTGACGCCTCTTTATTATCTAAACAGACATCAGCAATGGCTAAATAATCAGAGAGCCTTATCGCCGTTATTTTCATAAATTGACATTGCAATTGCCAATCGCCTGTTTCCTTTGCCTCATCAATAAGTGGTGCGGTTAATCGTTGAAGCGACCATCTATGCTCCCAGTCATTAAGATCACCCAATGGTGCTTGCTGTTTAGCCGTATTAAGGCATTGTGTTAAAAAAATCTGTTTAACCTCTGGGCTTATGTCGAAATCTTTAGGCACACTTGGGAACACATCATATTTAGATTCCTCAGTATGGCTGAATATCCACAGAGCTTTCTTTTGATCAGACCAAGGTAGTTGATTAAACAGTCTGACTAAGCGTTGATTGAGCTCATCCTCGATATAAAAACGAAAACCACCAGAGTCATCAATCCGCTCTAACACTTTATTTAAGCGCTGGTTAGCCCTCAAGGTTAGTTTCCATTGTTCGGTTACTGTTAGCTTATCAATCAAGTTAAAAATAGTCGTAAACATCTCATTAGCATGATGAAAATATTCACTTACCTTATTCCACTCCCACATCTCTTTTGCAGGTAATGCTTTGGTAAACAATTTATTCAGTTCGCCCGTTGTTACATTATTTTCTTCACTACGCATAATTAATTGCCACTTATCTAGTTCATTGCTTGAGTCATCAATATAAGTCATTAAAATATCAGTGAGTTCATAAACGGGCTTTGCTTAACCTCTTCGTATGCGCGCTCTTTCTCTGGGGGTATTATCAACCGACAAAACAACAGCAACTGCATGTTTACAAATATCTTGGTATGCACTAGCAGGGCATGTACATCTAACCTGTAGTGTTTCACCGTGGATTGAATCGTCTTTTTTGTAGAGTGGTATGATAGTCGTCACTTCCGGAGACAATGGCAGTCGCACTATTTTCAGTCACTGATAAACGGCTGACATTACCAGAAACATACAATGTTCTCCCTAGTTGATAGGAACGACTGCTACTACGCTGTTTTATTTCACTGAGTTCAAACTTAAGCGGAACAAGCATAATGGGTATGCCTTGGTATTATCAGGTGAAATATGAAGTAAATGTGTGTTGATGCCTACCGATGATATTTAATGTAATTAAATTGAATCTATATATTTAAATGAATAAATGTTAACAGATGATTTAAAAAATGGATACTGGTGAATATTCGATATTATATTTTCATCGATTTACCATCAACCTCTTACAAAAAATAAACTTGTAATAATAAGCCTTGTCTAATAAAACTAATATTGGATCTTGAAGGTGAATAAAGTATGGTCAATTTGAATGAATATACAGTAAGGAAATAGTAAGGTATTAGCGCATGGAGCATGTGCCCTGCTAATACCTCACTTAAAAGCAAGGAGCTTCTATTGGAATGTATGATTTAAATCTGAATCGTATATTACGTTAAAATACCTAACTTCATGCTAAGAGGCTAAATATAACCATGTAGGTAAAACCGTATCTGGGTTTAAAGAGATGCTGTCAATACCTTGCTCTACTAACCAAGCTGCAAAGTCAGTATGGTCAGAAGGCCCTTGCCCACAAATACCAACATATTTACCGCGCGCTTTACAGGCCTTAATAGCCATCGACAACAAAGCTAATACTGCAGGATCACGCTCATCAAATAGATGAGCTATCAAACCTGAGTCCCTGTCTAAACCTAGAGTTAATTGCGTCAAATCATTAGAGCCAATTGAAAATCCATCAAAGTGATCTAAAAATTGATCGGCTAAAATTGCATTCGATGGTAATTCACACATCATAATCACACGTAAACCATTTTCTCTGCGTTTTAAGCCATTTTCAGCTAATATTTCAGTCACTTCTTTCGCTTCTGAAACAGTACGTATAAATGGAATCATTATTTCAACATTAGTTAGTCCCATCTCATTACGAACCCGTTTAATAGCCTCACATTCAAGCTCAAAACAAGGTCTAAAATCTTTTGATATATAACGAGCCGCACCTCGATAACCTATCATAGGATTTTCTTCTTCCGGTTCAAATACGTCTCCGCCGATAAGATTAGCATACTCATTAGACTTAAAGTCCGACATACGAATGATCACTTTTTCTGGAGAAAATGATGCAGCAATACTGGAAATACCTTCAGTTAGCTTGGAAATATAGAATTCGACTGGGCTATCATAACCAGCAATTATTTCTGTTATTTCATTTTTCAAATCGGTTGATTGTTGTTCAAAATTGAGCAGTGCTTTCGGATGAATTCCAATCATTTTGTTGATGATAAATTCAAGGCGGGCTAAGCCAACACCAGAATGAGGTAAACGGGCAAAAGAAAAAGCTCTATCTGGGTTACCAACGTTCATCATTATCTTTAAAGGAAGTTCAGGCATTGCATCAACACTTGATTTTGTTACTTCAAAATCAAGTTTCCCTTCATAAATGAACCCTGTATTACCTTCTGCGCATGACACAGTGACTTCATCACCAGGCGCAATTTTTGTCGTTGCATTACCACAACCTACAACCGCAGGGATCCCCATTTCTCGAGCAATGATCGCAGCATGGCATGTTCGCCCACCTCTATTTGTAACAATAGCTGATGCGCGTTTCATGATGGGCTCCCAGTCTGGATCTGTCATGTCAGTAACCAATACATCACCCGGCTTTATCTTATCCATTTCATCCAATGAATACAAAACTTTCGCCGTACCGCTGCCTATTTTCTGTCCTATTGATCGCCCTTCGCATACAATCTTAGTTTTAGCTTGTAATTGATATTGCTCCATTACATTGCCTGATTCACGGCTTTTGACTGTTTCAGGTCTTGCTTGAACGATATACAGCTTGCCATCCAAGCCATCTTTCGCCCATTCAATATCCATTGGGCATTGATAGTGCTTTTCAATGATAATTGCTTGTTTAGCAAGCTCTTGTACTTCAGTATCCGTTATTGAGAATTGTCTTGACTGACTCGCTTCTATATCAACAACTTCAACTTGTTGCCCATGGTCTGTACTATCGGTATAAATCATTTTAATGGCTTTACTACCAATATTACGACGAATAACTGATGGTTTCCCCTTGAGCAAGGTTGGTTTATGGACATAGAATTCATCCGGATTAACACTCCCTTGAACTACCATCTCACCTAGGCCATAACTTGATGTAATAAACACTACATCTTCAAAGCCTGATTCGGTATCTATTGAAAACATAACCCCAGAAGAAGCAATGTCACTACGGACCATGCGCTGTATACCAGCAGAAAGCGCAACACCACGATGGTCATAACCTTGATGAACACGGTAGGAAATAGCACGGTCATTAAAAAGAGAAGCAAAAACATGTTTAATAGCGATAAATACTGGATCCATCCCTCTCACATTTAAAAATGTTTCTTGCTGGCCTGCAAAAGAAGCGTCAGGCATATCTTCAGCAGTTGCAGAGGAACGAACAGCGAACGATACATCATCGCCAAACCCTGCTGAAAGTTGACTATATGCATCTTCAATTGCTTGCTGCATGTTGGGTAAAAATGGAGTATCGATTATCCATTGACGTATACATGCTCCACATTCCGAAAGTGCATTTAAATCGTCAATATCTAGGCTGTCTAATAACTTATAAATTTTATCATTTAGACCACTTTGTTCTAGAAACTCATTAAAAGCATATGAAGTCGTTGCAAACCCACCAGGTACTTGTACTCCTAAATTTGAGAGGTTAGAAATCATTTCCCCAAGTGATGCATTCTTTCCTCCAACACGATCAACATCCCCCATCCCCAATTGCTCATACCAAAGTGTATATTCTCGCATTATAACTCCCAATATATAGTTAATAGTAATCATTCTGATGAGCTTCATTAATCAACGGATAATGCTCAGTTGTACCCGTTTCAAATCGAACAGATGAAAATCGCCCCTAAAATAACTTCATCGATAAAATAGTACTGTCATCAACATTCCACATTACTTAAAAATAAAAGACCAGCAAATAAAAATTGATATTATTAGATCGTATAAATTAAATATGCTAATAAAATACAGTTGCTTCAATACGAGAGAAAATACCTTCAATTACTACTTCATACAGCTAGTAACAAAGACTTTATTCATAAATACTTATTTTAGAGTTAAGCCAACCATCAGTTCTTTTGCAACTTTAAACATATTTTAAATACAAACTTTTCTTTCTCTTTTAAAGTGCTTCAAACCGTCAAATACTAATAATAATACGGCTATAAAAATACAGATATAAACAGGAAAATCAGCCTCGACAATATTTTCCCCAAGTACGACGGCAACAATAAAAAGCAGAGTGGGTTCAACGTAGCCTAACAACCCAAATAAAGAGATGGTCAATTTAGAATACGCATACAAATACAACAACATAGGCAATGTAGCTATCCCCCCTAACCCTAAATAAAAAAACCAATTAATGAATGAGAAATTAAATATTTCAGGATCAGAGTAATACGGTGCAATCAAAAAAAAGATAAAAGGTAACAAAAATAAATTATCTAATGCAAAACCAAGGTCAGCTTGAACAGGGTTATGTCTTCTGAAAATGAAATAAACGGGGTAACCAATAGCAATGACAAAGACAACCCAAGAGATACCATCAGATAAAAAATAGGCATATAACACCCCTAAAAATGCAACAGTAATGGATAAAATGCGTAATTTTGACAACTTTTCTTTATATATAAAATAGCTTATTGCCACCATCACAAGTGGCATAGAAAAATACCCTAATGCTACAGACAGGGTTTCACCATTCAAGGGAGCCCATATAAAGACCCAATATTGCGGGGCAATAAGTATTGCAGAACAGATATATATTGGCCATTTTCTGATATTTACAATCATTACAAGCAAAGGCTTAAGCCTTCTCGTCAAGTGTAAAAAAATGATGGTGACAAATAGGCTCCAAATAACTCTTTGCATTACTAACCAATCCCCTTGTGCGATTGATAAATTTGAATTACTAGTCTGCGGAAATAACTGAATATAAAGCGGGATCAGTGCAAAAAAAAAAGATGACAGAACGTGCGCAAATACACCATTAAGTTTAAATACAGTATTTCCCATCATCTACCTCACTAACCTCTATCAATACAAAATCATCAGCTCTAATATGTTTAATACATTAAACTAGGGAGCCATAATGATAACGAAGGGACAAAAGCAATAAGTACTACAGCTAAAGTCGAAATTAAGACCATAGGCATTACTTTTGCAGTTATTTTTTCAAAAGGAGTTTCTGCGATTGCAGATGCGACAAACAAGTTTTCACCAAGTGGAGGAGTCGAGAATCCTATAGATAGGCAACAAATCATCACTACACCAAAGTGCACAGGATCAATTCCTAGTGCATAAGTGACCGGTAATAGAACAGGCGTTAAAATCATGATGGCAGCCAGTGTTTCCATGAACATACCAACAAACATTAAAATACCAATAATAATCAACCAAGTAATATGTTGGCTGGATGTTAGTGCTGTTAATGTGTCAACAATAACAACGGGAATTTGATTTTCTACCAATAACCGACCAAATGCTGTCGCCGTTAAAAGTATTAACATAATACGGCCAGATAACCATGCAGTTGAATCGATACATTTCTTTATCTTGTTCCAAGTCAATTCCTTGTGAATAAATATCCCAACAAATACAACGTAAAATATGGTCACAATTGCAGATTCCGTTGGTGTAAATAACCCAGTGTAGATACCACCTAGAATAATAATTGGTGCACTTAAAGACCAGATACCATCTTTACATGCTTTGAAGACTAAATTAAATGACCACTCATCCGTTGCACGAGGAACCTTATTTTTCCTACAATAGAAGTAGTTATAAAGTAATAAACTACAAGAGATAATCAACCCAGGAATAATACCAGCGATGAACATTTTACTGATTGATATCGTTTGAAATGAACCGTATTCATTCAATGCTTCGAAAGGTATTGTTATCCCCAAAGCAGAAATCCCAAATATAACCATTGGAATGGATGGTGGAATAATAATGCCTAAACCACCGGTTGCCGATGTCAAAGCAGCTGCATAATCTTTACTATAATTATGTTTAACCATTGCAGGTATCATAAGCATACCAACGGCGGCTGTTGTTGCAGGCCCAGACCCTGAGATCGCACCAAAAAATAAGCAAGCGACTACCGTCGAGGCTCCAATACCTCCAGTAAAAGAACCTGCAAAAGATTCGGCAATAGTAACAAGACGCTTAGAAATACCTGCCGCTTCCATTACTGCCCCAGCGAAGACAAAAGCAGGAATAGCCATAAGGGGAAAAGATCCGATCGCATTAAAACCTAATTGTACTAATTTCACTGGGTTATCACCCACATACAAATATGAAAGAACAGATGCGCCGCCAAGTGCAATGGCAATAGGAGCACCTATTATGAGCAATACAAAAAATGTGGTAAAGAGTACAAATGTAATAGACAGAGTGATCATTTCACTTCCTTAAATTCTTTTAATTGATAAAGCCTGATTTTATGAGCGAGACGCTTCAAAAATTGCTTTAAAATTCATCTGAGCATGTCGAACCGTCATCAGCAAAAATGATAACGGCATAATTACATATACAAACTTCATTGGAATGCCGATAGTCTGAGACGTCCAAAATAAGTTCATTCGATTAAATACAAAGTCATAGCAGAGATAAAAGAAATATATATTAAAGGTTAGCCAGGTAAGCTCAGATAGTACTTTTAATACAAATACTAATCGCACATGGAAATACTTATATTGAAAGTCAATTCTGTTATGCCTGTTTAGGGTTACAGCGATGCTTGAACCAAAAAAAACAAACCAAACAAATAAATACACAGCGAGTTCTTCACTCCATATAATGGAATATTCGAATATTTCGCGACTAATTATTTGCAATAAAATAATAGAAATAAAAGCAATGAAGAATAATCTACACATATAAATTTCTATGTTTTTCAAAAGACATGTAAGCATAGCAACTCTCTTTGATAAAAATACGGGCATGGCTGCCCGCATTTAATTCATAATTAATTTATAGTTCGTCACGACCAAGTACTTTTAACAGTTCATTGACCCGTGATTTACCACCTACTTCTGAATAATATTTAGGCCAAACTTCTTTTTTTACTTTTTCGATCCACTTATCTTCATCAGTAAGCTTGCTAATTTTCATGTCGTAAGTATCGATTAAGTTTTGTTTAATTTTATCTTCTGTTTCTAACAGGTAGTTATAGCTAAATAGCTCTGCTTCTTCGCCTGCTTGTTTAATTGCAGTCTTCACTGAATCACTTTGTGATTGGTACAAGCTTTCAGACATTAAAACGGGTTCAATTTGGAATAAATAATGAGTTTCTGTTAAGTAAGGTTGGATTTCTCCAAATTTCATTGACTGGATTGCCGCATAAGGTGTTTCCTGGCCGTCTACTACACCTTGTTGAAGTGCTGTAAATGTTTCGGTCCAAGATATTGGTGTTGCGCCTATTCCAAGAGCCTTATAAGTATCTAAAATAACTTTATTTTTAGGAACCCGAATAGATAAACCGGCTAAATCAGCCATATTTGTAACGGGATGATCTGAGTTCGTTAATCGACGAAATCCAGAGTAAGTCCATGATACAACGCGCACATTAGCTTGTTTTAATATATCTTGTTCGATCTGTTCCGTCACTTTACTATCAAGAGCACTCTTAGCATCTTGAAGGTTATGAAACATATACGGAAGCGTAAATAAACCAATAGCAGGAGAGAATGATGCTAAATTAGAACTACCAACCACAGACATATCTAAAAACCCCATAGAAACATCGTTAACGGTTGCCTGTTCTGAGCCTAATTGCCCGTTCACAAAAATAGCTGTTGATATTTTCCCGTCGGTCTTAGCATTAATAAGATTTGAAAACTTTTTAGCAATTACATCTTGAGTTGATCCACCACCATCGCCAACTGCAATTTTCCATTGTGCTGCACTAGTAGAAAAAGATGCTAAAATTGCTGTACTTAAGATAAGATTTTTTACAATTGTCATTTTAAACTCCATTAAAAATTTTGGTTTGTACATAATTGTTTACAAAAGACTTCCTTTTTTGCTCTGTTTATTTATTCACTTTCCATATTTATCCTTCTTCAGTATTTAATTATTATTCATCGATCTTTTAATAATTTCATCTGTTAGTATTTCTAAGGCATCAAAAATTTTTACATTAGGTAATATCTTATTTCTAATGACTGATAGCTCAGTACAAACAATGGCAAAACAATCGATCCCTCTAGCTTCCATGTGTTGTAATAAATCAGATAAATGGCTTAAATGTTCCTGAGTAATATTTTTAGCTTTAACCGCTTTAATTACTTCCATTAACTTATCTTGATAAAGCTCTTCAGGATAAACAGGATTCAAACCAAACTTTTCAAATACAGGGTTATATAATCCAACAATAGACAAAGCGGTTGACCCTAATATGCCAACTTTAACCATATTATTATTTTTTAATGTTTGAGCCGTAATTTCTAATAAATTAACAACGGGTACATCAACTGATGCAGATACTTGATCGAAATAATAATGTGCTGTATTACAAGGGATCACTAAAAAATCAGCACCTTGCTGTACTAAGCCCTGTGCCATACTAATCAAACAAGGTGCAGGACTTTCACCAGTACCTTCAATAATTGCTTTAATTCTTGAAGGTACTTTTGCATTATTATCAATAAGTATTCTAAGGTGTTCTCCATCCTCAGTTGCAGGTGTATTGTTATAAATTCTATACATCAGATCGATTGTAGCTTCAGGCCCCATACCACCAATAATTCCAGGTATCATTTGTTTATGCATCAGTTTGCTCTGCCTCTTGAATAATGATATTTGCAATTAACTTACAATCGACTTCATTAAAGGTAAGTGGTAAACGCATATCCATTAATGTTGAAAGCACTTTATCTGTGTTTATAAGTGCCGCCTTATCATCAATGTAAGACCAACTGTCGTACTTACTTGTATAATTATCAGGGCTATGATTGCCAAACCACTTCAACGCAACACCTCTTTTACTACAACGATTAAGAAAAGATTCAACATCACTGTATGAAAAATTTTTCATACTAAACTGAATGGAACTAGCAACAAACTCCTCCTCAGGAAGGCGAGGAATTAATCGAATTTTGTCACTTTTTGCTAGTAATTCAGATACGATTTCGTATCGTAAATTCCAAGCTTTGCAACGTTGATTAAGCGTTTTTAATTGCGGGATCAATGTAGCTGCTCGCAAGTTATCCATACGGCCACTGTAATTTGGAATTTGCAGGCGAGCTTCTTCGAAATAACTTTTATCAGGAGCTGCATAATGACGGTCATACAACATATAAGAGCCTGAATATATAATCGCTTTGGCTATTACTTCTTTGTGTGGAGTGATCAATAAACCACCTTCACCAGAATTCAAGTGCTTATAAGTTTGAGAACTAAAACAAGCAACATCACCAAAAGTTCCACTCAACTTACCCTTCCACTTTGCGCCCATGGTGTGTGCACAATCTTCTATCAACTTTAAATTAAACTTAGCGCAAATCTCTAAAATTCTATCCATATCTACAATGTGGCCTCGCATATGCGATAGGAGAAAATACTTAGCACCACTTTGTTGAGCTTTCTTTTCTAGGTCCTCTAGATCTATTCGCAAGTTTTCATCAATATCAACTAATACAGGAATGGCGCCCGTGTTGTGAATTGCACCAGGGACAGGCGCAAGTGTAAAGGCATTGCAAAGTACTTTATCACCAACAGTAACACCAACACTTCGCATACCAATGTGCAACGCATAACCACAAGATGCACAAGCTAAACAGTTATCAACCCCCATATAATCAGCAAAATTTAGCTCTAATATATCTGTTAAACTCTTTTCTCCTTGCTCAACGTTATAACGATGCAATCGTCCTGTTGACATAACTTGTAGCGCAAGATCTATACCCTCTTGCGGTATAGGCTCTTGCTGTGTAAATGATTTAGTAAATTTAAGCATTTTTCTCACCTTGGCTTGAATAAGATTTTTGATCGTAAACATCAAAGTTCCACTCATTATTAGGAAAATACTTTCTTAGTCTCCAATCACATGCTCGAGCATGCCCTTCCATCCCTTCCGTTCTTGAAATACGAGAACCAGCCCCACTAAACACCAAGTTAGCTTTTTCAGTTAGCTTTTGGTAGGTCAGTATTTTCATAAACTTTTGTACATTAAGGCCACCACTATAACGTGCAGCACATTTAGTCGGTAAAATATGATTTGTGCCTGAGCATTTATCACCATGCGTTACAGTACTTCCTTCCCCTAAGAATAAAGAACCGTAATTTTTTAAATTATCTTTCCACCAATCTAGATCTTCAGTCATTATTTGCAGATGTTCACAAGCGTATTCATCGCTTATTTTTGCTAATTCTTGTTTATCTTCACAGTAAATAATTTCCCCGTAATCCAGCCATGAAGCTTCACAAACATCAGCATTTGGCATATCAGCAATAACAGATGGCATAATCGCAAGTACTTCTTCAGCAATTTCTCGTGAAGTTGTAAATAACCATACAGGGGAGTTAATACCATGCTCGGCTTGAGACACTAAATCGACTGCAATTGTCATTGGATCTGCATATTTATCAGCAATGATTGCTGATTCGGTTGGTCCCGCAAATACATCAATACCTACAGGTCCGAATAAAGCGCGTTTAGCTTCAGCAACATAAGCGTTGCCTGGCCCGACAATAATATCTACTTTTGCTGTTCCAAAAAGTCCATTGGCCATAGTCGCAATAGCATGAACACCACCCATTTCCAGAATAATATTCGCCCCTGCTACATGCATTGCATAAGCAACAGCAGGATTAATACTGTTCCCTCTTGGTGGAGAACAAGCAACAATTTTATCTACGCCCGCAGCTTTAGCAGTAGCAACACTCATTAAGGCAGATGCAGCGTGAGCATAGCGACCACCTGGTACGTAACAACCAGCAGCTTGCACTGGCATCACTTTCTGTCCAAGAGTTACACCTTCTTCAGTTTCTAATTCGAACTCAGTTAAACTATTTCTTTGCGCCTCGGCAAAGCGTTTAATTTGCTTATGAGCGAAATCAATATCGTCTTTAACGCTTTGAGGAACAGAATCTATAAGATCTTGTAATTTTGATTCAGTCAGGACAAAATCTGATGTCCAATTATCAAACTTCTTTGCATACTCAGCTACTGCTGACTCACCCTCTAAGTTGATTTTGTTGAGCATGCTTTCAACAATCTCTCTTGTCTCAATGTCATTACTACTTACATCATTTTTTTTGGTAGCTGATTTTATAAATTCCATTTCTTTTCCTTACATAAATGTGCGTGATATAAAAATACAAAGTAAAATAACTGTTGCGATAAATAGGGGTTCAGTTACAACCAATATTATCGGCTTAATTCTTACTGTTAAGGCATCTTTTAATGATGATCTAAATAGCAACTAAAAAAACGACAAAATCAATCCTATAAATGAGCCTCACTAGCACTTAGGAAATGCAATGACATTCCTAGTAGTAACGCCATTAATATCACTGGAGCAGTATAATTATTTAATGATAAAGTACTGCTAACCCAATGATAAAATAGAAAAAAATCTGTTATAGTCAATTTTTATGAGCTGAATATATCTACTTTAGTCAAATTAGCTACTAGGCTTGTCACATTCTTTTCATTCACTTTTATTTAGCTTTAAAAATTGGTGAAATCAAAACTGTTGCGGTAACCAAATAAAGCTTGTGAACCACCAGTGTGAACAAAAACAATGTTTTCACCTTTCTTAAAGTGTTTTTTACGAATTAAATCGATAAGGCCAGCGCCACCTTTACCTGAATACACAGGATCAAGTAAAATACCTTCACATCGAGAAAACATTTCAATAGCTTCAATAGTTGATGCGGCTGGAACACCGTATCCTTCTCCAACGTAATCACAATTAGCAACAACTTCATTACGTTGAATCTGACCTTCACATCCCAGATGTGCGGCAGTACGCTCAGCAAGTTTAAATACATTATTTTCTTGGGTTGCTTGATCTACACGAACACCTATTCCAAGCACGGGGATATGACTATTAGTTAAAGAAAAACCAGTAACAAGACCTGCTTGTGTTCCAGCACTGCCTGTTGCATGCACTACATGGTCGATAACTAAGTTACTTTCATTACTTTGACGAAGGATTTCTAATGCACAGGTAACATAACCTAATGCACCAATATGATTAGAGCCGCCACCAGGTATAATGTAAGGCTTCTTACCTTCAGCAACTAATTTTGCAGCAACTTCTTCCATCGCTGCGTTCATGTCAGTACCACCAGGGAATTTTGACATCGTAGCGCCAAATAGTTGGTCTAACATCACATTACCGTTCAAGTTGTAATCTGGATCTTCACTTGCAGTTCTGTCCTCAAGAAGAACATAACAATCCATATTCAACTTCGTCGCAGCAGCTGCAGTTTGACGAGCATGGTTCGATTGCGTAGCACCTTGCGTAATAATTGTATCAGCACCTTCTTTTATGGCATCGGCCATCAAGAATTCAAGCTTACGAGTCTTGTTACCACCGCCAGCAAGTCCTGTACAATCATCACGTTTAATCCAAATGTTTGGACCATCTAATTCTTTAGTTAAGTTAGTTAATAATTCTAAAGGTGTATTTGAGTGAGCTAAATTTACACGAGGGAAGCGAGCTAAATGCATTTTTGTATCTCCTTATTGGGTGAGAAATTACATTAATGTAATTGGCCCCACCAAAGATAATGCTATTTAGTAACTGGAAAGTTACATTTAAACAACTTGATAACATTTAATTAACATAGAGAATCTTCGTTAATCAGTAAATAATGATATTTATCTTAATAAAGAGAGGAAGGAAAATTGCAAATAAATCGATTAAAGTATTGATAAACATTGAGGTTTTATCATTTTATTGAGGGAGAGAGTAATGACTTACTTTTAAAAAATGAAAATTAAATATTTATAAAAAAACAAATTAATTCTAGGCTAAAAAATAGTAATGAAAAACAAAAAAAACAAAAAATTAACTTTAAAAACAAAAAGATAAAAATAATTTATTGCTTGAGATCTCATTTTTTAGTTTCAATTCTATTTTTAACACCTAATGAAAAATCAATGTTATTCATCATTGTTCGAAATATTTTTTTAATGCATACTCGCTGAAATCAGATGATTCATTATGAGTAAAAGATCCAATATATCCTTTGTATTAATAATATATGCAATCACTTTTTCTGTCTGATATTTATACAACTTTTAATTTTAAAAATTCAATTGGAGAATAGAATGACGATACCAAGTGTTAAAACTATTTTATACGCGACTTCACTAAGCAACCACACTCGTGGAGTATTTCAACATGCAATCGACTTAGCTAATGTGTATCAAGCTAAATTAATTATGTTACATGTACTCAAACCCCTAAGTGATAGCAATATCATGGCTATACAGAGCTATTTAAGTGAAAAAGATATACAAAAAATTCAAAATGTAGCAAATCAAGAAACTAAAAATACGATGAAACAACGATTGGCAGATTTCTATCAAGACGAAATGGCTGGAAAAAACCTTCCTGAAATTGAGCAGATAGTGGTAAAGGGTTTTAGTCGTTACGCAATTGTTGAGCAAGCAAATAAATTAAATGCAGATATTATAGTGATGGGGTCACATAATAAATTTGGACGTTCTAGCGCGACAACACGAAAGGTAATCAAACATTCTGGACGTGCCGTTTTTGTCGTGCCTACAGATGGCTAACGCTTCATAAACCATTTTATTTCAACAATTAGATCATTGACTTTTAAGTGATTAATTTAAAATATGTGCATCCTAATCATATAACTATATATTTATATTAATAACAGAGGAAAGTTTAACAATGAGTAGAATTCTGCTTGGCGTCAATATTGATCATGTTGCAACTTTGCGCAATGCGCGTGGAACCCTTTACCCAGAACCTGTGCATCTAGCATCGATAGCAGAATCTTCTGGTGCAGACGGTATTACAGTTCATTTACGCGAAGATCGTCGACATATTAATGACCGAGACGTAAGTGTATTAGCACATACACTGCAGACTCGAATGAATTTAGAGATGGCTGTTACTGAAGAAATGGTGGATATAGCTATTAAAACGAAGCCAAAATTTGTTTGTTTGGTACCAGAAAAACGAGAAGAGTTAACAACAGAAGGAGGATTAGACGTTTTTGGATCATTTATTAAAATTGAAAAAATCGTAAATCGATTAAATGCAGCTGGCATTCAAGTTTCGTTATTTATAGACCCTGAAATACAACAAATAGATGCGGCCATTAAAACCGGTGCTGCCTATATTGAATTACATACCGGAAAATATGCTGATGCAGAAACTGATCTTTTACAACAACAAGAACTTGACCGCGTTGCTAAAGCTGCGACCTATGCTAACCAATCTGGTATTAAAGTAAATGCAGGGCATGGTTTGAATTATCATAATGTAAAACCAATTGCTGCACTACCTGAAATAATCGAACTTAATATTGGTCATGCTATTGTTGCACGTTCTTTAATTGATGGTTTCTCAGCTGCGGTGGTCGAAATGAAACGTTTAATGATTGAAGGTCGTAATAGCAATAATTAACCTAATTAACTAATTTTCACAAAAATAATAAGAGAAAAAATGAGAGCTGCATTTTATATTTCTGATGGGACAGCCATTACATCTGAGGTTTTTGGTCATGCGCTATTGTCTCTTTTCCCCATAGACTTTGTGCACTTCACTATTCCATTTGTTGAAAATATTGAAAAAGCCAATAATGTTAAAGAACAAATAAACAAAGAATTCATTCATTCAGGTGAATTACCTTTAATATTTCACACGTTTTCAAATCCAGATTTAAGAGAAGTTTTTAGTGATTGCAATGGAATTTTTTATAATTTCTTAGAGCCTTTCGTCTCGCCTATTGAAGAGCAGTTAGGCGTAAAAGCTAAAACGGTCGCATCGAGAACACAAGGGATTCATAGTATTCATGAAAATAGCTATGATAGGCGTATTGATGCTGTAAATTATGCGCTGGGCAATGATGATGGTTCTAATGTTACCAACTACGATCTTGCTGATGTTATTTTGGTAGGCGTTTCTAGATCAGGTAAAACACCAAGCTCTTTATATTTAGCATTACAATACGGCGTAAAGGCTGCAAATTACCCCTTCACTGATGATGATATGGAAGATTTAAAATTACCTGATTTTTTAAAGCGTCATAAAAAGAAATTATTTGGGCTTACAATAGATCCTCAAAGATTAATAGACATAAGAAACAGTAGATTATCTAATAGCAAGTATGCCTCTCCTCAACAGTGTCGAATGGAAATAAGGGAGGTAGAGAAACTCTATAAAAAATCTAAAATACCCTTTATTAACACAACTAAATTATCTGTCGAAGAGATAACTGCAAAAATATTATTGGAGACAGGCTTACACCGTTATAAATATTAAATAATGTAAGAGCAAATCAATAGATTCCCCCACGTCTAGCTGACTTTTACATCTTGGAAGATAACGGGTATAGGTTATCTATTTATTGCTCATAATTTGATTGATGTTAACTTCTCCCATAACATCAATTTATCTGGTGTCGGATCTTCTGTGGGAAAACTAAATATTTTAATTTTTGCATCTATAGGTTTTATTTTTTTAGAAAATATCTTTAACTTTCCAGATTTAATCTCATCTTTAACCAATCCTAATGGCAACCATGCAACTCCTCTTCCTGAAAGTGCCATGGATTTTAATGAATTGGAAATAGAGTTAATGTAAACAGTTTGAAACTCACAACTGGCTTGAGACATTGCATTATTAGTTTCAATTACCTGAGCTAAAAAAGCATCAGAGGGGTAACTCAATAATGGCACTATATCACCTGCATTATCTTGATAAAAAGCATCTCCATTATTATCAATACCGACAATTGGAATTAAACTTTCGGTTCCGATTACCGCTGATTGAATATTAGGAGAAGGAAGTTCCAGCCTAGGTGTTTTAAAAGATAAACCAACGAGGTAACTGGATTTTTTATCTAAAAAATTCATTGCTGAATTATGTAAATTATCTGCTATGACATGAATAAGTAAGTTTTCGAATATATCAGGATTATCCGTCGACATTTTATTTACAACATACTCAGAAAGAGCATGTTGTGTATGGAAGGTCAGGGAATTTAATTTATTTAATGCTACTTCTTGCGTTCCTTTTCTTGCTTCTTCAATTTCTTTTTTTAAATTAGCAGCATGTTTTAAAAAACAAGTTCCGGCTTTTGTGAAAGTAGAAGGATAAGTCTCTCTATTGATTAGGGGAACACCTACCCATTCTTCCAATGCTTTGATTCTTCGGCTAAAAGCAGGTTGGGTGACACACCTTGATTTGGCGGCTTTAACAAAACTTCCATACTGCGACAAACATAGGAAGTCTTCT
Source organism: Vibrio sp. 1-Bac 57 (assembly GCF_037546855.1). NCBI lineage: Bacteria > Pseudomonadati > Pseudomonadota > Gammaproteobacteria > Vibrionales > Vibrionaceae > Vibrio > Vibrio sp. 1-Bac 57. The sequence goes on along the minus strand of NZ_JALAAC010000019.1, from coordinate 65,448 downwards.
ATCCATTTCAATTCCAATTTATAACCCCATCGTAAAGTGAATCTAATTTATTGATGCTACCATCCAGCTATTTTTTTATTTGTGACGAAAATATGATTGTCATTATTATTCCGCTTTATATTCATTCATCTTATTAATATAAAAAGAGAAATTGCTTAAAAGTAACCTTCTAAGTATCAAATAGCATTATCTTCTTTCTCTCAGATTCCATTATGCTAAGAAAATAAAATCAAATGGCTTACTTAAATTTGTGGTAACAGTGAATTTGTAAAAACGCTGAGACCATCATTAAAGCTCACAAGGTGAAGTTAAGTAATAAGCAAACAAATGATCCGAAGAATAAAAAAGATGTTTCATTTTTTTAATACAGTTTAAGGTATTTATATTATGACAATCAGAGTCGCTATTAACGGGTATGGACGGATCGGACGTAGCATTTTACGTGCATTGTATGAAAGTAATCGCCAAGAGCAGATTAGGATTGTTGTTATTAATGAACTAGCTTCCCCTGAAGCAATTGCGCATTTAACTCAGTACGACTCTACACATGGTCGATTCCTTTACCCTGTGCGATTAAAAGAGAATAAATTAATTATTAATGAAGATACTATTACGTTAGTTAACCATCAATTAATAAGCGATTTGCCTTGGGAATATTACGGTATTGACGTAGTCATTGATTGCACTGGAATTTATGGTACAAAGTCTGATGCACAAGCACATCTTGAAAGCGGTGCAAAAAAGGTAATATTTTCACATCCTGCGAGTACCGATGTTGATGCTACAGTCGTTTATGGTGTAAACCATCAACAACTCACAGGAAAAGAAACATTTATTTCAGGGGCATCGTGCACTACAAATTGCATCGTACCAGTCATAGACACGCTTGATAAAACATTTAATATAAAATGCGGGACCATTACCACTATTCATTCATCCATGAATGACCAACCTGTGATTGATGCTTATCATAGTGATTTACGTCGAACTCGTGCAGCTAGCCACTCTATTATTCCAGTAGACACTAAATTAGCAGCTGGAATTGAGCGTATACTGCCAAAATTTTCAAATAAATTTGAAGCTATTGCAGTACGCGTTCCCACTCTTAATGTAACTGCAATGGACTTAAGTATAAAAGTAACCAACACGGTAACAGTAGAAGAAATTAATAATTGCTTAAAACTTTATTCAGAGACTAAGTTGAAAGGTATTATGGGTTATACCAATGCACCTTTAGTTTCAATTGATTTTAACCATGATCCTCGCTCTTGTATTATAGATGGTACACAAACACGAGTTAGTGATGAACACTTAGTGAAATTATTAATTTGGTGTGATAATGAATGGGGGTTTGCTAACCGTTTATTAGATACAACACAATACGTTTTAAGTTTAGTAATAGATAATAAGTAAAAATATAACCCAACTCTAATATCGTTATTATTTTTCTATTCAAAATAATCCTATTTTATGCTCACTTTAGAGGGAAACTGCACTGGTATTTGAACTCGGGCTTGTAGGAGAAGGAAAATAAAAACAATCGAAGTGGTTTTGAAATCTAAATGTAGGATAACTATCAAAAAATAATGTCTTTAATCATTCTAGCGATAGAGAGTTAACGAAGTTAATCTATTGAAAGCTCAATTTAATGTCGATCATCTTGGCGCTAGTTTTCCTTACCAACTTTACAGCCTGAAATATCATGGCTATAAATATTTAATTGGGTCGTTAGCTACCGGATTTAATACTTTAACAATGATTTCAATTTCTATGCTTTTACCACGATACAATTATATCGACAATTGCAAAGATGATTTTTCAGCACCAGTGAAGAAGATAAGAGAATATTGAAAGTAGATGTACGGTGTCAGACTTAGCCAAAATCGAATAGCTTTATAAAGAAACAGTCTAAAATTTACTAAGTCGGCATGTATCCTAAACGGAGCCAAGAAGCGAAGTCAATAACGCCCCAATAGTGAGTTAAATGCCTAAACCATGTAGCCAAATTTAATTGACTACAACAGTTATGGTTGTTTTATGTCAAAGTATGGTTGTGCGACAATATTTCTTAAAATCCAACCTATGAACCTGTACTAGCGACCAATGGCTTGTTTGACATAGACATCGAATCTATTTTTTTTTGTCTTAATGCTCATACTTGGTTTTTTGTCATTCAAAAACGGTGCATAGTCAGGACGCTTCACCACTACTCTATATTTAGCAGCTGCTAAGGCAACATCTAATAAATCATCGGCATCTAAATCAGCACCGACTACGCCCTGGAAAACGCGCATCTCTTTTTTGACGAGTGCAGATTTCTTTTTATGAGGGAACATAGGATCTAAGTACACAACATCTGCTTTATGTTGTTGTAAATACTCGTATCCGCTGGCATGGGTTAAGCGCATACGTTGTTGCATCCACTCGCCAATTTCAGCATCTAAATAAGCGCGCTCCAAACCGTCTTCCAATAAAGCAGCAGCAACTGGCGAACGCTCTACCATATCGACTTTACAGCCCAAAGATGCCAATACAAAGGCATCTCTACCTAAGCCTGCTGTCGCGTCAATAACATGTAATGTAACACCTGCTTTCATGCCTATCGCTTTTGCAATTGATTGTCCTTTACCACCGCCAAATTTTCTACGGTGCGCAACAGCGCCAGAAGCAAAGTCAACAAAGACTAACCCTTGTTGTTTGTCATCTAATTGCTCAAGTGCTAAATACTCAGGCAATAAGCGTAATTGAAATGATTCACTTTTAAGCGCTACAAAGCCCCACTTTTCACGTAATTTTTTTGCTTTAGGTGCAAGAATATTCTCGTTACAGACTAATGTGATATCCATTAAAAATCATCCTCATACAATGACTCTGATAATAACGCCATCATATCAATAGGCACAGGTTTGCCTAAGTGGTAGCCCTGCGCAAAATCAACACCAATTTCATTTAATTTTTCGATAATATCTTCACTCTCTACATATTCAGCGATGGTTTTTTTACCAAACAAATGACTCAATTCATGGATCGTTTTAACAATACCAAAATCCTGTTCATCATTTGCCATGTCTTTAACAAACACCCCATCTATTTTCAGGTAATCAACATTCAACCGTTTAAGATAACCAAATGACGATAAGCCAGTACCAAAGTCATCTAATGCTAACTTACAACCTAATTTTTTTAATGAATTAATTAATTTAGCTGCATTACTAAAGTTGCCTATTGCCACGGTTTCTGTGATTTCAAAACAAAGTTTTTCCAACGGTAGTGATGAATGACTTAATAGCGTTACAAGATCTTCAATAAACTTTGGATCACCGAGTGACTGACCAGATAAATTAATAGAACACATATTTAATTTAAATACATGCTCAGGATGATTTTTTAACCAGTTAATGGTTTTAGTGATAATAATCATATCGATTTTATCAGCTAGATTGTAACTCTCAGCTATCGGGATAAATTTTGCAGGCGGAGCAAGTTCACCATTTTCGTCTATCATCCGAGTTAATATTTCATAATGTAGGTAATCGTCGCTGCCACTCACAGGCTTGATCAACTGAGCGTAAAGACAAAATCGAGACTCATCTCGTAACGCATCTTGTACTTTATTAACCCACACGACCTCTTCACGACGAAGTTCTTCCTGTTTATCTTCTTCGTAGATATGGATCCTATTTCGTCCAGATTGTTTTGCGGTATAACATGCGCTATCAACACAACTTAATGCATGTACACCACCACGACCAAGTTCTGTAAACTCAGCAAGCCCAATACTAACTCCTAATGAGAAATGATTACCTTCCCATAAAAAATAATGTTTGCCGATTGCTGAGATTATCTTTTCTGCCGATTTATTAGCAACGTCAAGTTCGGTTTGAGGAAAAATAATAGCAAACTCGTCACCACCTAATCGAGCAACCATTGCGTTAGCAGGAACACTTTCATTGAGAATAGTCGCAATTTGTCTTAATACTTCATCGCCGGCGTGATGCCCGCAGGTATCGTTGATAATTTTGAATTTATCCATATCCAAATACATCAAACAACAAGGTGATTTATGCGTGTCTATTTTATCTAAGTTTTTGTCTAATTGACTTTCAAAAAACAATCTATTTTTCAATCCAGTTAAATAGTCATGTGATGCACGATAATTTAACTCTTTAGACAGTTCATAGCGCTCAGTGATATTTTCACACACTAAAAAGTATTGATCATGACCATCGATTTTTCGTACACGTTCATTGATCCAAATTTTACGGCCATTCTTTGTCGAATAAGATACTTCACGAGATAACAACATGCCTTCTTGTTCTTCACATTCTGCTAGGTAATCTTTTAAATCGGTGAGGTTTACTAATTCTGAATACAGGGTAACGAGGTTACGGCCAATTAATTCACCGTCATAATAACCTAACAAATTACAGCCAAATTTATTACAGGATAAAATTAACCCTTGGGCATTGAGCATTAACAACATCGAAGGACTTTCATCTAATAATAAGTTAGAACGCTTGTTCGCTTTTTCAACTTCCTCTTCAACCGCTTTAATACCACTAATGTCCCTAGCTTCTACAATAATTGAGGTTGTTTCGTTGCCATGTAATACTTCATTTTTTACCGGTTGAATAAACACATCGAAAGCATGCTTTAATTTATTTTTATCAATTAATCCACATTCAAAACGCGCTGTTTTACCAACCCTTGCTTGCCCCATGGCAGACTTTAATTTTTTCTTACTCTCAGCATCATTTTGCCACCAAAGAGTGTCCCATAAGAGGCTTCCCGTCACTTCCCCTTCTTGCATTTGTACAAAGTCTAAAGCAGTTTGGTTGACCATTTTAATTTCACCAACCAAATCAAGCATAAAAATAAAATCGTAGGAGATATTAAAAATATTGATGACGCGATCGTGTTTAGTTTCAACTAAAGCAGTATTCTGTACTAACTTTAAATATTTACGCCATCCCCAAAAAAATAGACAAAGAAAGCTAAGGATAATAAATGATAGGGTTAACAAACTAAAATCTGCTTTATATTTATTCTCTTTTTTATTAATAATACGATAGCCAATCGGGACATCACTTTCCTGTAATCCCCAACGTAATAGCTCTGGATATTGAATAATATACTTATTACTCAAAATAACTTGGACGGGTAAATGTTCTATCTTAGCACCGAGTTTTATTTGCAATACTTTATCAGCAGCGGCTTGACCTTGTGCAAAGCCACTTGTCACTACACCACCAATGACGCCTTCCATCAAATCATGTTGGTTAATAACAAATAATGGCACTCTTGCCGTAGCTGTTATTGCTTTTAAAACTTCAGTGCGATTAATAAAGAAGCCGTCTTTATCACGAGAAAAGTCATCAAATATAATCACAGAGTCGCTAGCGATATTATTAATTTTATTTAATAAAGATGTTTCACTCTCGTTATTAAGAATGTTTAGGGTGGGTTCTAACCGTAGTGATAATTGTTGAATATCTTGTTCAGAGATTTGACGAGCAAGCGTACGGCCAGTAATAAGGTAGATATCCGTTGTTAGCGGAAATAATTGTGTAGATAGGCGCATTGTTTCAAAAATATTTTCTGATTCTACAATCGCAGAGATTTTGTGTGTAAAAGCGGGTAGTGAAGTATCGCTATTTTTAATACCAGTAAAAACAATGGGCGTGTTAACAAATAACCTTTCCCCGTATTGTTGTACTAGCTTTAATGCATTTTCACCACTAACGATAATCGCATCAAAATTTCTGGTATCAAACTTTCTAGATAAAAAATCGACTTGCTGTATCAGGGCTTGCTCTCCCATCACTTGGTTGCTATCAAGGTATGATACATACAAAGAAATATTGCTATCTTTAAATTTATCTTCAATGCCCTTTTGAATTTCACGGGTTTGTTCATTACCTTGATAACCTGAATGCAATACTAAAACTTCACTAGAAAGCGCATTATCAGCATAAACACATGAGCATAAGAAAATGCCCACAAACATGATTTTTTCAAAGGTAGCTTTAAAGAACGTCAATATAATTTCCAAATCAAAATATATGATCACTGAATGTATTATTTTACTTAAATACTAAATCAGCCTGATAAATTAAAGTAGTCTATAAGTGAATAACTATCCACTTAAAACTATATTACTTGCTGTTTTTATTACACTATTTTGATTAAATACAGATTATTAAGGCAAAAAAAAACCAGTCAAACGACTGGTTTTTTGTAACAAAGTAACTTTAAAGCGGGGTAATTATATATAACAAATCACCGCTCGATACTTGTTGCCCATTTGCATTGATAATGCGCTCTACACGGAACTTAGTTTTTGCATCATAAAGCACTGCATCTTTACGATTAAAGCTTGCTAGCGTTAGAGGTGAGAACATTTTCATTGCTTCCATTAAACCTAATGTTTGTTCAACATTAACAATGTCACCTTCTAATACAAAATCAGGCTCAGCTGGTGAAGACGCTCGGTAGAAAATACCAGCACTTTGTGCAATTACTTTCAGCTCATTACTGCCATCAACTTGGATAGACTCAGCAACACCTTCAAGACCAGAGGCAGCTGACGCTTCCATTTCATCGATCATCACTTGTTGGTCAAGTTTAGCCATGAATTTAGGTAAGTAAGTGGTATCGTATTCACCATTTATGAAAGTGTCATCTTTTAGGATGCGTTTCAATAATGGAATATTAGTCGCGATACCTTTAATACTTACTTTATCTAAGAACTCAAGTAACTTAGCAATAGTATCGTTACGATCTTCACCATGACAAATAAATTGTGCCACTAAACTATCGTAGTATGGAGAAACTTCTTTCCCCGTAGCAATCATCGACATCACTTCAACATCGTCTTGCTCAGGAATGATACATTCAGAAACTTTACCAGGGTAAGGCAATAGCTGCATGATGCCATCAGAATCTAAGCCAGCTTTCTCAGCCGTTACGCGCACTTCAATTGCATAACCTTTTTTCTGTGGCGTCAGCTCAGAAATGTCACAACCAGAAGCAATATCGTACTGTGCTTTTACAATATCAATACATGATGTTGCTTCAGTTACTGGATGCTCAACTTGTAAGCGAGTATTCATTTCCATAAAGTAGATGTCATTTGCATCTAAATCGTAAATAAACTCAACCGTACCTGCGCCCATGTAATCTACTGCATCAGCAAGAGCAGCAGTATGCTTAAGCGCTTCTTTTTCTAATTTTTCAGGCAACATAGTTGAAGCAGACTCTTCAACTACTTTTTGGTTATTACGTTGCACTGAACAATCACGAATACCTAATACTTTAGTATTGCCAAATTTATCACGTAATAATTGCACTTCAATATGACGTAAAGAAGTTATGTATTTCTCTAGGTATAAGTCACCATTACCAAATGCACTTCGTGCTTCAGCAGATACTTGGTTAAAGCCAGCAAACATATCTTCAGCTTTTTCAATAACCAAAATACCTTTACCACCACCACCGTTTACTGCTTTCAATAAAACTGGGTAACCCATATTATTAGCAATATCTAAAGCTTGTTCTGCACCGGTTAAAATACCGTGAGAACCAGGTACTACAGGCACACCATTAGCTTGTGCTGTTTTAATTGCGTTTGACTTATTACCCATCGTTAGCATGCTGTTCATGCTTGGACCAACAAAGTTGATATCATGGCTAATACATAAGTCAGCAAAATGTGGGCTTTCAGATAAGAAACCAATGCCTGGATGTAATGCGTCAACTTGTTCGTATTCAGCTACTTTTATTACAGAACTTGCATTTAAGTAACTTTCATCTGAAGTATTACCACCTAAACAAACTAGTTTATCGCCTTCACCTAGCATATCCGCAGGAACAGAAGTCATATCAGGGTCAGAAGCCACTAAAACAACATTAATATTGTTAGCTTTGGCAATACGAATTAATTTAACAGCAGTACAACCACGCGCATGTATTAATACTTTTTTAACTGGATGCATTAATTGACGAGGATCAGATTTAGAGAATTTCTCTTCTTCGATATCACAGACAGGTATAAAGCCAGACAATGCACGGTTAATTGTTTCTTCAACAGTGATAACAGGCATTGGCATGTTTTCATCAATATCACGTAGCTTGTCATTCAAGTCATCAGAGAATGGGTTGATAACTAAACCATCCATTGCACCAGGAACACGTGACAAGTAGTTAGATAATGTAGACGTTGATGGCAAGTACGCAGGTACAACCATTTGACCAGCAAATGGCATATTAGTACCAGAAAGGTAATAAGTTTGTGCCATTGGGTGGGTTACAAAACTTGCTTGTGCTCCACCAGTACAATCCCCGTAACCAAACATAACAATAGGTAAGTCGTTATCACGAATAAAACGCGTAATACGGTCATTAACTACTGACATTGAGAATAGTGCTGCAGCACCTTCTTTAGTTTGCATACCACCAGAACTAATGAAAGCCACAACAGGTAAATGTTGTTTTGCACATTTAACCAATAGTGCACAGAACTTCTCTGCACTGGCCATATCAAAAGCACCCGCTTGGAAAGATAGATTAGAAACAGCAACACCAACACGCTGTGTTTCGCCACTTTCTAATTTAAACTCACCCGTACCCGTGATCAATCCACATGGTTTGATATTTCTATCTAACGCATCTTCTACAGATAGACGGAAACCAGGGAACTCTAATAGGTTTGCTGTCATTAAGTCAGCACGAGACTCTTTGAAGTTAGTAAAGAATTTCTGAATAATCGCTTCATGAGAATTATTCTTTTTGTTTTTTTCTGAACGTAATACAGCTTGAATCAATAGATCTTGATAACCCATTGTTAAACGGTTCCAGAAATCTTTACGACGTCCGATTCTTACAGGGTTAATTGCACCATTGTAAGAGCTTTCGTCATCACGACTGTTGTAGTATTCAGGTAATAGTTTTTCGAACAAGTAGGTCAAAATAACAAATAAACTAGAGTTCATTTGTGGAGCACCAATACTCTTCCATTCTTCCACTTTAGCAAGAATTTCACCACGCTCAGACTGCTCGGTGAAGTATTGTAACCATGCATTAAAAGTAACTTTTAATTGCTCGTAATCATCATCACTGACTTTGTTTAGTGCAGTCTTTAATGAACTACGCACCAATGATGAAACCGATTGACGAGAAAGTTCTTTTGTCGCCATTGCTTCTTTAGCAATAGAGGCTAAGTTGCCCATTGTATTGTCATAAAGTGCGTTAAACACCAGCATATGACGACAATGTATAATGAAGCATTCACGCGTTTCAGTGTGTGAAACAACATCAATGATATCAAGCTCTGCTAATTCAGGAAATGAATCCGTCATTGGCATCGTTTTTTCATCTTCTAAATGTTTAATTAGAGAATGAAAGTTATTTTCAGCACTGGTTTTCCAACGGTTATACAATGACCAAGTTAGGTTGATCATTAATGTACTACGTGCGTTATCATAGTTTGCTTTTGGCTCACCTAAGATAAGCTTAGTAATTACGTTACGCTCAACACCTTTATCTTCACGTTTTTGTAGGAATGTTTTCCAATTTTTATTCAGTCTATCATCGTAAATTAACTTATCTGGGTTTTCTAACCAGTTTAAGAATACTTGCTTACGATCTGCTTCAATACGGGCTTTCAAATCACCTTCTGGTACCGTTAATTTAGATAAACGGCCATATTCGTTCTTTTGAATCGCTTTAATACGAGAGCGTAACGTCAAGTAACGCATGTAGCGGTAAGTAGTACCAAATGCATTATTATGTGACGTTGGGTTTTTAGCTAATAGCTGAGCATCCGTTGCATTTTCTATCGCTAGTAGCTTGCTTGAAGGTTCAAGGTAACGCGAAAGACTACGGTTATAATGTTCTAAAATATCAGGATGCTTACGTACAAATTCAACTGATTTTGACTCAATCGATAAAATACCAGAAATAATCGCTTTCTGAAGGTTGTGTTGACGCTCATCTTGGTCAACAGGCGAGTAATCAACAATACCGTCGATACAGCCCATTTCATAAAGCTCTTCTGGTGATACACCAACAGACTGAGCACATTCCTGCCAAGACAAGTTGTATTTACGCGCAATACTTTGTAAACCTTTAGGTTGAATAGTATTAAAAATACCATCACGTACCGATAACAATATATTAGCCGTTGCTAATGGAATAGCGCCACCAGAATAACCGACACCCACCACTATACCGATAGTAGGAACATCAACATTGGCACTTTCAGTGATCATTTGTGAAATACTGTGCGCTTGGTTTTGACTATTCGCCGCTTCTCCAGCGTCAGCTCCCGGCGTGTCGATTAAGTACACAATCGGTAATGACATATCTGCAAACTTACGGATCGCTTTACTTGCTGCTAGATGGTGTTCAGGCATCCAAGCACCATTATTTGAACTACGCTCCTGTGCAATTAGACCAATACGACGGCTGTAACCGCCAAAATCCAATTCCATTTCTGCAGAATAAAAGGCTCCGTTTAGTTGTTCGGTAATGATTTTACCGTTAAACCCTTCAATAATAGTTTTTGAACCAGGTCGCTTATTACTCTCAGCCGGTGTTACCGTACGTGCAATATAAGCATCAACATCCAATTTTTTGATAGTAGCCAGATTTGATTTAATACGCTGCTTATCAATAAGACCTTCTACACCATCTGTATTTGACGGTAATGAATTATCTGGAAATAGAGAAAAGTCTTTTGCGATTTGCTCAGCATGAATAAATAGCGGATCTGCAATATTATTCACTTCAAACTGAGAAGATGAAGGTTTTCCTGTCATATAATTACCCTTACAAGAAAGTGATGGAAAAAATAAATGTCGTAATTTACAACTTATTAGCATTTGATTCCACTATTGAACTCTAATCAATATAAATCATTTGCGAATAAGTTGCATATTGTGAAGCTTGAGCTAGATATTAGCTTGAATATATAACTATTCTCTTCTATTGGGTGTAAAAAAACAACAAAATAGGAATCGTTATGTCAAGTTGTGAAGTCAAGCTTAAAGCATATAATCTTCAGGAAGTTCGATTTGTGCGACACCCGTTGCGATAGCAGCACGTGCAACAGCACCAGCAACACTTTTCAATAGACGAGGATCCATAGGTTTAGGAATAATATAATTTTTACCAAAATCGAGTGATTCATAACCACTTGCTTTAAGTACAGACTCTGGTACTGGCAGTTTTGCAATCGCACGAATTGCATTAACAGCAGCGACTTTCATTTCATCATTGATATCCGTTGCACGAACATCTAAAGCACCACGGAAGATGAATGGAAAACAAAGTACATTATTAACTTGGTTAGGGTAATCACTGCGTCCTGTCGCCATGATTAAATCATCACGTACTGAGTGTGCTAAATCAGGGTTAATCTCAGGATCTGGATTTGAGCAAGCAAAAATAACTGGATTCGGAGCCATTAGTTTAACATCGTCAGCACCTAATACATTCGGGCCAGATACGCCCACAAATACGTCTGCACCACAAATAACATCTTGCAAAGTGCGTTGGTCAGTATTATTGGCAAAACGTTGTTTATATTCATTGATATCGTCACGACGAGTATGGATAACCCCTTTACGATCCAACATGTAAATCTTTTCACGCAATGCGCCACATTTAATCAATAATTCCATACAAGCAATGGCTGCTGCGCCAGCGCCCATACAGACAATTTTCGACTCTTCAATTTTTTTACCTTGAATGTCTAACGCATTGATCATTGCAGCTGCAGTTACAATTGCAGTACCGTGCTGGTCATCGTGGAAAACAGGAATATTACAGCGTTGCTTTAGCTCTTTTTCAATTTCAAAACACTCAGGTGCTTTAATATCTTCAAGGTTAATACCACCAAAGGTATCTGCGATATTAGCGACAGTATTAATAAACTCTTCTGGTGTGCGATGCTTTACTTCAATATCAACCGCATCAAGATTTGCAAAGCGTTTAAAGAGTAATGCTTTACCTTCCATTACAGGCTTTGAAGCTAACGGGCCTAAATTACCTAGACCTAAAATAGCAGTACCATTAGTGATCACAGCAACTAAATTACCTTTAGCTGTATATTTATAAACATCATCAGGGTTAGCCGCAATCTCTCTCACCGGCTCGGCAACACCTGGACTATATGCTAATGATAAATCTTCAGCTGTTTCAGCTGAAGTTGTAAGCTCTACGCTAATTTTTCCTGGTTTAGGAAAAGCGTGGTAATCAAGGGCTTGCTGGCGAAAATCTGACATCTATAAATTCCATTCGAATAGGCTAAATTGCTTATAAAAGATAAGCATAAAAATAAAAGTGTGATGATAGTCAAATTTTAACCAAAATCACAGAGCTAATTAGCAGTATTGTAGCAGCTCAAACAGGGTAAGGTTGTATTGGAAGGCAATTTTTAGAAAAAAAGTAAATTTCAGGTTTACAGATACAAAAAAAGCACCCTAAGGTGCTTTTTAAAAACGTGGTAGTTATCTTATTTAGAAGATAAAGCACCGAAACGTTTTTTGAACTTGTCAATACGACCGCCAGTATCAACAACGCGTTGAGTACCAGTGTAGAATGGGTGACAAGCTGAACAAATATCTAAAGTTAACTCTTCTTTACCAAGCGTAGAACCAACTTTAATAACGTTACCACATGAACAAGTAGCAGTAACTAATTTGTATTCTGGGTGAATTTCTTTTCTCATTGGGAAAACCTCTATTTAGGCCGTGTCGCTGCTCAGCTTGAATGAATTATTTCACTCAACAAAGTACCACACGTATTTTCATTAAATTTCAGGTTGCGGATTGTATAGTAATGGATAATAAAAGTACAACTTAAAATAACCAAAAATAACAACTTTATTCCCAGCATTAAAAAAGCTTAATGACATTCATTATTTTCTTATTATTATCATGCAGATACAAAACCATCAAGCCCTTAGGAGAGTACATGGTAGGTATAAACGAGAAGCATAGATTATAGGTATAAAAATAAAATGTAGATAAGTATAAATTGATTAATTTAGAATACTTAAACAGAACCCTTCTCGTAAACAGGTTACAATGTTTAATCCTAATTATGTATTCACTTAAAACAGATCTTCTATGACTCAATTAATAATTTGCAGAGTGGCACTGGCAATTCCTTTACATAAGCAATTTGATTACTTACTTCCAGCCTACCTCTACCCAGAGGACCTCACCTCATTAATTGGCAGTCGTGTGATAGTACCTTTCGGTGGTGGTCATCGGAAACAAGTGGGCGTGATCACTGCGACACCTGCGCAATCTGACTTTGCTATCGAAAAATTAAAATCCATCTCACAATTATTGGATCAACAAGCACTATTAAGTGATAGCTTATATAAGTTATTAAATTGGGCAGCAATCTATTATCAGCACCCTTTTGGCGATGTATTCCAACAAGCAATCCCTACTTTATTACGCAAAGGAAAACCCGCCACCTTTAAAGCGCAAGAATATTGGAAATTGAAACAAGCTAATAGTGATATTAGCCAGCTAACAAGAGCAAAAAAGCAATATCAAGCCGCACAACTATTACAAGTATCAGCACTCAGTTATGACCAATTAAAAGAGAACAATGTCAGCCGAGCGACATTAAATAGCCTACAAGAAAAGCAACTGATCACACGATATGAAGAAATCCCTGCCAGCAATATTGAGTGGGCAGAATCATTACGAGAGCTACAGCAAAAACCTCAGTTAAGCACTGAACAAGCGATTGCGATCACCAGTGTGACGCAACAATTAAACCAATTTAAATGCTATTTGTTAGAAGGGATCACTGGCAGTGGTAAAACAGAAGTTTACCTTAATATATTGAAAGCGGTCTTAGAAAAAGGTCAACAAGCATTAATTATTGTGCCAGAAATTGGCTTAACACCACAGACCATTAAACGCTTCAAAGCGCGCTTTAATGTCCCTATCTATTTGAAACATTCAGCATTAAACGAACAGCAACAACTAGAAACTTGGCTGCACGCTAAGCAAGGTAGTGCTGCGATTGTGATTGGGACTCGAAGTGCCATTTTTAGTGATTTTAAAAACCTTGGGTTAATTATTTTAGATGAAGAACATGATGCCTCTTTTAAACAACAAGATAGCTTTCGTTATCACGCTCGAGATTTTGCGATCAAACGCGCCTCTCAAGAAAATATTCCTATTCTACTCGGGTCGGCGACTCCTGCTTTTGAATCACTTAATAATGCGTTATCAGGGCGTTACCACCATCTGTTTTTGACACATCGCGCAGGCAATGCAACTCCACCTAGAAATGATTTGATTAATCTGACCGGTTTACCGCTTAAATCAGGGTTATCACCACAATTAATCGAACTGATGCAGCAACATCTTGATAAAAACAATCAAGTTATTTTATTTTTAAATCGCCGTGGTTACGCTCCTGTTTTAATGTGTCATGAATGTGGGTGGTTGGCAAAATGTGAGCGGTGTGATGCTTTTTACACTTATCATAAAAGTGCAAACTATCTACATTGTCATCACTGTATGGCGACACATCCAGTACCCGAACAATGCCATGATTGTGGCTCTACCAATTTGCACTCTACCGGTGTAGGGACAGAGCAACTGGAAGAAACATTAACGCAGTTATTTCCAGATCATAAAACAGTAAGAATTGATCGCGATAATACGCGTAAAAAAGATAGCTTTAACGAATATCTCAACGATATTAACAGTGGGAAATATAAAATATTACTGGGTACTCAAATGCTGGCCAAAGGACATCATTTTCCAGATGTTACGTTAGTGGCATTGGTAGATGTCGATGGAGCTCTGTTTAGTAATGATTTTAGGGCGAGTGAAAGGCTGGGCCAGTTATTTACGCAAGTAGCAGGTCGAGCAGGCCGAGCAGAGAAAAAAGGGCAAGTCGTATTACAAACTTTTCACCCTGAACATAACCTATTACAAGAGTTAGTGAATAATGGTTATGGTGATTTTTCTCGCAGCGCTTTACAAGAACGAAAAATGGCACAGTTACCGCCATTTTCATATCAAGCGTTGATCAGAGCTGAATCATTAAATGCAACACAGGCAGAGAACTTTTTAACGCTCTGTAAACAAACATTGAATCAGATTGCATTGAATAATAAGGTCAGTGACCGTTTGTTGATATTAGGTCCGATAGCTGCGTCAATGGAAAGGCGAGCAGGAAAGTATCGTTTTCAATTACTGATACAAAGTGAACAAAGAGTTTTGGTGACTAAAACATTAAATATTGCATTAGCCCATTTTGAAAAAATACCCGAGGGGCGAAAGGTACGTTGGTCAATTGATGTTGATCCGATTGATTTTATTTAAGCCAAGTATTTATTTATATCAAGAGCTAGCTATATCAAGTAGCAGTTATTATCAAGTATCTACCATTATTGTATTGGTAATATGAGGCCTACTCATTGGTACGATGTTATAGAGATTACTTTCAATAATTCTGATCTGCATTGATCATTTAACTAGCAGCTGCTGCACTTATCTCGTCTACGCTCGTCGGCTTAGTTTAGTGCTTAAGAGGACTCTTTCTTCAGCAATTTTAAGCGTCACTTTAAGCTTATTACCTCATGATGGCCTTTCCTGAACATCATAAGGTAATAGTAAACACCAGACTTCCCATGTTAACCATTTACATTATAAACGATGGGCGTCTGATACATCTTTAAGCTGCTTTAACTTCACTAATAATTTATTAATCTCTTTATTATTTTGAACCTCTAAAGACAGGTCAATAATAGCGGTTAATGTTTTAGTGTTAGTTTGGCTGTGTACACCCAATAAATTTACCTTTTCATTAGATAGTACCGTGGTGATATCTTTTAACAACCCGTTTCTATCGTCTGCAATTAAGCGTAGCGTTAGCGTATAGCCTGATGATTGTGAATCCCCCCAATTGGCACTAATAATACGCTCTGGGTGCGCTTCTTCTAGGTCAGATAATTGCTCACAGTTACTTTTGTGAATAGAAATACCACGCCCTTGCGTTATATAACCGACAATTTCCTCGCCAGGTACAGGTTGGCAACACCTTGCAATGTTATGCATTAAGTTACCCACACCATCAATAATGATATCTTTGCCGGTATTTTTAGGCGCAACTTGTGTCTTGCGGTTTTGTAACTCTAATAACGCGGCAGCATCTTGTTGCTCTAGGGTTTTTTGATGATAAAAGCCATCTAAAAAATGTACCAATTGATTAATACGTAAATCACCATTACCAATACCCGCATAAATATCATCAGCAGTACCCACGTTAAAGCGTGAGATCGCAGGTGTGATATCGGCCAGCTTTAAATTGATCTTAACCAATTCAACTTCTAACAACTCACGTCCTGCAATGATATTTTTATCTCGATCCTGCTTTCTAAACCAAGTCGCTACTTTATGGCGAGCACGTGGCGCGTTAATATAACCAAGCTGTGGATTTAACCAATCTCTACTTGGATTCGCTTCTTTTTGAGTAAGAATTTCAACTTGGTCACCGGTTTTTAATTGGTAAGTAAATGGAACAATGTGATTGGCAATTTTCGCACCGATACAACGATGTCCAATTTGACTGTGAATATAATAAGCGAAATCGAGTGGCGTCGAGCCCGCAGGCATATCAATCACTTCACCCTTTGGTGTAAACACATACACTCGGTCATCAAAGACCTGACTTCGAATTTCCTCAACTAAATCATCGCCGTCACTCATATCCTCTTGCCATGCTAAGAGTTTACGCAACCAGGCTATTTTTTCTTCGTAATTACTTGCTGATTTTCCACCAGCACTGCCTTCTTTGTATTTCCAATGCGCGGCAACCCCCATTTCAGAGTCTTCATGCATTTGTTGGGTACGTATTTGTACCTCAACAGGCTTACCGCTATCGCCTAAAACAACCGTATGGATAGATTGGTAACCATTAGGCTTAGGGTTAGCAATATAATCGTCAAATTCACGGGGAATATGTCGCCATTTAGTATGAATAGCGCCTAATGCGGCATAACAATCCTGCAGTTTATCGACCACAACTCGTACAGCCCTTACATCATATAATTCATCAAACTTAAGGTCTTTTTTCTGCATTTTTCGGTAAATACTGTAGATATGCTTAGGTCGCCCATAAGCTGTCCCCGTTATGTTCATCTCTTGTAATGAAGATTTAACGGTTTCAACAAAATCTTGAATATAGTTTTCACGGTCGATACGTTTTTCATCAAGCTGTTTAGCAATATTTTTATAGGTTTCAGCTTGTAGGTAACGGAAAGAGAGATCTTCAAGCTCCCATTTCAACTGCCCTATTCCTAAACGGTTTGCTAAAGGAGCGTAAATAGTTGATATTTCGTGAGCAAGTTGTACTTTTGTTTCTTCATCAGCAATTTTAACCTGGCGCAAATAACAAATACGTTCAGCAAGTTTAATCACTACTGCACGAACATCTTCTACCATCGCTAATAACATATGACGCAAGTTATCAACTTGAGACTCAGCACTTTTTTTGCCACCTCTATCTTGTAAAGCGCGGATACCTTCCATTTCCATCGCACCCTTTGCTAATTTAGCAATGCGCTTTGGCCACAATTCATCCACTTTTTCAGTGCTTAAAACATCTTGAGCTAGTAGAGGAAAGATTAATGCTGCATTTAAAGTATCCATGTCCATGTTTAGAGTGACCAATATTTCAACCATTTCACAGCCAAGCTGCAAAGCAACGATTTGCTGTTCAGAGTCACATAATTCACTGACTTTATTATAATTATCAAATAAATTATTTTGATCTTGTTTACTTAAACCAAAAGTTGTCACCCATTTCTCTGGGTCATTTAATGCACTTTGGTAAAAGTGTGTATCACGAACTGAAACCATCTAATACTCCAAAAAATCAACTGTATCTTTCGATTACAAGCAACCAATGAATAACTAAAACACTGTTAACATGTTCCTTGAAAACTGAGACTTTAAATACTAATTTTAATGCGGCCTCAGTAGAATCTAATAATACTAAAACATACTCAATGATAAAGAGACTGAATCTTCTGCTCTCATTTGATTCAAAACTTTATTACCCTGTAAATATTACTTATTTTTGATAAATAATGCCATCGATTCGACATGTGCAGTTTGTGGGAACATATCGATTAAGCCTAATTTATCGAGTTTATAGCCCTGATCTAAAAGTAACTGGCTATCCCTCGCTAAAGTCACCGGATCACAGGAAACATAGACAATATGCGTAGGTTTTTTATTGGCGACAAACTCCATGCATTCAGCTGCACCTGCTCGCGCTGGATCTAATAATACTTTGTTATAATCTTGCTTTGACCATTGTGCATTTAACGCGTTCAGGTCACTTAAGTCAGCTTGATAAAATTGCGCATTATTTATTTGGCAGTGTTTGGCGTTATCGGTGGCACGGTCAACCATTTTTTGAATACCTTCCACTCCAACCACTTGTTTAGCAATTTTTGCGATAGGTAGCGTGAAATTACCCAACCCACAAAATAAATCCAAAACCTGATCAGTTTCTTTTAGTGCAAGCCAATTCATTGCTTGCTTGACCATTTTTTCGTTAACCACGGCATTTACTTGCAGAAAATCATCAACGTTAAATCCAAACTGGCAATCTTGCTCTGGTAATGAGTAACATAATTGTTGCTCAGTCGTTAAGCATGTGATTGTAGTTGGGCTGCTCTGAGCGTAAAACTGTAATTGATGTTGTTTAGAGAAAGCGACAATCAATTGTACATCTTGTTCAGAAAGCGGTTTAAGATGGCGCAATAAAACCGCCACCGTATTTTCTGCTTCTACTAACTCAACATGGCCAAGCGCCGCTTTACCTTGTAATTGATTTAACAGGGCTTTAATGGGTAAAATTAATTGCGACAATGCAGGTTTTAATACCGGACAAATTTGTTGATTAATCAGTTCACTACTTTTCGAACGACGAAACCCCATTTGTACTTTTTTAGTTTTTTTATCAAAGAGCACACCAAAACGCGCACAACGGCGATAGGCCCAGGCATCCGATTGCAAAGTTTCTTCTAATTGTTCTGGTTTATGTTTAGCAAAACGTTCAAATAAGCTTAATACACCTTGCTGTTTTATCTCTATCTGAGCATTTTGCTCAATATGTTGTAAGTGACAACCGCCACATTCTTGATAGTGTTCACAATGCGGGTTTATACGCAGTTCACTGGCTTTATGTATGTTGAGAATAGTCGCTTTTTTATAACGCTTTTTATCTTCCTCAATGGAAACATCTAATACTTCCCCGATCAATCCACCTGCTACAAACAGAGGTTTGTTTTGATGAAATAACATGCCTCGACCTTGATGATCGAGTTTATCAATCTGACAATGTTTAATTACTTTGTTATTTTGCTTGTTTGTGCGCGATGCTTTGAAGAACTGGGCCATAAATATTTCACAGGTGAAGTAAGCTATGCCATGATAGCGATTACGTTTATCGGTACACTATTGTCACATAAAACATGCAAGCATTCATTACTCCATTGAAATTAGACTTTATCCTATGACTAAATACGGCCTACGCGCACAAGTTATTGCTTATACCATCCTTCCTACTGTATTGATTGGAGGGTTATTAGCCGGTTACTTTTCATTTCATCGCTTTCAACAAGCCGATGAGTTCTTAATTAATCGCGCTCTTAATATTGCAGATGCATTATCGATTGCCAGTGAATATGGAATGCAAGATGAAACAAGAACTATTTTACGCCGTTTAATTGGTGCGACACACCGTAAAAATAGCCCCATGATCAAGAGCATTGCGATATTTACCGCTGACAATGAATTGTTTGTGATCAGTAATTATCACCGAGATTATAAACAATTGAGGTTAGCCGTCGATGAACCTATTCCAGATTTACCGCAGATCAGCACTATCGGTAACAATATTATTATTCATAGTCCCATTATTGATGAAACCAACTTTTTAGAGTACCAATTAACCTTTGATCAACCCCGCAAAGTGGTCGGCTATGTGGCATTAGAGATAAATCGAGACCAAGTTGAATTATTACTATATCGCGATGCTGCAATCTCCCTGCTGGTAGTATTAATGGGCATATTAGGTAGTGTTTATTTAGCCTTCAGACAAGCAAAGCGCATTACCGCCCCTATTTCAGAAATGGCCTCCGTCGTTGAAAAAATTAGTCTTGGACGTTTAAACTCACGTGTAGAAGGTGAGTACACTGGCGAAATTAGTCTATTGCAACACGGTATCAATGAAATGGCAGTGGCCATGTCTAAACATCACGAAGAGATGCAAGAAAGTATTGATTTAGCCACCAGTGAGTTGCGAGAAACGCTAGATCAAATGGAAGTACAAAATATTGAACTAGATATTACCCGTAAAGAAGCACAACAAGCAGCGTCAGTAAAATCTGAATTCTTGGCCAATATGAGCCATGAATTACGTACTCCACTTAATGGAGTGATTGGATTTGCAAGGCAATTACTGAAAACACAACTTACTAATAACCAAGTTGATTACTTACAAACGATTGAACGCTCCGCAGGTAATTTACTTAATATCATTAATGACATTTTAGACTTTTCTAAACTAGAAGCAGGCAAGTTAGACCTCGAAAACATTCCCTTTGATATTCGTGATTGCATTAACGAAACGATGCATCTCTTGGCACAAAGTGCACATGAAAAAAATATTGAACTAAGTATGTATATTGATAGCAATGTACCGCAAGAGTTAATCGGCGACGCAATGCGTTTACAACAAGTGTTAACCAATTTAATAGGTAATGCCGTCAAGTTTACTGAACAAGGTAATATTGACGTTAATATTCAACGTATTGAGGAAGACTGCAGTAAAGAGAACAACATCAAGCTAAAATTTGTTATCTCTGATACGGGGATCGGTATTTCTAAGGAGCAACAAGTACAACTCTTTAAAGCCTTTGGACAGGCAGATAGTAGTATCACTCGTCAATATGGTGGTACCGGTTTAGGATTAGTGATCACACAAAAGCTAGTTCGCCAAATGAAAGGCCATATCGATCTTACGTCCGCACCTGATCAAGGGTCAGTTTTCTGGTTTGTTATTGAAATAGAAAAGAATACAAGAGCCTCATTGGAATCTTTACCGCTTACAAGGTTATCAAGTCGAAGCGTATTAGCCTATGAATCGAATGAATATGCGGCAAGGGCTTGCACACAGCTATTAACGCAGTGGGAAACAAACGCCACCCTTACTGAAACCGATCTACAATGGAAAAAAGCACTCAACAAATGCTATGACAGCATTGTCATCGGACACAGTAATAACCAAAATATACGTCCATTATTAAATCATATAGAGCAAGCGAAGGAATATACTGACAATATAATTGTATTAATCAACTCCAGTGACCCAAGCGTGTATGAACAATTAATGAATACCGGTATCACTCATTGTTTAAGCAAGCCGATTAATCATAAAAACTTTGCCAATGCTTTAGTCTCTAATGAAACGACGCCGACCACATTACAAGTTTCAGCGCCATTGCAGCGTAAAGACATTAACGTGATGGCCGTTGATGACAACCGAGCCAATTTAAAACTCATTTCAGCGATGCTAAGCGATCGCGTTAATCGAGTCACTACCTGTCATAATGGACGAGAAGCCGTAGAACAAGCACAGAAAATACCTTTTGACATTATCTTCATGGATATCCAGATGCCAGTTTTAGATGGTGTTAGTGCCTGTGCAGAAATCAAAAAGAACTCTTTAAATCAAGAAAGTCCGATTATTGCCGTCACGGCACATGTTTTACCAGGTGAAAAAGAAAAGCTGCTACAAAAAGGTATGGATGATTGTTTAGCTAAACCAATTGATGAATTGGCTTTACAGGCAATTATTAATAAGTGGGCGCCGAATGCTAAAGTTATTGATCCTTTGTCTACTCAAGAAACATCACCAACACCTCCTCCAACATTGCCTATTATAGAAAAAAAATCATTTGATTGGACACTTGCATTACAGCAATCAGCAGGAAAAACTGATTTAGCCAAAGAGATGTTAAGTATGTTATTGGATGAGTTTGCAGACATCAGAAACGCCGCAAACCTAATTATTGAAGAAGAAGGCGACCATGAGCAGTTTGTTACCATCATTCATAAATTTCATGGCGGTTGTAGCTATAGTGGCGTACCTAAATTAAAGAATATTGCAGGGTTAATCGAAAAAGAGCTTAAGCAAGGAGTTAAAGCACATCATTTAGAACCTGAATTATTAGAGCTACTAGACGAACTTGATAACGTTGAAAAAGAAGCGCAGGCCTATTTAAAATAAGATCAACATAATAGATAAATAATCACATCTGTTATTTGTGAGTATAGAGTGAATAGAGTGCAAAGCGTTTCAATAAATGACAGCTGCAGCGTTTTTATTACAGCCTCGTAAGTTAAGAAAATGACCGTTTAAATCTAAACGGTCATATTCTTTATTACACCTTTGCCCTATCAACATAGTTTAGCTCTACTACATAGTTTTAACGTATCGGTAAACCACTCACTATCGCTAGATTTATAGCAAAAGCGAGAAGCCTAAGCACCCTTGTTGGCTATCAAGCAAAACTATTAATTAACAGCCTTATTTCGCCGTTTCAGGCTTCTCATATTTGTCATATTTATCGTACTGACTACTTTCGTGCTTATGGTTATCATTAAAAAGCATTTTATGATCGTCTTTATTAAGATGTAGTTGACGAGTAGGGAAAGCAAACTCAGCATCATGCTGTATCACAATATCTGCAACCTTTAATAATACATCCTGCTTAACCTCATGGAATAAAACCCAATTCGTTGTTTTAGTAAACGTATAGATAAAGAAGTCTAGAGACGAGTTATTAAATAAATCAAAGTTAACAATCAATGTTTGAGATTGATCTATATCGGGATGATTTTCCAACATTTCTCTAACCGATTTAATGATCCCTTCGATTTGTTTAATATCTTTATAACGCAGGCCAAAGTTCTCTTTAATGCGTCGATTGGTCATACGTGATGGGTTCTCTACAACGATCGTAGTGAATAGACTATTTGGCACATAAATAGGACGTTTATCAAAAGTGCGAATACGCGTTACACGCCAACCGATTTCCTCTACTGTACCTTCAATAGATTTATCTGGGCTACGTATCCAATCACCAACTTTAAAGGGTTTATCCATATAAACCATGGTCGCACCAAATAGGTTTGATAATAAATCTTTGGCTGCCATACCAACTATTAGTCCACCCATTCCACCAAATGCGAGCACACCAGAAATACTCACCCCTAAGGTTTGAATAATAGATAATGTGATAATAGTAATAATGGAAAGTTTTGCTAATTTAGCCAATGCAGTCACTGTGGTTGTATCTTTTGCATCATCAGCAACGTAGGTATGCTCTGCTTTATAGACTAAGCGCCAGAATATCCACCCCACTATAAAGAGAATTGCCACCTTTTGCACCACAGGTAGGTAGTCAGAGATAACCAATTCTTCACTTTCGGCTACGACCCTTAGTGACATTGAGGTGCCCATTAACAAAATCACCCAATTAATGGGTTTATTCACCCCATAAAAAACAATATCGTCCCAATTATTTGAAGTTTTAGAAATTACATTTTCAGTTCTTTTTGCAAAGTAACGCCAAATTAGTTGCAATATCATTGTAAGACATAACATAAAAGCAAAGTTAGCAACCCAGTTACCAATATTTAATGAAAGTAACCAAGTACTTACATAGACTTCAGCCTGTTCAATCATATGACTCCTTAAAAGAAAAAACATTATTATAAATGGTGATGATAAGGGGATAAAAAATAAGCCCTGATACTACCCCTTGATGCGTTGCAATGCACAGTTAACAAGGGAAAACTCACCTTGAGACTCAATTCTGTCTAGATATTAATTAACCAGATATTAAATAGCCAGATATTAATACCTCAATAGGATAGCATCTAGAAGCGATGAGCATATTAGTCTGCTTGTCTCAAGAACAGTTCAGATTACTTTTTATGTAAATATAGCTGCGCATAAGGAATATCAATTTCGGCACTATATAGCGCATTTTTAATACTTTCAGTTAAAGCAAAACGAACAGACCAATAGTCAGCAGATTTCACCCAAGGACGTACCACTAAGTTAACACTTGAACTGGCAAGCTCAGAGACCGCAACTTGTAAGCCTGGCTTTTTTAATACCTTCTCATTTGCTAGTACTGTTGTTTTAAGTAACTGTTTCACCTGTTTCAAATCGGCCTGATAACTAACGCGTATGATTAAATCGATACGACGTTCAGGTTTGCGCGAAACATTGACGATATTACCTTTCAAAATAGCTGAGTTTGGTACAAAAATAAGTTTATTATCCCCAGTTCTTAATACACAATTAAAAAGCTGAATAGATTCAACTGTACCTGCAGTACCAGCAGCTTCAATAAAATTTCCTGCAGTGAAAGGCCTAAGCACCACTAACAGCACACCAGCAGCAAAATTAGATAATGAACCTTTAAGTGCTAAGCCGATTGCTAAACTAGCGGCACCAATGATCGCGACCAAAGATGCAGTTTGAACACCTAAACGCCCTAAGGCAGCAATCCATGTAATAATAATTAATGCGTAATAGGTAATTGCGGACAGAAAATCTACGATGGTCATGTCTATTGCTTTGCTTTTTAACCTTTTTTCTAAAAAAACTGACAACCCTCGCGCTATTTTCACCCCCACAATAATAATTAATATTGCGATAACAATATTAGAAATATAACTTATAAACAATTGATGGTGCTCGCTAAACCAGTTAATACTTTGTTCAATAAAGCTAGTTTCTGATTTTAACGAGCCTATCATTGGTTGTTCTTGTAGTGACATGATAACTCCTAAAATGTCATTTGATAATCCAGTAAACACTTACTTCATTAATACTGATAACTATATTAGAAACAACAGCCGAATGACTTTTTTCAAATAGATACTCAACAAAAATGAATGCGATCAAAGCTATAAATGAAAACCGAAGGTAATGTTATGGATAAGGTAAATAAGGTAAATAAGGTAAATAAGGTAAATAAGGTAAATAATAGGGTAGGTTTATTGTTACAAAAACAAAAATGACCAATAACCTAGCTTTAATAGCAGACTATTGGTCATTCACTTAATCAGTTAATTAAGTGATTAAGTGATTAAGTGATTAATTGATTAATTATTATTCGTTAACATACACGATGTTTGGATGATCATCCCACTCGTCATCATCATCGTCGTCAATATGCACAGCACCTTCAACAGCGTCAATGGCTGCTTTATGGTAATCATCCCATTGGAATTCAACTTGCTGACGCTCTTCTTCTGGTGTGAATTCTGTAGGTAACTCTTCAAGGTAAGCAACCAACTCTTTACACACGTCATGAGTACCCGTCTTAGAGATAGCAGCTACTTTATAAACAGGTCCATCCCACTGTAACGCGTCTTTAACACGTTGCATCACTTCTTCGGCTTCATCTTCTAATAACAAATCAGTTTTATTAAAGATTAACCAGCGTGGCTTTTCTGCTAGTTTAGGGCTGTGTTTTTTTAGCTCTTCTAAGATAACTAAGGCATTCTCAGCCGGATCACTTGCATCAGCCGGTAACAAGTCAATCATGTGTAATAACACACGACAGCGCTCTAGATGACGTAAGAAACGTGTACCTAACCCTGCACCATCAGAAGCACCTTCAATTAATCCAGGAATATCAGCAATAACAAAACTATTACCATGTCCCATACTCACCACACCTAGGTTAGGTATTAACGTAGTAAATGGATAATCAGCTACTTTAGGTTTTGCAGCAGAAACACTTCGAATAAATGTCGATTTACCGGCATTAGGTAGACCTAGCATGCCTACATCGGCAAGTAATAATAACTCTAATAATAAGTTACGTACTTCACCAGCTGTCCCTTCTGTCTTTTGACGAGGAGCACGGTTAGTAGACGTTTTAAAACGAGCATTACCTAAGCCATGGAAACCGCCTTTAGCGACCATTAGCTTTTGACCATTTTTAGTTAAATCACCAACAATCTCACCAGTATCATCATCACGACAACGAGTACCGACCGGTACTTTGATGATTTTATCTTTACCACGAGAACCTGTACAGTCAGAAACTTGACCATTTTCACCACGTTCTGCGTTATAAAAACGAACAAAACGGAAATCAATTAAAGTATTTAAGTTTTCATCAGCTTCAAGGTAAACATCGCCACCGTCACCACCGTCGCCGCCATTAGGGCCGCCACGAGGAATATATTTTTCAGTACGAAAGCCGACTACACCGTTGCCACCGTCTCCAGCATCAACTTTTATTCTTGCTTCATCAACAAACTTCATTACAACCTCCAAAAAACATATTCGCTACTTAAGTAACGATGATTATACCCATTTCTATTGATCATAGATCACATTTTTTATTTTCAATAGAAATAGATAGACAAAAAAAAACCTCGCATTTGCGAGGCTTTTTAAAATTTGCTTCGAAAAACTATTCAGCAACAATGCTCACGAATGAACGTAAAGGCATGCCTTTCTTTTCGAATTTAACAGTACCAGTCGCTTTAGCGAATAGTGTGTGGTCTTTACCTAGGCCAACATTTAGACCAGCGTGGAATTTAGTACCACGTTGACGAACTAAAATGTTACCAGCTAAAACAGATTCGCCACCAAAACGTTTAACGCCTAGACGTTTACTTTCTGAATCGCGACCGTTATTAGTACTACCACCAGCTTTTTTATGTGCCATTTTTAATAACTCCTAATTAAGCGTTAATCGCAGTAATTTTAATTTCAGTAAACCACTGACGATGGCCAGCTTGTTTACGCGAATGTTTACGACGGCGGAATTTAACGATTTTAACTTTTTTACCACGACCGTGAGCTACTACTTCTGCAGTAACTTTACTTCCTTCAACGTATGGAACACCAACTTTAACGTCTTCAGCACTTGCTACTAATAGAACTTTATCAAATTCTACAGTTGCACCAGCTTCAACATCAAGTTTTTCCAAACGAAGAGTTTGTTCAACAGCAACACGGTGTTGCTTGCCACCACTCTGGATAACAGCGTACATGTTTCTTACTCCGTTCAGGCATCTCGTGTTGTTTTATTTCAAACATAACATCGAGAGCGCACTAATTAATCACAATGGACGCGGATTCTACAGAGACATTCGCCCTTTGGCAATCAGTTTTGGCTAAAAAATTACAATTAGTTTATTGCTAAATTTACACGCTCAAAAAAAGCCCAAAAAAGCATCAAAAATCAGCAAAATAAAACATTAAAAATCAATTAAATAGTCGTTAAGCATGTCCATCACTAATAAATTTCGCTTAAGCCTTTGTTAATCGCCATCGGGTGTTGAGATATGTTCAATAAACGGCAATAATACACGCACTATTTTCAAGACATCCAATGGGACTTTTTACGCATGGATATTAAACAAATTCAGCAGCTTTCTTCAACAAGTATGACTCAGGTGAATCAATTGATTACTGAACAGTTAAGCTCTGATGTTGCGTTAATTAATCAACTCGGCTTTTATATCATTAATAGTGGCGGTAAACGCATTCGTCCACTTATCACTGTATTAGCGGCACAAGCGATTAATGTCTATTCTCCTAACATTACAAAGTTAGCGGCTATTATTGAATTCATCCATACTGCGACGTTATTACACGATGATGTTGTTGATGAGTCAGACCTTCGCCGCGGCGAGAAAACAGCCAACGCTTTATTTGGTAATGCAGCAAGCGTACTCGTCGGGGACTTTCTATATAGCCGTTCTTTTGAAATGATGACAGAGCTTGAGAATTTTAAAGTAATGAATGTTTTAGCCAGCGCGACCAATGTCATTGCTGAAGGAGAAGTATTGCAATTAATGAATTGTAATAATCCCGATACCACTGAAAAAACCTACATGGATGTGATCTACTTTAAAACTGCAAAACTATTCGAAGCGGCTACGCAATTAGTTGCCGTATTAGGCCAACAACCTCAAGCGATAGAAGATGCGTTACTTAATTACGGGACTTACTTAGGCACAGCTTTCCAATTAACTGATGATGTCATGGATTATGCGTCTGATGCGCAGGAGATGGGTAAAAATACAGGTGATGACCTAGCAGAAGGCAAACCAACTCTACCACTACTGTACGCAATGCAACACGGTACAGAAGCTCAAAGAGCTTTGATTAGAGAAGCAATTGAAAAAGCCAATGGTATGCAACACTTTGATTTAATCATGCAAGCACTGAATGAAACGAAGGCACTTGAATATACAAAACAACGTGCAATGCAAGAAGCGGATAAAGCCATTGATGCAATTGCTATCTTACCTGAAAGCGAATATAAACAAGCGTTGATCAGCCTTGCACATATAGCTGCAAACCGAGTTAGTTGATACTGATTAACATAAATAGTGTGTAGATAATATTTAAGTTAGCTTCGTCCACGATGCAATAATAAGATAAGTACTGTAATTATCACTCCAACCGCAGTAAAAAAATTGCTACGAGAGACATCTCCCGTAGCAACCTCTTATAAACTTGATCTAAACTTCTCTTATACTTCCTCCAACAACACTAAACTTTCGAAAGGACGTAACGTGATCTCTTTACTTAACAAACTATTTATTACTCGTCCATTACTCTCCACTTGTTCGGATTCGCTATAGTTAGCAATAATAACCTTTGTATTTTCCAAACAAAGTGAATCGGGCAAAGCATAAGACACTTGCTCTGAGGAAAAATTATTAATGCATAATAGTTTTTGTTCAGGGGTTGTGCGCTGATAACAGAATAGCAGTTCATGCTCCGGACAAAGATCCTGATAATCCCCCCAACAAATAACATCTAACTGTTTACGTAATATCAATAATTTTTGGTAATGATAAAAGACCGAATTTTGATCTAACAGAGCAGCTTCAACATTAATTTCAAGATAATTACTCGCCACTTCTAACCACGGCTGCACATCACTAAATCCAGCTTGCTCTTTTTTATTCCATTGCATAGGTGTGCGTGAGTTGTCACGTGATTTATTAGCTAAAATAGCCATCACTTGTTGTTCAGTTTTCCCCTGTTCAAGCATGATTCGATGCATATTAATGCTCTCAAGGTCACGATACTGGCTAATTGATTGATACCCAGGGTTGGTCATCGCAATCTCTTCACCTTGGTAGATATAAGGTGTTCCCTGCAGCATATGTAAGGCACTGGCGAGCATTTTAGCCGATTGCACACGATATTGTTTATCATCACCAAATCGACTAACAATACGCGGCTGATCGTGATTACACCAAAAAAGAGCAGACCACCCCTTATTATGCATTCCTTGTTGCCAGTAATTAAATATTTGTTTTAATTGCAACAAGTCTAACGGTGCATTGGTCCACTTATTACCATCCTTATAATCTGTTTTAAGATGATGAAAGTTAAATACCATGGACAGTTCAGTTGCATCTGTTGCAGAATATTGTTGGCAATGCGTAAGGCTAGTTGAAGACATTTCTCCCACGGTAACCGAACCATACTTATTAAAGACAGACTCACTTAATCGCTGCAGATATTCATGCGCACGTGGCCCATCGGTATAAAATTTTCTGCCATCGCTTTCATCCTCGGGAAAAGAGGGTTGCTTAGAAATTAAATTAATCACATCTAAACGAAATCCATCGACACCTTTTTCAGCCCAAAAGCTAATAATATTCTCAACTTCTGCACGTACTTTTGGATTTTCCCAATTCAAGTCTGCTTGCTGTTCAGCAAATAAATGCAAATAATATTGACCACTTTTTTGATCAAACTTCCACGCATTACCGCCAAACTTAGATTGCCAATTATTAGGCTCGGCACCCATTTTTGGATCTTGCCAAATATAGTAATCACGGTAAGGACTGTTTTTATCTGCGAGTGCAGACTGAAACCATTGATGCTCAGTAGAAGTATGATTGACCACTATATCAAGAATAATACGGATCCCTTTTTGGTGAGCAGTAGACAGCAGCATATCAAAATCTGCCATATCACCAAAATCAGGATTAATATTGTAATAATCGGAAATATCGTAGCCATTATCAATCATTGGAGAACAATAAATAGGTGTTAACCAAATAGCATCAACGCCTAAAGTCTGTAAATAATCTAATTTACTAATGATGCCTTGAATATCGCCTGTTCCTTTGCCGCCACTATCGCAAAAACTTTTAGGATAGATTTGATAAATAGTCGCTTTACGCCACCACTCGTTGTGTAAATTTTTCATAGAGTACTCGTTAAGTGAATGAAAAAATCATCCACTATTATTTGAAATTGCTAATTATTTAAAGAAAAAAGCTAAAGTTGAAGATCAAATCAACCTAAAGAGGAACTATTAAGACACCGCCGCCGCTTCTTCTTGCCCTTCAAGCTTATGGTTTTTCTCAGCTCTTTTATAAAGCACGATGGTTAATATAATTGGCACAATAATGGCCGCTAACATAGCGACAAAGAACACCATCCAGAACTGTGGTTGTATAGACAAAATGCCAGGTAAACCGCCCACACCGATACCGTTAGCCATCACACCCGCACTACCACATATTCCAGCAGCAACCGCAGCACCGATCATCGCGCTCAACATTGGAAATTTATATTTAATATTAATCCCGTACATCGCAGGCTCAGTTACTCCAAGAAAAGCAGAAATAGCAGCAGGTACTGAAATCTCACGTTCATTAGCCTTTTTACTCACCCAAATAATGCCAACAACGGCTGAAGCTTGAGCAATGTTAGAGAGTGCAATAAGCGGCCAAATTGGCGTACCACCCATGTCTTGCATTAACTGCAAGTCCACCGCATTAGTGGTGTGATGGATACCAGTGATCACTAAAGGCGCATAGAAGAAAGCAAAAATCATTGAACCTATTACCGCAAAGTCGCCAGTCATCGCTATTTTGGCTGCATAACCAACATAATTACCAATTTCACGGCCGATAGGGCCTATGATTGAATGCGCAAGAATAACCGCGACCAACAAAGAGATAAAAGGCACCACCACAAGATATAAATACGCTGGAATAATACGTTTAAGGTTAACTTCAATATAAGCTAATGCCATCCCTGCAAATATAGCGGGTATGACTTGCGCTTGATAACCCACTTTTTCTATTACAAAGAAACCAAAGTCCCATACATCTGGGACTTGAGACCCAATATTGTAAGCATTCATTAATTGCGGAGAGACCAGTGTAATACCTAAAACGATTCCTAAAACCGGTGTTCCACCTAGCTTTTTAACCGTTGCCCAACACACAGCAACCGGTAGAAAGTGGAAAATAGCTTCGCCTATTATCCATAAAAAAGAATGTACTGCAGCCCAGAAAGTGCTTATTTCTACTAAGGTTTTCCCATCAAACATACGAATATCACCGATGATATTCCTGAAACCTAAAATTAAACCACCGGTAATAATAGCGGGTAATAAAGGAACAAAAATCTCAGCCATATGCGAGATACTTCGCTCTAACAGGCTCATATTTTGACGAGCAGCGACTTTGCTCTGCTCTTTAGTATCACCACTGTGGCCAATGAGTTTATTTAAAACTTTATAAACATCATCAACTTCTGTCCCGATCACAACCTGAAATTGCCCTGCATTAGTAAAACAACCTTTTACCATTTTTAAGCTTTCAATTTTTTTAATATCCGCAGCATCATTGTTATTTAAAACAAAACGAAGCCTTGTAAGACAGTGACTAACACTAGCGATATTTTCTTTTCCACCTATATACTCAATCAAGGAGGCGATATCTTGTTCTTTAATTTTACTCATAATGATGTCCATTTTAGTAATTAACCATGCAAATGGGAGCGCTCCCATTAACTGATCAAATGATAACCAATGAAGAAGATAAATAAAACAAGAGCCGACATAGAATGTGGTTATGATCACGAAACAAATGGGAACACTCCCAGTGTGTGCGAGTGATATCAGTTTATACTATTTTTGAGCGTTAATTATTCAGCCTTTAGGCCCATATGTATTGTCGCAGCTTGAACAAGGTGCGTTACCTTCTGTTCCCCAGATAACTGTTTGAATAATAATTCAGCTGCACTTTTTCCTGCTTGAAAATAACCTGGGTCAATGCTGAATGTATTCTCAAAAATAAACGGTAACATATCTGATGCGCCTATTCCGGAAACAATCACGTCATAACGCTGAAGTTCTTGTAATCGTTTTGCAACACCAATCGCTAAGGTATCACTAGCGCATACAATGGCTTGGGTTTCAGCAGTTAACACTGCATCAGTCAAATCATAAGCACTATGATGGCTCAGCTCACCGGTCTCATAACGACTAGCTAACTGATGCGCTTGGCAATAATCCAAGTAAGCATTAAGTCGCATTAAACCTGTTGTTTTATCTTCAGGGTTCACTCCAAGATAGCTAATGTGTTGCTTTCCTAATTGTTGAAGGTGAATCATCGCTTGCTGGATCATGCCATCATTATCGTAACCAACCGATGAAATAACATCACTATTAACAGCAATGACAATCGCTTTCTGACCTAATAACTCTAATGCTGTTAAATCATAATCACTAAAGCCAAATAGAATAATCCCGTCAACATGGCGCTTCTGAAGAACAAGTAAGTGTTCATCTGTTTTACTTGCACTGAATTGCCCTTCCATGATTAAAGCGTCGTAACCATTCGCATAAATAATGTCTAATAACCCACTTACTACCTGATTTTCAGAGACTGATGATAATCGAGAGACAATGATCCCAATCACCTTGCTAGTGCCTCCTCCCATCATTTGTGCGGATTTAGAAGGAATAAACCCAGACTCTTGAATAACACGCTGTACTTTTTCACGTGTACTTACTTTTACTTTAGGATCGTTTGTTAAAACACGTGATACCGTTGATTTTCCAACACCCGCTAGTTTAGCAATATCCATGATAGTTAACTTTTTAACCATGACTGCTATTTCCCTTAATACAAAAAAGCCCTCTATATTTTACAATATAGAGGGCTTTTTAAAACAAATATTGTATTGACTAAATCAATTAGTTAAATGGATTAACTTGAATAATTGTTTCGTTACGATCTGGACCAGTAGAAATAAGATCCATTGGCACGCCAGTAATTTCTTCTAAGCGTTTGATGTAAGCTTTAGCATTCGCTGGTAATGCATCATAAGTCGTCACACCGAATGAAACTTCAGACCAACCAGGCATTGTTTCATAAATAGGTACTGCTTGCTCATAACCGTCTGCAGACATAGGCGGCACATCAACTACTTTGCCACTAGGCATAGTGTAACCAATACAAATTTTAATTTCTTCTAAGCCATCTAAAACATCTAGCTTAGTTAAACAAAAACCAGTAATACTGTTTAATTGCACAGCACGTTTAATAGCAACGGCGTCAAACCATCCTGTACGACGTAAACGCCCTGTCGTTGCACCAAACTCATGGCCAATTGTACCCATGTGGTGACCAGCAGGATCTAACTTGTCAATCCCATCGTAAAGCTCTGTAGGGAAAGGGCCAGAACCAACACGAGTGGTATAAGCCTTAACAATACCTAACACATAATCAAGATGTGTTGGGCCAAAACCACTACCAGTAGCAACACCACCTGCAGTCGTGTTTGAAGAAGTTACGTACGGGTAAGTACCATGGTCAATATCAAGTAATGTACCTTGAGCACCTTCAAATAAGATATTCTCACCACGTAAGCGAGCTTTATCTAGTTCGTCTGTCACATCAATAACCATACTAATTAATAGCGGTGCTATTTCAGTCATTTGTGCTAATACATCTTCATAGCTCACTGCTTCTACTTTGT
Organism: Vibrio sp. 1-Bac 57; assembly: GCF_037546855.1. Lineage (NCBI taxonomy): Bacteria > Pseudomonadati > Pseudomonadota > Gammaproteobacteria > Vibrionales > Vibrionaceae > Vibrio > Vibrio sp. 1-Bac 57. Next base: position 31,533 of record NZ_JALAAC010000019.1, on the reverse strand, counting down.
AGTAGTTAACTAATTGGAAGTTATGATATTCAACGACTTCTTTTAATTTAACAGCGAATTTTTCCATGTCGAATAAGTCATCAACACGTAAACCACGACGAGCAACTTTATCTTCATAAGCAGGACCGATACCACGACCAGTTGTACCAATTGCTTTATTGCCGCGCGCTTTTTCACGTGCTACATCTAATGCTACATGGTAAGGAAGGATTAAAGGACAGCCTTCACTGATTGAAAGACGTTCTTTAGCAGGAATGCCTCTTTCGATAAGCATGTTCATTTCTTTGAACAATGCATCTGGTGCTAATACCACACCATTACCGATGACACATTTTACGTTTTCACGCAAAATGCCTGATGGAATCAGATGAAGTACTGTTTTCTCTCCATCGATTACTAGTGTATGACCCGCATTGTGTCCACCTTGATAGCGAACAACCCATTGCGCTTTGTCTGTAAGTAGATCTACTACTTTACCTTTACCTTCATCACCCCATTGAGTGCCAAGAATTACTACATTTTTTCCCATCAGAATCACATATCTCTAGCGAATTGAACGGGGATTTTAGCAAAGTTTAAACAGTTGAATCAATATCTTTGTTAGTTAATACGCATTTATATATTTAAAAATAAAAAAAGGCCGATAAATCGGCCTTTTTACAATGAGTTATTACTATCTCAATAAGTTTATTAAATCAAATATCTCTTAATAAATGAATCACATCAAAATTTATTTTTGAGAGCCCATGTATTTAAAGAAATCTGAATCAGGGCTTAACACCATCACGTCTTGTTTGTCTGCAAAGCTTTTCTGGTAAGCTTGCATACTACGCATAAAGGCATAAAACTCAGGATCTTGAGAGAAAGCTTCAGAGTAAATCTTTGATGAATGAGCATCACCTCGACCGCGTATCTCCGCAGACTCTTTATTCGCTTGAGCCAACATAATTGATACTTTACGGTCGATGTTTGCGCGGATCACTTCAGACTTCTCTTGACCTTCTGAACGATGCTCTCTTGCAACAGCTTGACGCTCAGCACGCATACGTTTGTAAATACTGTTACTTACACCATCAGGTAAGTTAATTTTCTTGATGCGAACATCAACAACTTTAATACCTAACTCAGATGAACGCGCCATACGTTTCAGTGCTGTTTCCATCACTTCACCACGTTTACCAGATACAATATCTTTAATCGTATGTGAACCAATCTCGTTACGTAGACCATTATTAATTTTACGTTTTAGTAACGCTTCAGCTTGTAATTTATTACCTCCTGTTGCTAGGTAATAAACAGCCAAATCGTCTATTTGCCACTTCACATAAGAATCGATAATTAAATCTTTCTTCTCTGAGGTTACAAAACGGTCAGGTTGGTCATCAAGTGTTTGAATACGCGTATCCATCACGCGAACAGCATCAATAAACGGGACTTTAAAATGTAAACCAGGACCATATACAACCGGTTTATCTTCACTATCACGCTTCACTTTACTAAATTGTAAAACAATACCGTTTTGACCTTCAGTCACAACAAATGCACTGCTTACAAAAACCAAAAATAGAATGGCTGGCAGTATTAAGAATTTTTTCATGATTAGTCTCTCCCAGTAGTTCGAGTGCCACGCGTAGCACGTTCGCTACTTGTTGCGCGTTCATCGAGATCTGCTTGTTCATCGGCACGAGAACGAGTTTCAATTTCGGTTTCAACCGGTAAACGAGATGAGCCGTTATCAGGATTACTCATTAACTTATCAAGAGGTAAGAAAGTTAAATTGCCGCCAGCTTGGTTATCAATTAAGACTTTAGAGCTATTACTAAGTACTCTTTCCATCGTTTCAATGTATAAACGCTGACGAGTAACATCAGGGTTAGCTTGATATTCTGGTAATAATTGATTGAATTTTGCTACCGCACCTTGCGCTTGTAATATAATACCTTCTTCATATGAACGAGCTTGTTGTTCGATACGCTTCACTTGACCACGTGCAATCGGTTCTTTCTCACGCTCATAAGCTTCGGCTTCACGGACAAAACGCTCTTCATCTTCTTGTGCTGCAATTGCATCATCAAAGGCATCTTTAACTTGTTCAGGTGGACGCGTTTGTTGTAAGTTAACATCAACAATTTGGATACCTAGATCATAAGGAGCGATGATTTTATCCAACATTTCCCATGTTTCTTGACGAACCACTTCACGACCCGTTGTTAATGCATCATCCATGGTTGAATGACCAATAACGAAACGTAAAGAGCTATCTAACGCTTGTAATAAACTATTATCAGCATTAGTCACACTAAACAGATACTTTTCAGGTGCAACAATTCGGTACTGAATTTCCATTGAAACTTGTACGATGTTTTCATCTTCAGTTAACATGAAACCCGTTGTAGGCATGGTACGGAAAGCTTCAACGTTAATCGGAATAATTTGATCAACAAATTTTGGATTCCAATGTAAACCAGGATCAACTTGAGAGTGGTAAGCACCAAAACGTAACACGACACCTCGATCAGATTCCTTAACCGTATACCAACCGCTTGCAAACCAAACAATAGCGATAATGCTTAAGATAGCAATAGCGATAAATTTTCCGCCATTACCACTGCCACTAGGACCTTGTGTTGATTTATTACCAAACAAACCGCCTAAAACACCAGATATCTTTTGAAAAACAACATCTAGGTCGGGAGGACCTTGTTCATTTTTTTTGCCGTTTTTGTTCCACGGGTCCTGATCTTTTTTATCATCTTTTCCCGGTTCATTCCAAGCCATGTTAGCTCCTGATTTACTCATAAATTGAATTAATAAAATCTGTTTAACTATGAATCATTTAAAAGAATTTACCAAACACTCAAACTGTTACTGCAATGTAACAATGTTCACGCTAATAATAAAGAGTTTATGACATATTAGGTCCACTCTTCCTTATCTAATTCTGCAACAGTTTGGTAATTGCTATCCACTACAAACTCTTCGATATAACTACCTTCCTGTTTGATCAAACGTTGCCAGTCGGTATTATTAAGACGGATATTAATAACACTATTACCATTTTCTGCATATTCTTCATTTTCAATACACTCTAATTGATAAAATAGAGCGCGTAATTTCCCCTGTGCAGGCGGTATAGATAACTGTAAAGAACGAATTTTTCCAGATAACAACATTGATAATGCATCGAATAACAGATCAACGCCAATATCTTTTTGAGCTGATAACCAAACTCGAATAGGTTGACCTGTTTCGTCGTAATCAATTCTTGGTTCGGCTTGCTCTAATGCATCGATTTTATTCATCACCATTAAGTACGGTACTTCACCGGCATCAATTTCATTTAAAACATGTTCAACGGCATCAATATTCGCTAAATAGTTTTCATCTGAGCAATCCACAACATGTAATAGTAACGTCGCTTCACGAGTTTCTTGCAAAGTGGCTTTAAAAGCAGCAACTAAATCATGCGGTAAGTGACGAATAAACCCTACCGTATCCGCTAAAATACAAGTCCCTACATCATCAACAGAGATCTTTCTCAATGTCGGGTCTAAGGTAGCAAAAAGTTGGTCAGCGGCATACACTTTTGCAGCGGTAATTTGATTAAATAATGTAGATTTACCCGCATTGGTATAACCCACTAATGAAACCGTTGGCACTTCATTGCGTAAGCGAGAACGACGTCCCTGCTCGCGTTGTTTAGATACTTTTTCTAAACGTGACTTGATAGTGGTAATACGCGCGCTTAATAAACGTCTATCACTTTCCAGCTGAGTTTCACCTGGACCGCGCATTCCGACACCACCTTTTTGTTTATCAAGGTGCGACCAACCTCGAATCAGGCGACTCGACATATAATGTAGCTGTGCAAGCTCAACCTGTAACTTACCTTCATAGGTTCTTGCTCGTTGTGCAAAAATATCAAGAATAAGTGCTGTTCTATCGAGCACTAAACATTCGCAAATCTTTTCCATATTACGTAATTGTGCTGGTGTTAAAGCATGATTGAAGATAACAATATCAGCTTCCATGGTGCGTACAGTATCAGCTATTTCTTGTGCTTTACCTGTACCAACAAAAAAACGTGCATGGGGTGACTTACGTGGGCCAGTTACGGTTGCAACTGAATTAACTCCGGCAGAACTGACGAGCAGTTTTAATTCATCAAGATCTTCTTTATTATTTTCATCTGAAAAAGAAACATGGACTAAAACAGCCTGTTCACCGGCTTCGTAACGTTCAAACAATTAACTCTCCAATAGATTAAGTAAGAATTATAAATAGATCTTCATCCTACCACAGCTATAAAATGATTAGATAAAAAAATGGCTTGCCTGCAGGCAAGCCATTATCATAAATGTTACCAAAATTGATAAATTATTCTTCGTGCGCAATGGTAGGAACGGCGCGAGAAGGAACGACAGTTGAAATTGCATGCTTATAAACCATTTGACTCACTGTATTCTTTAATAGAATAACAAATTGATCAAAAGACTCTATTTGACCTTGTAACTTAATGCCGTTGACTAAATAAATAGCGACCGGAATACGCTCTTTACGCAGAGTGTTCAAGAATGGGTCTTGAAGAGATTGTCCTTTTGCCATGTATAGTCCTTATTATTCTTTTTATTATCACTGAACTGCAGTATAACGAAGGGATCAAAAAAAACCGACTGAAAACCTAAAATTTTGATCCGCACCTCTTTCTATCTCTTTGTTATTTCAATAACTAACGTTTTAATCATGCTTTTCTTATTTGAATCTAAGTTTTAATAAAACCGACTTTATTTTTTCAAAGTTATTCTCATCAGCACTTTCTAACCAAGTAATATCTTGCTTCCAACCTCGCAACCAAGTCATTTGTCTTTTAGCGAGTTGTCGCGTCGCCACTACACCACGAAAACGCATCTCTTCATAATCCAGTTTACCTTCAATATACTCCCACATTTGACGATAACCAACGCAGCGCATTGAAGGTAAATCTAAATGCAAATCTCCACGCTGATATAAACTTTGTACTTCTTGTTCAAAGCCCGCTGCGAGCATTAAATCAAAACGCTTTTCAATTCGCTGATGTAGTACTGACTTGTCTAGAGGTGCAATTGCAAACTGTTTAATATTAAAGGGGATAGGATCACTTTTAATGGCCGTCAGCTCAGTCATACTCTTGCCACTAATACGATAAACTTCAATAGCCCTCGCTAAACGCTGTGGGTCATTAACGTGGATCCTTTCAGCTGATACCGGGTCGATGGTACGCAATTCATCATGTAATGCTTGCCAGCTTGTTTCTTTGACTTGCTGCTCTATACCCGCTCGAATTTCAATATCTGCACTAGGCAAAGGAGATAATCCTTCAACTAAGGCTTTATAATAAAGCATGGTTCCACCGACTAATAAAGGCGTATTACCACGCGCGACAATCTCTCCCATCAAACGTAACGCGTCATCACGAAAATTACCGGCGGAATAACTGTCTTTAGGGTCAATGATATCAACTAATAGGTGCGGTGCGAGTGCCTGCTCCTGAGCACTTGGTTTTGCTGTTCCAATATCCATCCCTTTGTAAATTAGTGCAGAATCTACACTGATAATTTCACATTGGCATTGTTGTGCGAGCTTAATAGCTAAATCAGTTTTGCCAGATGCGGTTGGCCCCATTAAAAAAATAGCGAGCGGAAAAGGAGAAATGCTTGTATCGGACATGCTACTGAATACCTTGTAATAACAACGACAAATCGGGTTGTTTGAAACAGCGTTGTAAATGTGTTGCGGATAATGGCATTAACGACGTTAGCAATGTTTCTATTTGCGTTAATGAAGGAGTGATTGCCATTTCATTGGCGACTAATAAAGCCCCTAATTGTTGGCAAATTAATTCAACTTGTTGTTGATCATTGTCATCTATCGCTGCTGCATGGCTTTGTTTTAATAAATCAAATAAAGCAGGCAGAATAACCGCAATAGGAGAATGCCTGAAAGGCGCTGGCACCTGACTAACAATCAAAAATTGAGATTGAAATTTATAACTAAAACCAAGTCGATTTAATAAGGTTTCAGCTTGTTGTGCCACTTGTTGCATTGTTTCATCTAATTTAAATCGCACTGGCAATAATAAAGGTTGAGAGATAACTTCACCATTTTGCCAAGCAGTCACTAAATGCTCGCTAACTACGATCTCATTGGCCTGCTTTAATGACATTAATAGCAAACCATTGTTAGATAAGGCCATCAACTCGGGTTGTAACGGTTGTAACAATAAATAATCTGCACCGATCGAGGACACTACATTGGCGACTTTTACATCTACGTTTTTATTCAACGACGAGTTATGCGTTGCAGGAGAAACGATATTTTGTTGGTAAGCTTCAGCAACAAAATCACAGTAGGCCTCTACTTGTTGGTGATCGAGTCCAGGCCTCTGCACTGCAGGTGAGTAATGATGATTGGCAGCTCCAGTTGATGCCCCTTGGTTGCCCTGCCCAACACGGTTATTCGTACCCGTATCTAAATAATGAGGGTTATTTTGATTGTGATAATTGTTATGACTATTACCGCTATTACTTACACTAGCAGCGTTACTGGTTGCACCTGTGGGTTGAGTATCACTGATACTAGTAGGTGCTTGATAGTCATGTCCGGCAGCTGATGTAGTTAAGTCATTCTGATGGCTTAATAACGAGCTATCATTTAGTGTGCTATTCAGCGTACTACTAATAAAATCATGCACCCAACGCGCTTGATGGAACCTGACCTCATGCTTAGCAGGATGGACATTAACGTCGACCTCTTTTGCATCACATTCAATATAAATAATGTACCCAGGAAACATACCCGGCGGTAAAAAGTGAGCATAAACTTGTTTGATTGCATGGTTAACTAATTTGTCGCGGATCATACGCCCATTAATATAACAATATTGCACGTCGGCTAAAGCTCTTGGCGATAAACGATCCGATACCCAACCTGAAATTTTTAATGCTTGATCTGCATGTTCAAAAAAAACAGCATGTTGAATAAATTGTTCACTACAAACAGCTGCAATACGTTTTTCTTGCTGACTTTGTTGCGGAGCGGCACGATATTGTCGTACCATTTTATTGTTGTGTTTCAAACTAATTGCAATATCAAAACGACTAAGCGCAATACGTTTTATTAATTCATCAATATGTTGAAATTCTGTCTTTTCAGTTTTTAAGAAGCGGCGACGAGCAGGAGTGTTAAAAAACAGATCTAATACTTCGACAGTAGTACCTTGAGGATGAGCCGCAGGCTGCACATTTACTTGCATATCTCGACCTTCCGCAATGGCTTGCCAAGCTTGATCTTGATCCGCGGGTTTTGAAGTAAACGTTAAACGAGCCACTGAACTGACACTGGCTAACGCCTCTCCTCTAAAACCTAAACTAACAATCGCTTCTAGGTCGTCAAGGTGGCTTATTTTACTGGTTGCATGTCGACTCAAAGCAAGAGTAAGTTGGTCTTTACTAACCCCATTACCATTATCTTTAATACGAATACATTTAGCACCGCCTTGCTCAATCTCGATTTCAATCCGCGTTGCTCCGGCATCTAAACTATTTTCGACTAACTCTTTAACCACTGAAGCTGGTCGCTCGACCACTTCTCCAGCTGCTATTTGGTTAGCTAAACGTGCCGGTAATATTTGAATAGACATGCTTTTACACTCGCAGTACTAGCTGATAGGGATAGTAAGCACTTGCCCAACGGCCAGTGAATTCGAACGTAGATTATTGGTTGATTTAATGGCAGTCGTCGTGGTGCCATAGCGTTGAGCAATAACCGATAAAGATTCTCCACTTCGCACTTTGTGCTCTGTTTGTTGTACTTTTTGTGTCGGAATTTTTAATACTTGACCAACAAATAAGGTACTTGAGCGTAACTTATTATGCAGTTTCAGTTGCTCTGACGTTGTTCCATATTGATAAGCGATGACAGACAGCGATTCACCACTTTTCACCTTATGCGATTCAGGTACAGATGGAGCGACATAATTCGCACCTGGAATTTTTAACACCTGCCCGACTAATAAACGTGAAGAACTTAAATTGTTATAGACTTCAAATTGCTTTGAAGTACGATCATATTTTTCAGCAATCACAGACAATGATTCACCACTACTGACCTTATGCTGAGTAGGCACTACAACTTTTTTAACAGCAGCCGTCGTCATCGTTCCGGGTACCTTAATTTTTTGTCCCACACGTAAACTACTAGATCTTAATTGATTATAATCTTTTAATGCTTTTGTGCTCATATCATATTGACTTGCAATCACCGATAGCGAGTCACCACTTTTAACACGGTAAATAAGATCCGGTCGTTGAGTAATTTGTTGTTGATTACCTGGAATTTTTATTTTTTGACCAATCAATAAAGACGTACTTTTAAGGTTGTTATATTGTTTTAGTTGCGCCGTTGTGGATGCATATTTTTGTGCGATTGCAGATAAAGACTCACCACGTTTCACTTTATGTGTTTGCGCTTTTATAACTTTATTTTTTTGTTGTGACTGTTTTCGTTCAACGACAACTAATACAGGTTTCTGTTGTTCAGAAAGTTTTAGCTGCTGGCCAACAAACAAGGTGGTCGTTTTTAAGTCGTTATAATCTTTAATTTCAGCAATACTTTTATTGTACTGGCTAGCAATCACAGACAACGACTCACCACGCTGTACTTTATGTATCTCGGGAGTATTAACAATAGGTGCTTGTACACTAGGTGTTGCAGTCGCTGCGACTTCAATATAGACACCGGGTATCTTAATTTTTTGTCCAACTTGTAAAGATGAACGTTGTAACTTGTTATAAGACATTAACTGAGCAATGCTTTTATCATATTGACTAGCAATCACAGACAAAGACTCTCCCCGTTTAACTTGATGAAGTTGCTCTTTTTGTAGCACTCGTTGAGTCATAGGTTTAGGCGCATTCACTGCGGTGGTTGATGCAACACTAAGTTGAACATCTCCGGGAATGTTAATCTTTTGCCCAATCGCTAAGGTTGTCGAACGCAATTGATTGTATTCAGCTAGTGTTTTTGTGCTTTGTTGGTATTTGGCTGCAATCACAGATAATGACTCACCACGTTTTACAACATGAGTTTGTGCTTTTCTTCTGACCGGCACTGCATTCTGTTGACTCGTTGGTTCATTTGCAGCAACTTGATAATTAGGTGGAATACTTAACACTTGGCCAATTCGTAATGACTTAGATTTTAAATGATTAAACGATTTAAGTTCATTACTCGTTACGCTATAGCGTCTTGCTAAAACAGATAAAGACTCTCCGCTTCTTACGGTATGTTTAATCGCGCGTTTTTTCTGAGCGAATAGACTGCCTTGAGGTGGTTTATCATTAAAATGCTTATAAATACCTTTATAAACCGCACTCGCAATTTTATTTTGAAACTCAGCTTGGTTTAATAAACGTTCTTCAGTGCGGTTAGTAATAAAACCGGCTTCTACTAAAATAGAAGGAATGTCTGGCGATTTAAGCACGGCTAAACTTGCATGTACTGGTTTTTTCTTATGCATTTGAGTGACTTTAGAAAGCTCCGTCGTCACTAAGTCACCAATCGTATAACCGACGCCCATGGTATTACCCATCGACATATCCAATAACATTTTATTCAAAAATGGCACACTATCGGAGTCTTGAATAATATCACCAGCACCGCCTAACAATTCAGAATGTGCTTCGTGTTTTTCCATCCAACGACCTAACTCAGTGGTTGCTCTGCGGTTTGATAATACCCATACGGATGCCCCTCTAGGTTGGCTTGAAGTAAAACCATCGGCATGAATAGAAACGAGGAAGTCGGCTTTTCCTTTGCGTGCAATTTCAGACCTTTTATTCAAATTAACAAAATAATCACCGGTCCTAATTAAAAAAGACTGCATCCCTTTTTGTGCATCAATTTTGGTTTTTAAACGTTTAGCAATTTGTAGAGTGACTTTCTTTTCGTAGGTATACTTACCCAATGCACCAGGGTCATCACCACCATGTCCTGCATCAACAGCAATAATAATATCGCGACCATTTGGCACTGCAGCAATACTTTTGGGTACCTTAGTAACAAGAGTGGGCAGGTCGATGACTAAACGATGGCCATAGGGTTTTGCTGGTCGTAAACTAAAAATTTTCGCTTTACTGGCTTTTTTTAAATCAACAACTAGACGGAATGTACCACTTTCACCACTCGCACTTTCACGAATATTCTTGATCAAAACACCTTTATTGCTAATCTTTTTTAAGTTCGCTTTGTTATTAGTGGTTTTTAAGTCCACCACTAGACGGTCTGGGTGCGTCAGATAATGAGTTTCATAGTCGGGTTTTTGAGCAAGATCTAATACAATACGCGTATTATCAGGAGATGGCCAAGTTCGTACCCCTTTGAGCTCATTTTTTTGAGCAGCAAAGGCATTAAAACTAATGCTTTGTAATATAAATACAAAGCACAAAAAACATAACACTGATGTTAACCGTGTTAATCTGATTGAAGACGAGAAAGTCTTAACTGAACCGGGCTTTTTTTCCTGCACTATCATAAATTTTTCAATACTCTTAATCCAATTTCAGTATTCGCTTGTAAAGTGACTTCACGTTGGTCATCAATATAGGTCAATGTTAAATCTAAATCTGGAGGCGGCAAAAAACCAATGCCACGTTCAGGCCATTCAACTAGACAATGACTTGAATCACCAAAATAATCTCGAATCCCCATAAACTCTAACTCTTCAGGGTCCGATAAACGGTACAAGTCAAAATGATAAACTTGCCAATCTGCCAATTCATAAGGCTCAACTAAAGTATAGGTAGGGCTTTTAACATTACCTTGATGACCTAGGCCTTGAATAAAACCACGCGTTAATGTTGTTTTGCCAGCGCCTAAATCTCCATGTAAATAAATACAGGTAGCGAGTTCACAGGCTTTACTTAAACGCTTACCAAACAAAACCGTTTGCTCTGCATCCTGTAGTTTTTCTTTTAATAAAGTAGACATTTCTTTTTACTGACTTCCAATATAGTTGATAGTTCTCATTATTAACGATCTCTCTAAAAAGAGTCACTTAATAAATAAATGGCATAAAGCTACCGTTTCCAATAGTACCAGAAAGCATATCCCGCATACCACCTCTAGCCACCACAAGCTAAAAAACATTATTATCATAGACTATTTAAGTTCACTTGGTGCTAAACAAAGCTAACCAACATGTCTATTTTTAACTACATTTTCTTCACCGCATCCGCCTTAACTGCATATTCTTTAACGATATTGCTAAGAGTTTTAACAATAATCAGAATAAGGCATTTAAAATCGATAACAGGACAGGACCGTTACATAAAAACTGATAGACACAATTAAGCGCCACATCATTAATATTAATGCAATCTTGCTTATTCAGATAAAGACATTATAAAACAAGACTATAAAATAATAATTAGACGATTTCAAAGTAACCTAAGTGCGCTATCAAAATACTTACCAGAATGTGTTAAACTCACCTTTATACAAAGATTTTAGCCCATCCTTTTCACCTTTTATTAAAGCTAACCATGAAAAATACTCAACCAAGCGCTTCTTCATCGCAGCCACTCTCAAATGCTATTTCATCGACTCCTTCAGATGACGTTTCCGCGACTAAAAACCCCAAACTTTCTGAAACAGAACTTAGGGCGCTTACTAAAAAAATTAAATCATGGGGGAAGGATTTGGGTTTTCAAAAAGTAGGCATTAGTGATATTGACTTAAAAGATCAAGAAGCTAATTTACAAACTTGGTTAGATAACCAATACCACGGCGAAATGGATTACATGGCCAAACATGGCATGATGCGTGCCCGTCCCGATCAATTATTGCCAGGCACTTTACGCGTTATTTCAGTACGCATGGATTACTTACCAGAAGAAGCCCAATTTGCCTCAAACTTAGAGAATAAAGATCTCGCTTATATCAGCCGTTACGCTCTAGGCAGAGATTACCATAAGGTGCTACGTAAAAAATTAAAACAACTCGGCGATAAAATACAAAGTGAATTTAGCGGCTTAGGCTTTCGCCCTTTTGTTGATAGCGCACCGATATTAGAAAGGCCATTGGCAGAAAAAGCGGGGCTAGGCTGGACAGGTAAGCACTCACTATTACTTGATAAAGATGCAGGTTCATGGTTTTTTATTGGCGAGCTATTAATTGATTTACCTTTACCTACGGACCAAGCACAAACAGCCGAATGCGGGCAATGTGTCGCCTGCATGACAATCTGCCCGACTCAAGCAATTGTAGCCCCTTACGTCGTTGATGGCAGACGTTGTATCTCTTATCTAACCATTGAATTATATGGTGTAATCCCAGTAGAGTTTCGTAAAGCGATCGGGAATCGTATTTATGGCTGTGATGACTGTCAGTTGATTTGTCCTTGGAATCGCTTTGCAGAAACAACCCAAGAATCGGATTATCAAGCAAAAGACTTTTTACAAAACCAATCACTAATAACCTTATTTAATTGGTCCGAGACTACTTTCTTAAAAAACACGGAAGGGTCGCCAATTCGAAGAATTGGGCACCAGCGCTGGTTAAGAAATATCGCAGTTGCTTTAGGTAATGCGCCAAGCAGTATCGAGACTATTACCGCTTTACAAAATAAACTTGAATTAAGTGATGATGAGATAGTTAATGAACATATTCAATGGGCATTAACCGAGCAACAGCAAAACATGCCAATCAATATTGACCGTTTAAATAAACGTTTAATTAATGCGGTAAAAAAAGGGTTACCAAGAGACGCCTGACAATAACGGTTTATTTAATACACAAAAAAGGCCTTACAACTTACATTGCAAGGCCTTAGTATTCTCTTGGATAGTGATTTTTTAGCGCTTTAATAGCACTAAAAATTATCAGCTGACTCATTAACACTCTGCAAATCTTGTAACGGCCAGCGTGGTTTTGCTTTTATTTCCAAACCTTGAGTATGCCCTGCTTTTAAACGTTGCATTCCTGCATAAGCAATCATGGCCCCATTATCAGTACAAAATTCACTACGCGGGTAGAACACTTCACCACCTAACTTTTTCATCGTAGCGGCAAGCTGCTCACGTAAAGCCGTGTTAGCACTTACTCCGCCCGCAACCACTAAACGTTTTAAACCGGTCTGTTTTAAAGCTCGCTTACACTTTATGGCAATGGTATCAATCACAGCTTCTTGGAAAGCATAGGCAATATCAGCTTGAGTCTGTTCATCTTTACCTTCTCGTGCAATCGTCACCGCAGCAGAAGTTTTTAAACCACTAAAGCTAAAATCTAACCCTGGTCTATCAGTCATAGGACGAGGAAACTTAAACCGCCCCGCTACGCCTTGTTCGGCCATTTTAGCTAAACGAGGTCCACCAGGATAATCCAACCCTAACAATTTAGCGGTTTTATCAAATGCTTCACCCGCAGCATCATCAATACTTTCACCTAATAAGGTGTATTCACCAATCGCATCCACTTGCACTAATAAGGTATGGCCACCTGATACGAGTAATGCGACAAAGGGAAAATCTGGTTTATGTTCTTCTAACATAGGCGCGAGTAAGTGACCTTCCATGTGATGCACTGCTATCGCAGGTTTCCCCCATGCGTAGGCTAAGCTGCGGCCAATACAAGAACCGACTAATAATGCGCCTACTAATCCAGGCCCCGCGGTATAAGCAATGGCATCAATATCATCTTTAGTACAATTAGCGAGTTTCAAAGCATCTTTGATCAGTGGAATTGTTTTACGGACATGGTCGCGAGACGCTAACTCAGGAACAACACCACCATAATCAGCGTGTAATTTCACCTGACTATATAATTGGTGAGATAACAAACCTTGTTGATCGTCATAAACAGCAATACCTGTTTCATCACATGACGTTTCAATGCCTAAAATGCGCATAATAAACAACCTTATAGCTAAAACAATTAGCTCATTAATTAAGCTAATTAAATAAAATAGAGGATATAATAAAAAATTAGACGCATTCTAACGGAAAAGTACATTTAAGATTGCTTTTTTTGTCGATCTTGATTATAAAATGCAGATCTGAGGATCTTTGGGATCTTTATACTTTATTAATTAAAATTAGTGCGGAATTTCTTTACATTATCCCCCAAATAGGATTAAAATCTCGCACCAATTTAAATGCACTGGTCAATTTACGACCGTAACCATAAAGGTAATAGGCATATGCCAGTAATTAAACTTCGTGAAAACGAACCATTTGACGTAGCACTACGTCGTTTTAAACGTTCTTGTGAAAAAGCAGGTATCTTAGCAGAAACACGTAAGCGTGAATTCTTTGAAAAACCTACTACAGTTCGCAAACGTGCTAAAGCAGCAGCTGTTAAACGTCACTTGAAAAAACTTTCTCGTGATAACGCTCGTCGCGTTCGTCTATACTAGAATAGATAAAGGTTTCCGATGTCTATAAAAACAAGATTACAAGAAGAACAAAAGCTTGCAATGCGCGCTAAGGATAAGGTCCGTTTAAAGACTATCCGCTCATTAATTGCTGCTGTGAAACAGATTGAACTCGATGACAAAGTTGAATTGGATAACGACGCTGTAACTGCGGTGGTTGTTAAATCAGTAAAACAGCGTAAAGACTCAATCTCGCAGTTTGAAAAAGCTGACCGTACTGATCTTGTTGATATTGAGAAAATGGAACTTGTTATTTTAGAAGAGTTTTTACCTCAAGCACTCACTTCGGAAGAAGTTGAAGCACATATTAAGCAAGCTATTGCAGCAGTTGATGCACAAGGCATGCAAGATATGGGTAAAGTGATGGGGATACTCCAAAAAGAGATACAAGGAAGAGCGGATATGGGTTCAGTCAGTGGTCTTGTAAGAGCACACTTGAAATAAACCCTATTCATCTTTTTTGATTAAAAAAACCTCAGCTTAATATTTAAGTCTGAGGTTTTTTTGTTTTAACCTGTATTAAATATTAATTCCCCCTATTATTTATTCATCTATTAATTGTAATGAGTATTAACAACTATTGTGTACTTTTAACCACAACGAGTATACTAGCCTCTTTTATCAATAGGACTCACAATGGCCGGCCGCATTCCCAAAAATTTCATTGACGATCTGATTTCTCGCACCGATATCGTTGATGTAATTGATAGCCGTCTTAAATTGAAGAAAAAAGGTAAAAGCTACCGCGCACGCTGCCCCTTTCATAATGGTAATAACGACTCAACTTTTTCTGTAAGTCCAGATCAACAGTTTTACCATTGTTTTAATTGTGGGGTTAGCGGTAATGTCGTTTCCTTCCTTATGGATTACGACGGAATTGAATTTGTCGATGCAGTAGAAGTACTCGCAGAGCAATTGTCCATTGAAGTACCCCGTGAAGAATCAGGGCACACTCAACCAGCAACCACTTATGTCGATAGAAAAGATCTTTATCAACTGATGGCTGACATAACCCGCTTTTATCAACAACAATTACGTACACATAAACACAGTGAAAAAGTCATTAACTACTTAAAAAGTAGAGGCTTGTCGGGTGAAACAACTAAACATTTTCAAATCGGTTATGCCCCCGATGGTTGGGATGAAGTACGTAAAAAATTCGCTATCAACAAGCAATTAGAGCAACAGTTAATTGATGCTGGCATGCTGATCAGTAAAGATAGCGGTGGTAGCTATGACCGTTTCCGCGATCGCTTAATGTTCCCTATTGTAGATAGGCGTGGCCGAGTAATCGGCTTTGGTGGGCGTGTTTTTGATGATACAACACCAAAATATTTAAATTCGCCGGAAACCCCTATTTTCCATAAAGGCAAAGAACTTTATGGTTTGTATCAAGTTAAACAACATGAAAAAGACGTAAAACGCATTTTAGTCGTTGAAGGTTATATGGATGTTGTTGCGCTAGGACAATTTGATATTCACTATGCAGTTGCTTCTTTAGGGACGGCGACCACACCAGATCATATTCAATTATTGTTTAGACAAACTAGCGAAGTTATTTGTTGTTTTGATGGTGATAGTGCGGGACGAACCGCTGCATGGCGTGCTCTTGAAAATGCTCTACCCTCTATTCAAGATGGTCGAACATTACGCTTTATGTTCTTGCCTGACGGTGAAGATCCAGATAGCCTAGTACAAAAAGAAGGCAAAGCATTTTTTGAAAAACTGGTTGACCAAGCAATGCCATTATCAGATTTTTTATACCAACATCTACTAACGCAAGTTGATATGCGTAGTGCCGATAGCAAATCTAAATTAGCACAACTGGCGATTCCGTTATTAACAAAACTGCCTGACTCTGTATTTAGACAGATGATGGAAACGCGTTTAATTAGCTTATTAGGCATTGAAAAAGAAGGTTTAAAAAAGCTTTTGCCCGCGCCAACAAAGCTTGAAAAAAGACCAACATCAAAAAAAATAACGCCAATGCGTTTAGCTATTTCATTACTACTACAGAACCCCCAAATGGCCTATCAGTTAGATGAAATACCTGAGTTTAAAGAAATGCAAATACCCGGCTTAACTCTTTTAAATTCACTACTTGAAATTTGTAGAGATACACCCCATCTATCTACTGGTCTACTATTAGAACATTGGCGCGAACAGCCACAAGAAAAGCAACTAATTGCTTTAGCAACTTGGAATAACCAAGTACAAGAAGATAAATACGAACAAGTATTTTTCGACATATTAGATAATTTTTTATCATTACACCTGACCCAACGAATTGAGTTTTTAAAACAAAAATCAAGGCAAGGTGAGGTTTTAACAACAGAAGAAACAGTCCAGCTGGCTCAACTTCTAAAAGAACAAAAACAACATTAATGGGATTGGCATAAAATTCATTTTAAGCGTATACTCGAGCGCTTATATTTTTTTCCCATTTACACCACATTTCACGACTAATTTTGGATGGTACCTATGGCGCAAACACCTCAATCACAGCTTAAAGAGCTGATCATTAAAGGTAAAGAGAATGGTTTCTTAACCTTCGCAGAAGTGAATGATCACCTTCCGCAAGATATCGTTGAGTCAGAGCAAATTGAAGATATCATTCAGATGATCAACGACATGGGTATCCGAGTTGTTGAAACTGCTCCTGATGCTGATGATCTTATTCTTTCTGGCACAGATAACGATGAACCGGATGAAGATGCGGTAGAAGCCGCAGCACAAGTATTAGCAACGGTTGAATCAGAAATTGGCCGTACTACCGACCCTGTTCGTATGTACATGCGCGAAATGGGTACAGTAGAACTACTGACACGTGAAGGCGAGATTGTTATCGCTAAACGTATCGAAGAAGGCATTAAAGAAGTACAGAACTCTGTTTCTGAATATCCAGCAACCATTCGTAACCTATTAGATAACTACGATAGCTATGAAGCAGAAGAAATGAAACTAACTGATTTAATCAGTGGTTTTATTGATCCAAATGATGATATGACACAAGCGGTTAGTGCAACCAATATCGGTTCTGAATTATCGGAAGCTGAATTAGATGACGATGCTGATGACAAAGAAGATGACGAAGAAGAGGAAGAAGGTCCTAAAGGCCCTTGTCCAGAAGAAGCGGCAGAAAAATTCACTGAACTACGTCGTTTAAACAACATCGTTGAAAAATCAATTACAAAAAATGGCCGTAAACATGCGGACACCTTAAGTGCGATTGAAGAACAAGCTGAATATTTCCAACAATTTAAACTCATTCCAAAACAGTTTGACCGTATGGTAAAACTGATACGTGGCAACATGAGTGCTGCACGTGTTCAAGAACGTTTAATATTAAAAATCTGTGTTGAACAGTGCAAAATGCCAAAAGCTGAATTCATTAAGATCTTCAAAGGTAATGAAACTAACAGTGCGTGGTTAGAGAAAGTACTCGCTGGCAATCAACCTTATGTTCAAGGTATTAAAGAGTCGGTAGAAGATTTAGAGCGTTGCATCCGTAAAATGCTAGCAATCGAAGTAGAAAGTGCACTAACCATCGCTAACTTGAAAGAAATTTCTCGTGCAATGAGCATTGGTGAAACTAAAGCGCGTCGTGCTAAGAAAGAAATGGTCGAAGCTAACTTACGTCTAGTTATCTCGATTGCTAAAAAATACACCAACCGTGGTTTACAGTTCTTAGATTTAATCCAAGAAGGTAATATCGGTCTAATGAAAGCCGTTGATAAATTTGAATACCGTCGTGGTTACAAGTTCTCAACTTATGCGACATGGTGGATCCGCCAAGCAATCACTCGTTCTATTGCTGACCAAGCGCGTACGATCCGTATTCCTGTACACATGATTGAAACGATTAACAAACTTAACCGTATTTCGCGTCAAATGTTACAAGAGATGGGCCGTGAACCACAGCCAGAAGAGCTAGCTGAACGCATGATGATGCCTGAAGATAAAATTCGTAAGGTATTAAAAATTGCTAAAGAGCCAATCTCAATGGAAACCCCAATTGGTGATGATGAAGATTCACACCTAGGTGACTTCATTGAAGATACAACGATTGCACTACCTGTTGATAGCGCAACTAGCGAAAGCCTTAAAAATGCAACTAACGATGTATTAGAAGGGTTAACCGCTCGTGAAGCTAAAGTACTGCGTATGCGTTTTGGTATTGATATGAATACAGACCACACGTTAGAAGAAGTAGGTAAACAGTTTGATGTAACACGTGAACGTATTCGTCAGATTGAAGCTAAAGCACTTCGTAAGCTTCGTCACCCTAGCCGAAGTGAACAACTTCGTAGCTTCTTAGACGAGTAAATACTAGGTCAAGGTCAGATAGTTCTGTTTTCTTATATAAATCTGACCTTTAACGCTGATAAAATAAGCAATCAAACGTAATAGACTAGACACGTAAAAATCTAGCTTATATAATCAGCCCACAAATTTAGGCCCTTTAGCTCAGTTGGTTAGAGCATACGACTCATAATCGTCAGGTCCCCCGTTCGAGTCGGGGAAGGGCCACCACATTTTAAAAGCCGTAATAGATTAATTTCTTTTACGGCTTTTTTGTGCCTGTCTCAACGGTCCAGTAACAAAAATCACTTCAGGTATAGATTAACTCTTTGATATTCACTCTGAAGGAGTTAGTCACTATGAAGATATCTACAGCATAAGAACTCAAGCTCGTCATTTGATAAAGTTGCAACGAATGGAATGGGTTCACTTGCTGATTTAATCGACACAACACCAAACAATCCTCTTACGCTACCTGATAAAGGGTTTTATTCACTTGAGTTATTGAATTAATGACAAAGCAATGGTTCGAGCGTCATTAACAGCCCCTCTGAAAAAAGAAAGTAGTTTGAGGTCACTCGCAAGGTGATCGCTCGAGCTCAAATTATTCGCTTAAAAAGCTCGAAAAAAATAAAATTAGCTTTCAACAACGATTGATGTTCGCTTGGTAAACGCACCATAAAAGGTATGCAGATAAAAGAAGCAAAAAAATACCAGTCAGTTATTAACTGACTGGCATTAGATTAAAAGTACATTTTTTACTTGCTACCATTCATATCTAACGGCCTACTGCTTTATCTATTTATATTGTTCTATTTATATTGTTTAATTAGGCTATTTTTTCGCGATAACCCATATAGCATGGACAATACCGGGAATGTAGCCAAGTATTGTCAGTAATATGTTAAGGACAAGAGTCCATGAAAATCCGACTTGTAAAAATACACCTACTGGCGGTAGTAAAATAGCGAAAATAATACGAATAATATCCATGATTTAATCCTTAAAATTATTTAATCCAATAAAATGGGTAAGTATTCAAATACTGACCTTGTTCAATAATTATTGAGCAAACATCACGCCATTATTTAAGCCAAACAAAACACAAGCATAAAGCATTGATTTTAAATGACTTAAATTAACTTTTAGAATAAAATAATGATAAGGGGAAATAATTGAAGATTTCAAACAAGAAAATAATTCTCGGTAGTTGTAAAATTTACTTATCTACTTATAGAAAATGTTAGAGCACTTAAAACTCATTCTTCAAAGTATTTAAGTTAGAACTATTCGATATGCCACGAAGATAATATTTTCAGAAACACTAAGGGGTTAAAAAGGACTGATATTGAATGATGTTAGCATTAAGGAAAACCAACTTATCTCCCACAATATAACCAGTAGCACACTTCTTCTATCACTGTTGCTATCACTGTAATTAATGGGAGTTAAAAGCTAAACTTTTACAATTTGATTTCTTCCATTGTCTTTGGCTTTATAAAGCGCATTATCTGCGCGTTTAAACCACTCTGTAAAGCTTTCACCTTCTCTATAGGTTGACATGCCAGCACTGAAAGTAACTTGAGGAGCAGGACTAAAATCCATCGTAGCTACCCTTTCACGCATCTCTTCCATGTGATCATAGACCTTCTCTGAAGTAGAGGCCGATAATAACACTACAAACTCTTCGCCGCCCCATCGACAGATAAGATCCTCTTTACGCATACTTGTGGTCAATTCATTAGCTAAGCGACACAGAACCTTATCTCCGGTGTCATGACCATATTTGTCATTAATATTTTTAAAGTGATCAAGGTCGAGGATTGCTAATGCGATGCTTACATGATGCCTCTTAGCGCGCGAAAGCTCTTTTTCAACTAATGCATTAAAAGCGCGGCGATTATATAAATTCGTTAATGAATCTTTAGAAACTAGCACTTCAAGTTTATTATTCTGCTCACTGAGCAAGTTATTTTTGGATGAGATCTCTTTGGTTCGTTCACGAACTATTTCTTCTAGCTGAGTAGTATGAAGATGAATTTTTTGAAGGCTGCGATGAAACGCTTTAGAAAGTGCGCCAATTTCATCTTTAGAATGAATAATACGTATAAAATTGCTTTTAGCAGTTACCGACGCTTTTACATCTTTAGTTAGCCTCACTATAGGCCCTGTCACCTTGTTTGATAATTGGCTTATGATAAACAAAAAAGCGATCATTAGGATAATTGAGATAGTTAATACGCTGTATACAATACTGTATATGCCTCGAAAAATTTCAACTTCTTGAGTGGTTACAAACAAATTCCACCCGGGTAAATATTTAATTTTAGAAAAAGTAACTATTTTAGACTCTTGTAATTGTGTATCGTAATAACGCCCATAACCATTGTTTTGTAATTTGGTTTGCCTTGTTATTTTATAAAACCCAGGGAAATCAACGGTATTCTCAGTTGAAAGACGAGCGTTCATTACTACACTAGGAGCGGGATGCGCAACCACTAGATCATTAGAATCTGCTAACCACGCATAACTACCATTTGCTAATTTGATTGATGATAATTTATCAATAATAGTTTTTAGTGGCACAGCTACGGCGAGTGTTCCTTGCCATTCATCCTGGTCATTTAACACTGGTACGGCAACGATTATCACTGGTTTTTTTTCAAATAACGTGTCCGAAGGCACGGTGATGTTATAGGGTTTATTTTGCCACTCTTCACCTTTCAAAAACAAAGGGTTTGTCACTTTATTTTTATTGCCTGAAGCATCAACTAAGTTTAAATTTTGATCCACGTAAATAGCATTAACAAAGTTACGATTACCTACTTTCATCAGACGTTGCAGTATTTGCTTGATTTTATCAGGGTCATTTTTTTTAAGTTGCGAGTCGTCACTTTGCATTTTTAACATCGCAATATATTGAGCAAATTCTTGGCTCAATATATTGGCATGCATATTTGAGATTTCACTGGATTTCTCTAGTTCTAAATTCAGTACATTCTCTCGTTGATTGATAAAAATAGTCACTAACAATAACGCAGTGAAACAAATCATCACTAATGAAAACAGAGTAATCATTTTGGCTTTTATACTATAAAACATAATCACCTTAGGTGAGGTTATTAAAGGTGATTACAACATCAACCTTAAAGACGGGTAACAATTATCATTTGTAATACTATACAAAGAAAAAGCAGATAACTATTTCAATCTAAAAACTAATAATATACGAACTCAACATTTATTATGATAAATATTAAACTGATAAGGTAGTAATAATGTGAATTTTTATAATGTACGATTGAAACTTTGTATTCAAATCGTACAATTCACTTTTTTAAATGTTGTAACGCACAAGTTACATACTTGCAACAATAAGTATTATATTAACATTTTATGTAAATATAATTAGATTTAGTCAATAAACTTTATAAAAAATTCACTTTTATAAAGAAATATTCCAATCTTTTTTACAACCTAATATTCTATCGAATTGATATCAGTAATTTTATAATCAATCCTAAAACTAATTCAGTAAGTAATACCGTCAGCGTTAAAGCTAAACATACTCACTCGAATATCTTTTTCTATTATTGAATTCAAGTAATAGCAAAACTCCCCTAGTAAATCAGAATATTTACTTTAAGCTAATCGTTAATTAAATAAGCAATAGATAGGACAACACATGAGTGATTTATCTCCATCACGTATTACTGAAATATTAAAACTCGACCAGCAACAACGCTTTCAATATTTATGTAAAGAAGTAAACAAGCAACAACAAATTTGGTTATTAATAGATGAACATGGTTGCGTTATGCTCAACACAGAAGATGAAGACTGTGTTCCGGTATGGCCAAATAAGGAGTTTGCTGAGGACTGGGCGACAGAAGAATGGTCTCATTGTAAGGCTGAAGCGATTAGCTTGAATAAGTGGCGTGAACGTTGGACACCAGGCTTAGAAGATGATGAACTATCGATTGTTGTTTTCCCAGACAAAGATCTAAAAGGGTTAATTTTCTTCCCTGATGAATTTGAACATGAACTTAACCTTAAAAGTAAAAAATAAAAAATAAAAAATTAACAAGTGTATTAATTATTAATGTGTTGCTGAGTTGATGACAGTTTCAATTGCGCTTTATCAAAAGTACACTGAAGAAAACTGATACCCGTTACTATGCTTTATAGAAAATATGGTTAAAGCAGGCATAAATGATAAGTCGAATGAGAGCAAGATGAACCGAACAATAAACACCTTAAAACATTTACTACCCATTAAATGGTTACTATTAGCTTGCTTCTCATTCTCTTCTAGTTTGTCTGCACACCCGCACGCATGGGTAGATACAAACACAGCGATTGGAAGTGACAAAACACATATTACCGCCTTACACATGACTTGGACTTTTGATGCAGAAACATCAGACTATATGTTACAGGGTGAAGATATTAGCCCTGAACATATCGATAATACATTACAGTTATTAGCTACCAGCGTAACCAATAACATGTATAACGAACATTATTTTACCTATTTCTATGTTGGTAATACGCCGATTAAGTTTAAGGCAGCACGTTATCCTCAGCTAATACGATATCAAGACAAGTTAGTGCTAACCTTTGATATTCCCTTATCTGAGCCTATCGCGTTTAATAATAAAGACTTTAAACTGTTTATTTACGATTCAACTTATTTTGTTGATATGTCATGGCTTGAGGCAAAAGATATTCAACTCACCGAAGACATCAATAAGCACTGTAAATATAAATTACTTGAGCCTACAGCCTCAGATGCACAACGTGCTTATACTTTATCCTTAGCAGATGACGTAGCGCCCAATAATGCACTCGGACAACTCTTTTCTCAGCAGTTCCAGTTACACTGCGACTAATGAATATATGGAGGGGTAGCAAATCCCCTTTCTCTCCCATTTACAGATTTTTCTACCATTAGGAAGTAACTATGCTTTCAATTTTTGATATTTATAAAATAGGTATTGGGCCGTCGAGCTCACATACCAGTGGCCCTATGCTAGCCGCTTATCTGTTTGCCACTGCTAACCAAGAAAATATAGAACGTATTACCAGTATTAAAATTGAACTGTATGGTTCTTTGTCGTTAACGGGCAAGGGGCACCATACAGATAGAGCTATCATGTTAGGTTTAATGGGCTTTAAACCAGATACAGTAAAAACCAATACTGCCAATAAATTATTAAAGGAAATTGCAGAAACAAACATGCTGCCGTTTTTAAATACACAGAGCATTGCATTTAATCCAGAGATTGATATTGAGTTTAAACGTGAAAGCTTGCCATTGCATGAAAATGGAATGCGTTTGATGGCTTATGAGCAAGATAAACAAATCGATTCTCACACTTATTACTCAACCGGTGGCGGGTTTATCAGCACAGAAGAGCAATTATTAAACCCCGTTAAAACACCTAAAAATAGCGTACCTTACCCTTTTAATTCAGCAGAAAGCTTACTCAACCAAGCAGACCGAAATGGATTAAGCATTGGTGGCTTAGTATTAAAGAATGAACTTAGTTTTTGCAGTGAGCAACAACTCGATGAAACGGCTGAGAAGATATGGAAAGTGATCTCACTATGTCTGGAGCGAGGCCTGAAAACAGAAGGCATCCTAGAAGGTGGTTTACAGGTTGTGCGCCGAGCACCCGCTTTATTAAAAACACTACAATCTAGTGAAGGGATTGATAACGACCCAATGAGTATTTTAGATTGGGTTAACCTGTATGCCTTTGCGGTTAGTGAAGAAAATGCAGCTGGCGGGCAAGTGGTCACATCCCCGACCAATGGTGCAGCAGGAGTTATCCCTTCAGTGTTAATGTATTACAACAAATACATACGTGAAATTGATACAGCGAAACTAAAAGACTTTTTAGCCGTATCAGCAGCGATTGGAATGCTATATAAAATGAATGCTTCTATTTCAGGGGCAGAAGTAGGTTGCCAAGGTGAAATTGGCGTTTCATCATCAATGGCAGCAGCAGGTTTAACAGCAATTCGAGGCGGTAGTAATGAGCAAATTTGTATTGCCGCTGAAATAGCAATGGAGCATTCACTAGGTATGACCTGTGACCCGATCGGTGGACTAGTACAAATCCCCTGTATAGAGCGTAATGCAATGGGTGCAATGAAAGCGATTAATGCCTCTAGAATGGCCTTAAAACGTAATAGTAAATCACTCATTTCGTTAGATAAAGTGATCGCTACTATGTTTCAAACTGGTAAAGATATGAATAAAAAATACCGTGAAACATCACAGGGTGGATTGGCTGTGATTCACCTAGCGCCGCCTTGCGAATAAGTTATTATCTATTAACTGACACTGATTTCTTTTCTGTTAACCGACATTAGCTAATGAATAACAACCTCTTACAATTAAGAGGTTGTTATTACCTAGAAGTCGTTATAAGCCAATCAACACACTTTTCACTCCATACATGTTTTATTTAAAAAATGGTTTTATTTAATAAATGGCTTTATTCAATACATCGCTATATTAGTTTATTTTTAATAACTCAACATCAAAAATCAATAATGACCCGGGGGTGATTTTACCTGCACTGCGATTGCCATAAGCAAGCTTACTCGGGATGAAGAAACGGAATTTATCCCCTTCCACCATCAATTGAACACCTTCCGTCCAACCTGGAATAACTTGATGCAAACCAAAAGAAATAGGCTCACCACGGTCTACTGAGCTGTCAAAAACCGTACCGTCAAGCAATGTGCCATGATAATGAACTTGTACGTTACTTTTTGCGGTTGGGTGTACTGTCCCTTCGCCTTTTTCTAATATCTCATATTGCAGACCGGAATCCGTCACCATCACCCCTTCTTTAGTTGCATTTTCAGTTAAAAACACCTCTCCTTTAGCAATATTTTCTGGCGCATTTTTACCTGCGTTCATAGATTGAAAAATAAAAAATGCGACGACTAGAATTAACGCAATAAGAATAAATTTAATCATACTAACTTCCTGAATTTGTAAAAATATAAAATGAAGTACTGACTGTACTAAATTTTACTGGTTTATTTAACTCTAATTTAAGATACACGCACAATACCGGTCACAGATACCGCTCTAATCATAGCAACCATAAAAAAACAGGGCATGGAGCTTAGCTGAAAGCTTATTATGCGGCAGTTCAGTAATGAGACATAAAAGGGAAAAGGACCGCTGAAAATAAACAGACAGTGGATAATA
The DNA here is from genome assembly GCF_037546855.1 of Vibrio sp. 1-Bac 57. NCBI lineage: Bacteria > Pseudomonadati > Pseudomonadota > Gammaproteobacteria > Vibrionales > Vibrionaceae > Vibrio > Vibrio sp. 1-Bac 57. Next base: position 5,530 of record NZ_JALAAC010000019.1, on the reverse strand, counting down.
GATAGAGAATGAATAAGCTCTAAACAGTCATGAATATCGGAAAGCAGTGAGAAAACTAATTTTCTCACTGCTTTATTACGTTAATTTTTCAACGCATCAAGCATTTAACTTAATAGAGAGTCGAAATAATACGTTTAATTTCTGCTCTTTGTTGTTTCCATTGCATTCAATCTTAGCTCTTCATTAAGTTGTTTTTCTACGTAACCCGGTGAATGTGTATTACCGGAGATTAAACGGTACATAGCTGGAATAACAAACAAGGTCACCATGGTCGCAAACGCCATTCCAAAAAACACCACAGTACCCACAGCGATTCTGCTCTCAGAGCCTGCACCAGAAGATATAATGAGTGGAATTGAACCCGCCAGCGTAGTGAACGCAGTCATCAAAATAGGTCGTAAACGACGTGCAGAGGCATCAATGATCGCAACTTCTAGCGCAGCGCCTCTATCACGTAATTGATTAGCAAATTCAACAATCAAAATACCATTTTTTGTTACCATACCAATCAACATGATCATGCCAATTTGACTGTAGATATTTAATCCCTGACTCATCACAACCATACCAATAAAGCCACCCAACACCCCCATCGGTACGGTTAACATGACCACTAAGGGGTTGATAAAGCTTTCAAATTGAGCAGCTAGCACTAAATAGGCCACCAATAAAGCAAGTCCAAATACAATTAACACGCTACTACGGTTTTCTTTGTATTCTTTCGACTCACCATTATACGAGACTGAAATGTCACTTGGCAGTAACTCTATTGCTTTTGCGTCCAGGTAATCTAATACTTGCCCCAAAGACTTCCCTTCTGCGGCACTTCCGCCTAAGGTAATTGATTTTTGTTTATTGTAATGAGACAAACGGTTGGCGGAAGCCACCTCTTCGATATCAGCAATAGTATCTAAAGTGATCAATTCACCACGATTGGTGCGCATATAAATCTGACTTAAATCACTGACATTATTGAAGCTGTTTTCATCACCGCGTAAATAAACATCATATTCTTCACCGCGATCGATATAAGTGGTTTCACTACGACCTCCGAGCATCACTTCTAAGGTTTGAGATAGTTCATCCAAACTCACTCCTAATTCCGCCGCTCTTTGTTTGTCTAAGGTCACCACTAATTCAGGTGTTTTTTCTGAATAATCTAAATCACCATTAATGAGTATGCCATCTGCTTCAGCATGTTGCCTTAATAGCTCGGCATACTTGGCTAGCTCAGGGTAATCGGAACCACCAAGTACAAACTCAACTTGGTCACCAGAACCTCCTCTGAAACCTGGTAATAATGGACGCACTTTAATATCAGGTAGATTTTTTAATGCTTTATTAACCAAACCAAGCGCTTGATTGGCCGATACACTTCGCTCATTCCAGTCTTCTAAAATCATAATAACGAAACCGGTTTGGTCCCCCGCGTTACCACCAAATGCCGGCGCTTGAGTACTAAAAGACTTGATCACACCTTGACCTAGTAGTGGCATCAAACGTGCTTGTACTAAATCCATATTAGCCGACATACGGTTAAAACTAGTGCCTTCGGCTCCTTTCACAAAAGCGAAGATCACCCCTCTATCTTCCTTAGGTGCTAATTGTGAAGGAATTTGTTGCATTAAAAAGTAACTCCCCGCAATACAAGCCAAAATAACTAAGGGGGCCGCTAAACGTAATTTCATTGCATAGACTAAACCACCACGATAAACACTTTCTAAGCGTGAAAACTGTTTATCCACCCAACGGTTAAAACGGTTTTGTTGTTGATGCTCTTTTAACATTTTACTCGCTAATACGGGCGTTAATGTTAAGGCAATAAAGGATGAGAAAATAACCGACATGGCGAGTAATACTGAAAACTCAGTAAATAATAGTCCTACCATGCCGTCCATAAAGGAGATAGGTAAAAAAACCATCACCAACACCATAGTGGTCGCGATAACAGCAAAACCAACTTCTCTGGCGCCCTTATAAGCAGCCATCAAGGGTTTTTCCCCTTTTTCAAGGTGGTGGAAAATATTCTCAACCACCACGATCGCATCATCAACCACCAGCCCTATCGATAAAATTAGCGCCATTAAGGTAATTAAATTGATGGAGAATCCGAAATAATAGGCTGCAATAAAAGCGGAAATTAACGATACAGGTACTGTAATGGCAGGAATGATGGTGGCCCTTGCTTGACCAATAAAAATATACAAGACCAAGATCACCAGCCCACCAGTGATCATTAAGGTGTTATAAACCTCTTCAATAGAACGCTCGATAAATACAGTCGAATCATAATCCACTAACAAGGTCGTATTTTCAGGTAAAAACTGTTGAATATTATCCACTTCTTTGCGCACAGCAGCAGCAACTTGTAATGGGTTAGCATCGGATTGGGCAACAATACCTAAGCTTAGATTAACCACTCCATTACTTTTGAAGGCAGAGTTTTCATTTTCAGCTCCTACATAGACTTTTGCGACATCTTTTAAATAAATAGGAGTCCCATCATTGGCAGTCCGAACCACTAAATAATCAAAATCTTGAGGTTCCGCATATAAGCGTGCTGTTCTAACTGACATCACCGTGGTGTCATTGCGTACTTCACCTCCAGGATTTTCAACATTTTCGGTTTGTAATGCATTAACAATGTCATTTGTGGTCACAGATCGGCCAGCCATCATGTCTGGATATAACTTCACATACATGACCTTGTATAAGCCACCCGATAAATCCACTGAACTCACACCGCTGATCAAACTAAATCGGTCTACCAAAATACGATCTGCATAATCGGTAAGTTGAGTCCTATCCATGGTTGTCGAATTGAGATTAATATAAAGGGAAGGCTCACCTGAACCGTTGTTTTTAGAAACAATAGGTTCATCGGCTTCATCGGGTAAACTTCGTTCTGCTTTAGCTACTGCATCACGAATATCGCTAACGCCTTCGGTTAAGTCCCAACCTAAATCAAATGTCACCGTGATACGTGACATACCATTTCGAGTAACTGACTCAATGTCATCAATACCGCTAATACCTGTGATTTGATCTTCAATAACAGCAGTAACCTGACTCTCCATGATGGTTGCACTTGCTCCTTCATAACGAGTCATGACCGATACAACCGGGCTTTCTATATCCGGCATTTCACGAACAGATAGCTTATTAAAAGAAACTGCACCAAATACACACAACAATAAGCTTAATACTATTGCCATTACCGGCCGTTTTACCGACACATCTGATAGCCACATTATTTACGGTCCTTGTCAGTCTTTGCTTTCGCATTAACATCTGCTGCTGAACCTTCTTTACCTAAATCATTGATGACTAGACCATCACGCATATTCACCAAACCTTGCACGACAATACGCTCTCCAATTTCCAAACCTGATTCAATTAAAGCTTGGTCACCGATACGCGCACCGAGGGTCACCTCTCTACGTTGTACTTTATTATCATCACCAATCACATACACAAAGCGTTTAGTACCTGAGTACTCCAGCGATTGCACTTCAATAATAGGCTCATTAACAGCGGCAAACACCAGCTGAGACTTCATCATCATACCGGGCTTTAATTGTTGACTTTTATTATCGAAAAGCAAACGAACACGTAGGTTCAAGGTGTCAGGATTGATACGCGAATCAACAGCGGCTACTTTACCTATAAACGAAGTATCGGACCACGCACGGCTAATAGCTGAAACATCCATACCAATTTCGACCATAGATAAATAACGCTCAGGGACAGGTAAATCTAAAGTCATTTCAGAGAGGTCATCTAAGGTCAGTAACGTTTCACCTATGGCTACGGTTTTACCTTCACTAAAGTCCAGTAAACCGATGGTGCCAGCGAAAGGGGCAACAAGACGGTGATTATCAACAAAAACTTGTGCTGCAAGTAAACGCGCTTTAGCAATTGCAACTACCGAGGCTTGTCCATCAAATTCTGTTTGTGTGACGGCCTGCTTTTTTATTAAACGCTGAAAATCTTTTAGCTTCCTTTGTTCATCTCGTAAATAAGCCCTAGCTTCAGCCAATAAAGCTTTTGCTTTAGCATCATCTAATTGAATAAGTAGTTGCCCTTTTTTTACTGTTTGGTTTGCTTCTACCGCTATCCGCGTGACTTTGGCTGTCACTTCTGAGGCAATGCTAACAAATTGTTCGGCTTGTAACTTACCGATCAGGGTTAAGGATTGAGCAACTTCATGCATCGCAACCACATCACTATGAACAGGTACAGCGGGTGCTGGACCACGAGCAGAAGCTAAACTGCTAACGACACTCAATAATAGCCCCGCAAAAATAAAAACCTTCTTTGATTTATTCATTATTTGATCTTCTAATAGATATGGTTCGAGTAACAAGAAAAAGACAATAGCATTCAACTATTGCTTCTATCATAAAGTAAAAAAAGGCAAAGATTGTGAAGAAAATGTGGAGATATGCTAAAAAAGAGAGAAAATAAATACGCTAAATGCTTAAAAAGCATGAAAATAAAAATAATTTATCGCAAAAATCAAATTAACTCACAGTAAGTAAGATTCAGGCATGGCTATAATAGAAACAATTATCTTTATCGACAATACGAACAAGACAAGTCATTAGGAGTAGTAGTTTATGGTTACTGTATTATTTCGTTGGGAAATAAATCCAGCACATGAAAAAGTATTTAAAGAAGGTTGGACAGAGTTAGTACAACGAAATATTGAAAAATACGGTGCTCTAGGCTCTCGTTTACATAAAACTAAAGATAATCAATGGGTTTCTTACAGTCAGTGGATAAGTGAAGAGCATTATTTGAAAGCACAAGGGTTGGAAGACAAACATGAAGGTGCGCGAGTTAAAATGCTAACTGCAATCATTAGCTCTGCTCAACCATTAGTATTAGTGCCTGTATTAGATCATTTAATCGGCACAAAAATTTAAACATTTATTCATCGTATCGAATATAAACCAAAACCTTAAACTAAAAAAAACAAGCAACTACAACGTTTTTATTACAGTCTAACAAGTATCCCTGTAAATATTTCTGTGTAGTTGCTTGTTTTAAAAGAAAAAATAATACCCTGTAAATAATTCAATATTAAATAACAGTTAATACTTTTTCCATTGTCAGTCTTGATTTAGCCAATTTCGCATTATAATCCTCAGATGGATGATGGTAACCAATTGCTAATGCAACGTCACATTCATATCCACCTAGCTCATCAGCAAAAATTTCACCTATTAGTTGGCTATCGACACCTTCCATCGGAGTTGAATCTACTTTTAAACGCGCTAACGTATGCATTGCATTACCTAATGCAATATAAGTTTGAGATTTAGTCCAGCTTGCATTACGACCTTGCTCATCAGTATTCATATCAGCAAAAGCGTAACCGCCGAATGCTTTTTCTTTATCTTCTAATTTAGTGCGATTATCAACGATACCTTGGTCGACTACTTTTTCATAATCAGCACGCGTGTAAGCTGGGTTATGTGCAAATAAGATAATATGTGAACAAGCAAAAACATGCGGTTGATTAAAT